>JAFIEL010000117.1 GCA_020832585.1 Natronohydrobacter sp. | reverse complement strand
CCGAGAATGCTGACCTGATCAAACTCTATTCCGGGCGAATCCTCGCGCTGGCGGCCGACATTCCACATCACGCCCGGCTGGAGGCACCACAATTCAGCGTCAAACGGCGCTCGCCGCTTTGCGGCTCTACCGTGACGGTCGATCTGGACATGGCCAATGGTCGCGTTGCGCGGTTCGGGCAGGATGTGAAAGCCTGCGCGCTGGGGCAGGCGGCGGCTGCGCTGTTGGGACAGGTCGTAATGGGGCGCAGCGCCACCGAACTGGCGCAGGCGCGCGACCAGTTGCGCGCGATGCTGACAGCGGGTGGACCGGTGCCGGACGCGCCCTTTGACGGGTTCGAGGTGCTCTTGCCGGCGCGCGACTATCGCAATCGGCATGCGTCCATCCTTCTGGCGCTCGAGGCCGCTGCCGAAGCCAGTGCCATGGCGGAAGATGTGAGCGCGCGCGCGCCCTGAATGCGCTTGCCTCTGGCAGCATGCTGTTGCACGCTGCAGGCGCAGCATTGCTTTCAAGGGGAATGACATGCGTATTCTGGTCTTCAATGCTGGCAGTTCCTCGCTGAAATTCGGTGTTTTCGAGGTCACAGCGGGGGCAACTGTGAATACGGCCCGCCACTGCCTGAAGGGCAGCTTCGAACGTTTCGGTCCACAGGGCTGTCGTCTGACGCTGAATGGCATGGCGCAGGATGCGGCACCGACCGGACTGGGCGAGGCGGCGCGCGCCGTGCCGGATCTGTTGCGCGGGGCAGGGGTTTCGGAACTGGACGCCATCGGCCACCGCGTTGCCCATGGTGGCAGCAAGTACACGGGTCCAGCCTTGCTGGATGATGCGATTGTCGGGCAACTGCAGGGGCTGATACCGCTTGCGCCACTGCACAACCCGGCCAATCTGGATGCGATTGCACTGGCGCGCAACGTCTGGCCCGATCTGCCGCAATGGGCCGTGTTCGATACCAGCTTTCACCTGACGAACCCGGCCCGCGCAACCACTTATGCTGTGCCCGACGCATGGCGCGCAGCGGGGTTGCGGCGCTTCGGCTTTCACGGCACATCGCATAAATATGTCGCGCAGCGCGCGGCAGAGGCGCTGGACCAACCGCTGCGCAGCCTGCGGATCATCAGCCTGCATCTGGGCAACGGGGCCAGTGCCTGCGCGATTTCGCGCGGGGAAAGTCTGGACAGTTCGATGGGCATGACACCGCTGGAAGGGCTGGTCATGGGCACGCGCTCGGGCGATGTCGATCCGGGCCTGTTCGGATTCCTGTCGCGCGAGATGGGGCTGGATATCGCAGCGATTGAGACTGCACTTTATTCCGAGAGTGGTCTGAAGGGGCTGACCGGCGTTTCCGACATGCGCGATGTCGAGGCGCGCGCCGCCGAGGGCGACGCGGCGGCGCAGCTTGCCATCAATATCTATGCCTACCGCGCGCGCAAGTATATCGGGGCCTATGCGGCAGCGATGGGCGGGCTGGACGCGCTGGTGTTCACGGGCGGGATCGGAGAGAACTCGCCCTCGATGCGGCGGCGGATTTGCGACGGGCTGGATTTCCTTGGCATCAGGCTGGATCACGACCGCAATCAGGCGGTTGATCTGACGGGCAGGGCGGCACCGCAAATTCAGGCTTATGGGGCGCGGGTCAATGTGCTTGTGACCGAGACGGCAGAACAGTTGATGATTGCGCGCGAGGTGGCCGAGGCGATGGCGGCGCGCAAACCGGCCTGCATGACCATCCCGGTCGCGGTTTCGGCGCGGCATGTGCATCTGTCGCGCGCCAGTGTCGATGCGCTGTTCGGCCCCGGTTACGAGCTGACCCCTGACAAGCCCTTGCGGCAACAAGGGCATTGGGCGGCGCGTGAACGCGTTACCCTGCATGGGCCAAAGGGCGAGATCGCACAGGTTGCGATCCTTGGACCCCTGCGGCCCCGGACCCAGATCGAGATTTCGCGCACTGACGGCTTCGCGCTGGGTCTGGACGCGCCGGTGCGCCAGAGCGGTGATCTGGACGGTTCGGCACATGTGCGCCTGATCGGTCCTGCCGGGTATCAGGATACAGACGGGCTGATCGTCGCCGCACGCCATATTCACATGAACAGCGCCGATGCCCGTGCAACAGGTGTCGCGGACGGGGATATCGTGCAGGTCACGCTGGAAGACAGCGGGCGGGGCCTGACCTTTTCGGGGGTGCTGGTGCGGGTCAGTGACGCGGCCTTTACCGAAATGCATATTGACACGGACGAGGCGAATGCCGCTGGCATCCGCGGCGCCAGCGCAGGTGAAATCCGTCTGGTCTGCACCATGCAGACGGTCTGATCCGCGGGCGCAATGTTGCGCGCCTTGGCTGTGCTGCGGCGGCGATGGATGCGCTGGACTGGCCGCAAGCAGGCCATGTCTCACCGCACAGTGACCGGACCTGACCAGATGCGAGAGCGCCCCGAACATGCGCTGCAACAGATGACGGCCCCGGATCTGCAAGCCGTGCAAAAATGCCTGTGCGCGACCCGGCACGCGTCGGGCCCGCATCATCACTGCGCGACCGGGGCCAGCACGATGCTGCCAGCTTCTGCCAGGCGTCGGACAGTCGCGGCCAGACGCATCGTCGCCGCATCATACGCGTCGCTTGCGGGCGGCGGCAGTCCGGCCGCATCCTCGCGCAGCGTGTCAGCCATGCGTTTCGACATATTGTCCAGCAGAAAGTCGATCGTGACCTGATCGTCCGGCTGTTTCGCGGCCATGACCAGCATCAGATCCTCTGTGCTGGCCTCGCGCATGACAGTGGGCACATCGCGCGTGGCCAGCCGTGCGGGAATATCCTGAAACGTGAATAGCGCCTTGCGTATCCCCACGGCATAGCCCTGATCGGCGCGTTCCACATCGCGCAGAAGCTGGTCGCGCAAGCTGGCGGGCGAGACATTCAGGATCTCGCCCATCCGCCGGCTGGGGGGTGCGCTGAACGCGCGGCTGGGCTTGGCGCCAAGCTGTTCGGCCAGGGTCGCCCCGATCCGCGCGACAGTGTCGGGGGCGATATCTTCGGTGCGCGACAGGCTGATAGCCAGGGCCTGCGCATCTTCGGCGGGCAGTTTCATCAGGATCTGCGCGGCTTTGTCCGTGCTGATCTTCGACAGCAGCACCGCGCCCACAAGTTGCGATTCCTGCCCGATCAGAGGCAGCAAATCCGAGATTTCGGCCTGATCGATCACCACCCAGGGGTCATTTTCGCCTTGTCCGCGCGACAGGGCGCGCAGGGTCTGGGTGGCGCGCGCATCCAGTTTGCCGTCCAAGAGCGACAGCGCCCCTTCCAGCCCGTCGGGAAAGGACAGGCCAACCTGTTCCAGCATCTCGACAAATTCTTCGACCACTGCGCACATGGTCGCGCGATCCACCAGCCGCATGCTGCCCAATGTCTGCGTGAGTTGTGATTGCAGATCATGGGGCAGGGCGCCAACAGGGGCGTCCAGCCCTTCGGCCAGCAACAGGCGCACGATTATGGCGGCTTTCTGAGCGCCGCTCAAGTGGTCCGTCCGCGCCCGCGCAGGCTGGCGCGCGGGCGGTGCAGACCCCGCCACTGCGCCGCCCATGCGGGCCGCCGACACCATCAGTTGTTGATCCGCCGCCATGCCGTGATCCTGCATTATCCCCGTTATGTCCGGCAGGATCGCGGAAAACCTTCAACAAAGCGTTTAAGCCGATGCGTTTGCATAGAAAAGCGCGCCACCGGCTGGGCCCGTGGCGCGCTGTGATGTCAGTCAGGCTCAGCTGCTGACGGGTTCGATGCAGGTCATCGTGTCCGCGTCATAAATCTGGCCCTCTGCACAGGCCGATGCCGTGTCATGGCGCGTCGAGCACATGGCAGAAGCAAGGGCAGGGGTCAGACCCAGCACCAATGCAGCGAGGGTAATCTTCAGTTTCATGCAAACTCTCCTTCTGCTGTGAGACAGAGCTTAGCACGATTCTTTCAAAATCAACGCTACAGAAGTCATTTTCAGGCGAAAACCCGCGCAAAAATCGTCTCGACATGCTTGGTGTGATAGTCGAGATCAAATTTTGAGCGGATTTCATCCTCGGTCAGTGCGGCGCGCACATCACCGTCGCCCAGCAGTTCCTCAAGGAAATCCGCGCCTTGTTCCCAAACCTTCATCGCGTTGCGCTGCACCAGCGTATAGGCATCCTCGCGCGACACACCGGCTTGCGTCAGCGCCAGCAACACGCGCTGTGAATGGATCAGACCCCGGAACTTGTTCATGTTGGTGATCATGTTGTCGGGGTAGATCACCAGCTTGTCGATCACACCAGTCAGCCGCGCCAGCGCGAAATCCAGCGTGACAGTCGCATCCGGGCCAATCATCCGTTCAACCGAGGAATGGGAAATATCGCGCTCATGCCAGAGCGCCACATTCTCCATCGCCGGGATCACCGCCATGCGCACCAGCCGCGCAAGGCCCGTCAGATTCTCGGTCAGCACCGGGTTGCGCTTGTGCGGCATGGCGCTGGAACCCTTTTGGCCTTTCGAGAAAAACTCTTCGGCCTCAAGGACTTCGGTGCGCTGCATGTGGCGAATTTCCACGGCGATATTCTCGATGCTCGATGCAATCACACCAAGCGTGGCAAAGAACATCGCATGACGGTCACGCGGGATGACCTGCGTGCTGATCGGTTCCGGCTTCAGTCCCATCTGCGCGCAGACATGGGCTTCCACGGCTGGATCGATATTGGCGAAGGTGCCGACCGCGCCTGAAATCGCGCCTGTCGCGATCTCGGCCCGCGCAGCCAGCAGGCGGTCGCGGTTGCGCTTCATCTCGGCGTAGAAGCGCGCGAAGGTCAGGCCCATTGTGGTGGGTTCCGCGTGAATCCCATGGCTGCGCCCCATGCGGATGGTGAATTTATGCTCCATCGCGCGCCGCTCAAGGGCATCAAGCAAGGCTTCCATATCCGCTAAAAGCAGATCGGCGGCGCAAACCAGTTGCATGTTGAAGGTGGTGTCCAACACGTCAGAACTGGTCATGCCCTGATGCACGAAACGCGCTTCGTCATGGCCGATGATCTCGGCCAGATGCGTCAGAAAGGCGATGACGTCATGCTTGGTGACGGCCTCGATCTCGTCAATCCGCGCGACATCAAATTCGACATCCTTGGCTTTCCAGACTGCTGCCGCACTGGCTTCGGGGATCACGCCGAGTTTGGCTTGCGCGTCGCAGGCATGGGCTTCAATCTCATACCAGATGCGGAACTTGGTTTCCGGCGACCAGATGGCAACCATTTCAGGACGGGAATAGCGCGGGATCATGGGCGCGGCTTTCTTGGCTTGGGACAGGTTGGCCGCGTCATACCTGCAGCGGCGTCAGGCTTCAAGCCATCCGGGTATCCATTAAATTAACATAATACTGATTATGAGTTATTGAGGGATATGGATCAGCGGGTTTGACCGGCAACCGCCCCCGGACGCAAAGGACGCAGATTTCCCCAGGATTGCGTCCGCGCGGCCAGATCATCAAGCAAGGACAGACGCACCACCTCGGCGCGCTGTTTCAACGCGGGATCCTGTGGGGTCGTGAAAAGCGGCAGATCGACAAAGCCCGCGCTGCGAGGATCGGGCTGAATTTCCGGGCGCTGTTGCGGTGCGCGATCTCTGTTCGCGCTCAGGACGGCTACCCGTGCGTCGATCCATGCAAAAAGCTCCGAGCGCGTGATCAGCCCGTCGCCATTGCTATCTGCAGCCCCCATGAGCGCTTCCGCAAAGGCAGCGCTGGCAATGCCCTGTTGCTGGCCGTCGACCGTTCTTTCCAAGGCAAGCCCATCAATATCCGTCGCCGCGATGAAGGTGACATTGCTGAACTCCCGCAGCAGCATACCCCCGGCATGGCATCCATCGACGAAGACCACGACATTCAGGTTGCGCGCCGCCGCCATTTCCATCCATTCGGTCATGTCCCGCGCGGTGATCACCTGTTCCAGATGCGCAATCCAGTCCTCTTCTTCATTCGCCTCATCGGACGCATAGGCGCTCATCGCAGTGTCATCCAGTCTGGCCTCGGCAAGCAGCAGCATCGAGCGCTTCTCATCCCCGTCATCGGAACGGATACGGGGGGCGAAACTCTGTCCGGCAAAGGTCAGAACAAGTGTATCTCCGGGTTCGGCGCGCGCCACCAACTGTTGCCATGCAAAGCTGATGAACTGGCGCCGGGCATCCCGATCCGTGATCAACGTCACCTCGGTCGCCCCCACACCCATCAGCGCATCATGCAGATTGCGGGCATCATTGACAGCGCCCCCCAGCACAAGATTTTCGGACACATAGGCGTCAATCCCGATTGATAGCCCGAATATACGCGGTGCGGGCGGCTTGAAATAGAACTGCCCGATGACCTGATCATAATAAGCCGGAGCCTGCGGGTGGCGCACAGTTTCGGCCAGCGCCCGCACCTCGACCTGCGTGCGCTTGGCGATTTCGACAAGCGGCAGACCGGGGGTTTCCAGAATTGGGCGAAACTTGCGGGTAAAGACCGAGTTGGGATCGGGATCCGCCGGGGCCAACCGGTCCAGCGCGGTCTGGCCGACGCCGGCGGAATAGATCACGAAAGCCCCCTGCTCTGGCTGAATCCGTGCAAGCCCCCGCGTGATCGCCCGCCCGCCGCGTGTGCCGTCATGCGCAAACGGATCGTCGCGACAGGCATCAAGGATCACCAAGGCCAGATCGACGCCCCGCGCGCGGATTTCCGCAAGCACCTCGTTTGCATCAATGGCATTGCGGCTTAGCCGCGGGTTTTCCGTCGTGTCCAGACGCGGCATGTCTGCGGGCAGCAGGTAATTCGTGCTGCCATCTGCAACCCCATGGCCTGCAAAGAAAAACACCGCCGTATCCTCTGGGGAGAGTTGGTTGTAAAATTCCGCGAGCACCGCGTCGAAAGCATCGACACCCAGACCAGTCTCCAGCGTGACGCGGAAGCCAAGCGCGCCCAGAGCCTCGCTGACTGCAACGGCATCGTTTTCGGCCTTCAAGAGCGAGTCAAGATGCGCGTAATCATCGATGCCGATGACCAGTGCATGCCGGTTTCCGCTTTCCTGCGCAGCGCCCGCAATCGCGGGCTGTGTGGCCAGTTCCTGCAACTGCGCGAGCAACGCACCGTAAGGTTCGGAACCGTCATCGCGCTCTGCAAAGGCAAGTGCGCCCGCAATCACCGGTGTCGATGCGACGAGCGCAGAGACCAGAAAGACAGCCGCAAGTGCACAGGCGCAGACGCCGCGCAAATCCTTCATGTTCATGGCGATTGTCGGCAATCCCACACGCCTTCTCCTGTGCCAAGCCTGCCACTCTGCCTGCCCGAAAGCAAGCCCCGCGACGTCATTGGGGAAATGCCATGCCAATATACACATTCAATACTTGCAATATGTAAGGTCAGACTCTATGTAGCGCGGGCAAGGCTTCTGCACCCCGGAAGCCACAATCGGGACATTCGCCTCATGTTACAAAACTTCCTGCCCTTTCTGACATGGGCCCGCCGCTATACCCGTGCTGATCTTGGCAATGACGTGATCGCGGCGCTTGTCGTGACCATCATGCTGATCCCGCAAGGCATGGCCTATGCCATGCTTGCAGGGCTGCCCGCACAGGCCGGGCTTTACGGCGCGATGCTGCCCTTGTTGCTCTATGCGATGTTTGGCTCGTCGCCGTCGTTGGCGGTCGGCCCGGTTGCTGTGGTCGCGCTGATGACCGCCGCTGCTGCTGGCACTGTGGCAGAGATCGGCGCGCCGGGCTTTCATCTGGCAGCCCTCTGGATCGCCCTTCTGTCAGGCAGCCTGATGCTGGCGCTTGGGCTGTTGCGGCTGGGGTTTCTGGCGAATTTCCTCAGCCATCCGGTGATTTCCGGGTTTATCACCGCGGCAGGAATATTGATTGCAGCCAGTCAGTTGCGTCATCTACTTGGCGCGAATATCAGCGGCAAGACCCTGCCCGAGGTCATCCCGTCGCTGGCTGCGAATATCTCCGGTCTCTCGGCGCTGACCGTGCTGCTCTCGGCCTTGGTGCTGGGCTTTCTGTTCTGGTCACGCAGCGGCATGGCGAAACTGCTGATGCGGCTGGGCCTGTCCGGGCCGATGGCGAAATTGCTGGCCAAGACCGCGCTGCTGATCGCTGTCGTCGGTTCGACCCTGCTGGTCTGGGGTTTCGGCCTGAACACGCAGGGTGTGGCCATCGTGGGCGATATCCCGCGCGGGTTGCCCCCCCTCGGCCTGCCGGAATTCGATCTGTCGCTGATCCAGTTGCTGGCCGTTCCCGCGCTGATGATCGCGATTGTGGGCTATGTCGAATCCGTGTCCATCGCGCAGACACTGGCGGCCAAGAAGCGCCAGTCGATCGACCCCGACCGCGAGTTGGTGGCGCTGGGGCTGGCCAATCTGGGCGCGGGTGTCACGCAGGCCATGCCCGTCACCGGCGGGCTGTCGCGGTCCATCGTGAATTACGACGCAGGCGCTGCCACCCCCGCTGCAGGCGCAATCACCGCTGTTCTGATCGGCATTGCCGTGGTCGCGCTGACCCCGCTCATGTTCTACCTGCCCCGCGCCACGCTGGCGGCCATCATTATCGTGGCGGTGGTCTCGCTGCTGGATTTCCGCGCCCTGCCACGCACCTGGGCCTATAGCCGCGCCGATGGGGCCGCCATGGCCGCGACAATGGCCGTGACGCTGCTGATCGGCGTTGAACAGGGCTTGCTCGCCGGTGTGGGTCTGTCGCTGTTCCTGTATCTTTTCCGCACCTCGCGCCCGCATATGGCGGTCGTGGGACAAGTGCCGGGGACCGAGCATTTCCGCAATGTCGACCGCCACGCGGTTGTCACCGATCCGGGCGTGTTCTCGATCCGGGTGGACGAGTCGCTCTATTTCCCCAATGCCCGCGCGCTGGAGGACCGGATCGTGCAAGCCCTGGCCGAAGCCCCTGCCCTGCGCCATGTCGTGTTGCAATGCTCTGCGGTGAATTACATTGACGCCTCAGCGCTGGAAAGTCTGGAGGCAATCAATGACCGCTTGCGCGCAGCGGATGTGGCGTTTCACCTGTCCGAAGTGAAAGGCCCGGTCATGGACCAGCTGGAGCGCAGTCATTTCCTGCACGACCTGACCGGGCAGGTATACCTGACGCAATTCGATGCGATGAAAGCCCTTGCGCCCGACGTGACCGAACCCTGCCTTAGGGCCGCGCGCTGCGACTCGCGCTTGCGCACGGTCTGAGGGCAAATCCATCGGCAATGCGCCGCGCATCGCCCTGCCGTCGGGCGTGCGGCGCGGGAACCGAGGCGTTTCCGGCGGAGTTTCGCCGCGCGACCGGGGTCAGATTGCAGCTTTCCGCCAGCC
>JAFIEL010000116.1 GCA_020832585.1 Natronohydrobacter sp. | reverse complement strand
CGGCGCTATTGCACGCCAGTTGGAACGCCATGGTCAAGGCTTCAGGCGATCGCGAGATCACGCTGGCGACAATCGCGCTGGGGCATGTCGTGTTCGGCGCAGTGCTCGCCGTGTTCGTGCCGCTTCCGGGCTGGCAGGCCGCACCCTGGATCGCGGCCTCGACGGTAATTCATTGGGGCTATTACTGGGCAATCTTTCACGGTTACCGCCTTGGAGACCTGAGTCTGGTCTATCCGATCTCGCGCGGGACCGCCCCGATGCTTGTGGCGCTTGGCGCATTCGTTGTCCTCGGCGAGGCCGTTGGCGGCGCGGGAGCATTGGGAATTGCGGCGATTTCAGGCGGGGTACTTCTGCTGGCGGCAGGGTCAATCCGGCGCGGGGTTGATTCGACCGCCGTGCTGCTGGGGCTGGTATTGGGCGTGATCATCGCTTCCTATTCGGTTGTCGACGGCACCGGCGCACGGCTTGCAGAGACCTCGCTAGCCTATATCGCCTGGCTGTTCATCTGCGAAGGCTTTGTTGCCTTCTGGCTACTGTGGCGGCGCAGGCGGGATCTGCGCGGTTTGGGAATGCGGTCCTGGTCTTTTGGGCTGACAGGGGGGGTAGCCTCGGCCCTTGCATATGGGTTGGCGATACATGCCAAAACAATCGCGCCGGTCGCTCTGGTCTCGGCATTGCGCGAGACATCAGTGATCATTGCGGCACTCATCGGGACCTTGCTGTTCGCCGAACGTCCGCTGCTTCCGCGTCTCCTTGCTTCGTGCATCGTGATGCTTGGCATCGTTGCGATAGCTTTGGCCTGAAAAGACCGGACCCTCACGTCCACGCGCAGGGATTTGGAGAGGCCCTTGGTCTGAGAAGATTGAGCGGTTGCGCAGATAGCGGCATTGATGCGAATTGCATACGGGACGAGCACACCGAAGGGCGCTGCCCGGTCGAGTTGACAATCGACATTGCGACGGCACAATTTGCGCAGCTTCTGCGATTCAATGTGATATGGAATTGAGCAACCGATGAAGGAAAAGGCATTCGAAGAAAAACGGAGCGGCACATGAACGCGAGGACGCCCGTGAATCCAGTTGTATCGTAAAAATCTATATAAACATCGGATATACTGAGTTTACTTATCGAATGGGTTTCCCGACTATCGGCGGTGATAGCAGTTGCTGAAATCATCAAGGGGAGAATGCAAAAAACTGACGGCCAGGCAGAATGTCGCTTCGAGATGCGGAACATGACGCCGGGTTTGTATCTGCAATCAATGACATGCCTGCCAGCCGACAAAGGCAGGGCTGTTGGTGGGAAAGGACGACGATGGAATGTCATCAATTCGTTACCCCACTGCACTAGCGAACGCCACATGAATACCGGCGTCGTCTTGATGTTCAGCTGCAGGATCGAGAGCAAGCAGGGGTGCACGGATGCCGGTATCCTGCTGACATAACAAAGGCATCGCGAACAACTTTTTCCGCAACGGAGGGATAAAGAAATGAAGAACATGTTGAAACTGGGGGTGGCTGCCGCTGCATTAGCCGTCGCAACTTTTGCAGGACAAGCCGATGCCCGAACCCCTCTGACAATCTACACGGCGCTTGAGAATGACCAACTTGGTCCGATCAAGCAGGCGATCGAGGCAGCGGTTCCCGATGTGGAAGTTGTCTGGATGCGTGATTCGACCGGGGTGATCACCGCAAGGTTTCTTGCAGAAGCAGACAACCCACAGGCTGACATGGTGGTCGGGCTGGCTGTATCCAGCCTGATGATGTTTGACGAACGCGGCCTGCTTGCCAGCTATGCCCCGATGGGTGCAGAGGCGCTGCGCGATGCCTTCCGGGATGACCGTGATGAACCGACATGGGTCGGCATGGATGCCTATGTCGGCGTGATCTGCTTCAACACTGCCGAAGGCGCTGCGGCTGGCGTCGAAACACCGACAAGCTGGCAAGACCTTCTGGCCCCGGAATTTGAAGGCCGTATCGTCATGCCGCACCCGGCGTCTTCTGGCACGGGGTATCTGACGGTTGCTGCATGGCTGCAGATGATGGGCGAAGAAGATGGTTGGGCCTTCATGGATGCCTTGCATCAGAACATGGCCGCCTATCTGCATTCGGGCTCTGCGCCATGTGTCCAGGCGGCGCGGGGTGAACGCATGGCCGGGATCGCTCTGGACATGCGAGGCGTCCAAGAGCGCGCCATGGGCGCGCCGCTTGAGGTTGTCGTCCCGTCCGAAGGTGTAGGCTGGGAAATGGAAGCGGCTGCAATCGTCGATGGCACCGACCACATGGAGCTTGCACAACAGGTCATGGAATGGCTGACGACGCTCGAGGCCAATCTGGTGTATCAGCAAACCTATGCGATTGTTGCCCACCCTGACGCGCAGAATTTCCCGGACGGATACCCCGAAGGCGTCGAAGCTGCGTTGATCGACAATGATTTCGGCTGGATGGCCGCAAATCGTGAACGCATTCTGGCCGAATGGACCGCGCGCTACGAAGCCAAGGCAGCTCCGCGCTGAGCCTTGCCTGTGCTCCAGTAAACCGGTGGTTGCCGCAATACGATACTGCGGCAACCGCATTTTCACGCGTCACAGCGTCACGAATGGGATAACGAAGCATGTCAGGGACCAAGACTGCCGGTGACAAACAGCCGTTTCTGCAAATCGAGCATATGACAAAGCGCTTTGGACAATTCACGGCATTGGACAGGATTTCGCTGCAGATCGAAAGAGGTGAGTTCGTCTGTTTTCTTGGTCCGTCCGGATGTGGCAAAACGACCTTGTTGCGCGCCATTGCCGGGCTTGATCTGCAGGATGAGGGCCGCGTCACCATGGACGGGCGGGATGTCTCCTTCGCGCCCCCCTCGGCGCGGGATTTCGGCATCGTCTTTCAATCCTATGCGCTGTTTCCCAACCTGACCGTATCGGCAAATGTCGGCTACGGTCTTGTCAATCAGCGCTGGTCGAAGAGCCGCATTAAAGAGCGCGTCACCGAATTGCTGGCGCTGGTCGGCCTGCCTGATCAGGGCGACAAGTATCCCGTACAGCTTTCCGGCGGGCAGCAGCAGCGCGTCGCTCTCGCGCGCGCGCTCGCGACCTCACCGGGACTGCTGTTGCTGGATGAACCCCTGTCCGCCCTTGATGCGCGCGTCAGGCTGCGGTTGCGTGAACAGATCCGCGATTTGCAGCGCGACTTGGGTGTCACCACGATCATGGTAACCCATGATCAGGAAGAGGCTTTGACAATGGCGGACCGGATCGTTGTCATGAATCATGGTGTGATCGAACAGATCGGCACCCCGATCGAGGTGTATGCGACACCCGCAACAGCTTTTGTCGCCGATTTTGTAGGAACGATGAGTTTCTTTGAAGGAACACTGCAATCTTCCCGGAAATTGAAGGTCGCAGGGATCGATCTTGCCTGTTCGGATGACCGCGGGCTTGCGGCGGGTACAAAAGTGACGGTTGGATTGCGCCCAGAGGAAGTGCGGGTGCGCGATGTGACCGCCGACACCCCTAACCGGGTCGCGGTTTATATCGATGATCTGGAATTCATGGGCGCGTTCTGCAGGGCGCGCCTGCTGACGGTTTCGGGCGATGTTCCGATCCTGGCCGATTTCTCGGTCAACCTGATGCGCGACATGGCTGTCTCTGTCGGCAAGCACTTGACCGTTGCCTTGCCCGAACAGTCGCTGCATGTTTTTGCGACCCCGATTGACGAATTGACAACCGAAGAGGCCGCTTGATGGCTGATCTGGCTCCTGCTGCATCGCGGGCGATCCTGTCGCGCAGGCGCGGCTTTCCGGTTCCATCCGAAAATGCTGTAGCCGGGATTCTGGTTGCGTTGCTTTGTGTGTTCCTGCTCATTTCAATCGCCCTGCCTCTTTACGCCCTGTTGTCGAAAAGCTTTCAGAATGCGAGCGGCGAGTTTGTGGGGCTGCGAAATTTCGCGGCGTATTTTGCAAATCCGATCCTAGTGGATTCTCTGTTCAACAGCCTCTTCATTGCTTCGCTGTCCACAATAATCGTCATCCCGCTGGCATTTACATATGCCTATGCCCTTACCCGGACCTGCATGCCAGCCAAGGCGCTATTCTATGCTCTGGCGCTGCTGCCGCTGTTCGCTCCCTCCCTGATGTCGGCGCTGTCACTTGTCTATATTTTCGGAAATCAAGGCTTTCTGCGCTGGATGCTGATGGGAAACAGCATCTATGGTCCCATCGGAATCGTGATCGCACAGGTCACATATACATTTCCGCATGCGGTGCTTATCCTCGTCACCGCATTGGGATTGTCCGATGGCCGACTGTACGAGGTCGCCAATGCACTGGGCACGTCCAAGACCCGGATATTCCGCACTGTTACGTTGCCGGGCGCTCAATATGGGCTGATCAGTGCTACTTTCGTCGTTTTCACATTGGTCATCACGGATTTCGGGATACCGAAAGTGATAGGTGGGCAATACAATGTGCTGGCGACCGACGTCTATCGCGCTGTGGTTGGCCAGCAGAATTTCGAAATGGGTGCGGTTGTCGGCATGATCCTTCTGGTTCCTGCCGTGATTGCCTTTGGCGTTGATCGGATTGTCAATCGCCGTCAGGTCGCGCTGCTTTCCGCCCGCGCGGTGCCTTATCAGCCAGGCCCGAACAGGCGCCGCGACATCGGCTTTGTGATCTACTGCCTTGTGGTCGCGGTGTTGGTTGCTGCGGCGCTTGGCGTGGCGGTCTGGGCCTCTTTCATCCGCTACTGGCCCTATAACCTGTCACTGACGACGGCCAACTACAATTTCCCGCGCTTCGACCCTAATGGTTGGGGCCCCTATTTCACGTCCTTAAAGTTAGCTGTTCTGGCGTCAGTGATCGGCACAACCGTTATTTTCACAGGTGCCTATATCATCGAAAAGACAAAGGCATTTCCGTTCGCGCGCGGTTTTGCACATTTCCTTGCGATGATGCCCGTCGCGGTTCCCGGCCTCGTGCTGGGACTGGGATATGTGTTCTTCTTCAACGCACCTTGGAACCCGCTGAACATCTTCTATGCGACCCTGACAATTCTGGTCGTTAACACCATCACGCATTTCTTCACAGTCTCGCATATCACGGCATTGACCGCGCTAAAGCAGATCGACCGCGAATTCGAGGCCGTTTCAGCGTCGTTGAAAGTGCCGTTCTGGAACACGTTCAGACGTGTGACTGTGCCAATATGCCTGCCCTCGATCTTGGATATCGCAGTTTATCTGTTCATCAACGCGATGACTACGGTATCAGCCGTTATCTTCCTCTACGGGGCGCAGACGAAGCTAGCATCGATCTCGATCGTGCATATGGACGAAGCGGGATTCATTGCTGCTGCCGCAGCCATGGCGACGATGATCGTTGCGACATCGGTCGGTGTGAAGATTCTGCACATTTTGCTGGACCGCTATGTTCTGGCGCGCTTCCAGTTTTGGCGGCGCAAATAACCGCAGAATGGGCGGGGTGACATTGGCGGCAAGCGGTCCAGATCAGAGTGATCAGGGTAACTGCTCGACCGGTGTTCCCCGAGAGCGTTTCGGGCGGCTTGCATTCGGCCTGCAACTGCCCGAAACTGCCAGTATGCACGAAAATCCGCCTTCCCGTCCGCTCGCGCCGCAACGTCAGGACGCGATCCTGAACCGGATCGAATCCGATGGTGCAATCCTCGTTACCGATATCGCGCAGCAGTTCGGTATCAGTTCCGAGACAGCGCGCCGTGACCTCAAGGCACTGGCTTTGCGCGGCGTAGTGGAGTTGACGCATGGTGGCGCGGTGCGCGCTTCGATGGTGGAGCCAGAGCTGGCCAGTCGTTCCGTGCGCAATACCGAGGCCAAGGCCCGGATCGGTCGCCGCGCGGCGACTCTGGTCAGCGACGGGATGGTGGTGCTGCTCGATGCCGGATCGACCACCTCAGCCATCGCCGCGATGCTGGGAAAACGGCGCGGCCTGACAGTGATCACCACCAGTCTGCCAATCGCCCGTGATCTGTGCCGCCATGACAGCTTTCGCGTCCAGATCGCCGGCGGCACCATCAACCCGAGCGACGAGGCAGCCGAGGGACCCGAAGTCATGGCTTCGCTGGCGCGGTTCCGTGTGGATATCGCCTTTGTCAGTGCGGGTGGTGTGGCGTCGGATGGCTCTGTCACGGATTTCACCCCGTTTGGAGCCGAGACGCGTGGTCTGATGATCGCGGCGGCGCATCGTGGCTATTTCGTGATTGACGCTTCCAAGTTCGGTGTGCGCACGCCATGCCGGATCATTGGACAGGACCGCGCCGCCGGGCTGATTACCGACAGCACGCCGCCCGCCACGATCGCCCGCGCACTCGAAGCGCGCAATTTACCCGTTCTTTCAGGTTGAACAGAGAACCCCGACATTCCTGAACCGGTCTACTCGGTTTTCTGTTGTAATGAGTGGCTTTATGTGGCTTTGTGTGATTCTTCGTTGATCTGGAGAGTCCGCATGTCCCTTCCTTCGCACGCTCGCGTCGTCATCGTCGGTGGCGGTGTCATAGGCTGCTCTGTTGCCTATCACTTGACCAAACTTGGCTGGAACGATGTCGTTCTTCTGGAACAGGGGCGGCTGTCGGGGGGAACCACCTGGCACGCCGCCGGGCTGGTTGGGCAATTACGCAGTCATTCCAACATGACCGGCCTGATCCGTTATTCGACGGAACTCTATGCCGGGCTAGAGGCTGAGACGGGTCTGGCGACGGGCTGGAAGAACTGCGGCTCGGTCTCGGTCGCGCGCACGGAAGAGCGGATGACCCAGCTTCGCCGCACCGCGGGTGCCGCTCGCGCCCAAGGGGTCGAGGTGGAAGTGATCTCACCGACCGAGGCAGGCGCACTCTGGCCGGTGATGGATATCTCGGATCTCAAGGGCGCAGTCTGGCTGCCCGGTGATGGCAAGGCCAACCCGACGGACCTTACGCAATCGCTGGTCAAGGGCGCGCGCAATCGCGGAGCTCGAGTCTTCGAAAAAATCCGCGTGACCGGCATCCGCACCAAGGACGGGCGCGCCACGGGCGTGCAAACCGACCAGGGCGATATCGCCGCCGAAATCGTGGTGAATTGTGCGGGGCAATGGGCCCGCAAGGTCGGGCAGATGTGTGGTGTAACAGTGCCGCTGCATTCGGCGGAACACATGTATATCGTGACTGGCCAGATTGATGGTGTGCATCCCGACCTGCCGGTGATGCGCGATCCCGACGGGTATATCTACTTCAAGGAAGAAGTAGGCGGGCTTGTGATGGGTGGGTTCGAACCCGCAGCCAAGCCATGGGGGATGGATGGTATCCCCGACGATTTTGAATTCTCGCTGCTTCCAGACGACTGGGACCAGTTCGAAATCCTGATGGAGAATGCCCTGATCCGTGTGCCTTGTTTGGCAGACGCCGAGATCAGGAAATTCTATAACGGGCCCGAAAGCTTCACCCCGGACAATAACTTCATACTGGGTGAAGCCCCGGAGCTGCGCAATTTCTTCGTTGGTGCCGGGTTCAACTCGATGGGTATCGCAAGCGCAGGGGGGGCCGGTCGTGCGCTGGCAGAGTGGATCGTGAACGGCACGCCGACTCTGGACCTCTGGCCAGTCGATATCCGTCGCTTTGCGCGTTTCAACAACAATGCCGCCTGGTTGCATGACCGGGTGAAAGAGACGCTGGGTCTGCATTACGTCATGCCCTGGCCCAACCGTGAACTCGACACTGGCCGCCCGCTGCGTCGCTCTGCGCTTTATGACCGCCTTGCAGCCAAGGGGGCCAGTTTTGGTTCCAAGATGGGGTGGGAGCGGGTCAATTTCTTCGCCGGGCCGGGCGAGAAAACCACAATCGACTATGCGTTCGGTTGCCAGAACTGGGACGCTGCGGTGGCACGCGAGGTGAAGGCTGCGCGAGAGGCGGTCGCGGTCTTTGATCAGACCTCTTTCGGAAAGCTGCTGGTGCAGGGACGTGACGCCGCGCGCGAACTGAACCGGATCTGCGCGGCGGACATCGATGTTCCTGCGGGGCGCACGGTCTATACGGCCATGCTCAACGACCGCGGCGGCTTTGAAAGCGACCTGACAGTGCTGCGGCTGGCGCGGGACCGATTCCTGCTGATCACGGGCTCGGCGCAGCCGGTGCGGGACATGGACTGGATCTCACGCAACCTCGACGCAGCCGCGCATGCTTTCGTCACCGATGTAACTTCGGCCTATGCGGTTATCGCAGTCATGGGCCCGCAGTCTCGGGCGCTGCTTCAACGCGTCACGCCTGCCGATCTGTCGAATGATGCCTTCCCATTCGGCACTGTGCAGGAAATCGACCTTGGCCATGGCACGGGGCTCGCCAACAGGATGACCTATGTGGGCGAGCTTGGCTGGGAGTTGGTGGTGCCAACCGAAATGGCGGTCAGCATATACGACTTGCTGCACCAGCGCGGCCGCGATCTGGGCCTTGTCGATGCAGGGTATTACGCTATCGAATCCATGCGTCTGGAGAAAGGCTATCGCGCCTGGTCACGCGAGCTGACGCCGGACATTACCCCAATGGAGGCTGGCCTAGGGTTTGCCGTAGGCTGGAAAAAGCCCTCCTTTCTTGGTCGTGAGGCGCTGCTTTCGGCCAAGGCAGACGGGTTGCCACGGCGCCGCATTATCCAGCTTGTGCTGGAGGATGCCGGCCCCATGCTCTGGGGGGGCGAGGCCGTGCTCCGAGACGGGCAGCCGGTTGGCGAGTTGCGTTCGGGGTTCTACGGTTACAGTCTTGGCCGGGCCATCGGGCTGGCTCTGGTCTGGAACGAGTCCGGTGTGGATTCGGAATTCCTGCAGACCGGGAACTGGGAGGTCGACATCGCTGGCGAACTCTCTGCCGCTCGTGTCCATCTCAAGGCCGCCTATGACCCGGAAACGCTGAAGCCCAGGGAATGATCCTGGCAAGTCAGTGACTAGACCGGCGTTGCCGCCTTGCTTCGGGAACTGCCAGAAGCCGACTGGCTGATCGCAAATCGTGATGACTGCGAAGGTGAACGCCACTGATGAGGTGTAAGCGCGACGACCTCACCCTATGCGGCGAGGCTTGACGGCTGGCTGAATCGCCATGGCATGAGATCTTCGATGCCGCTTTGCGGGTGGCCATCGAGGATGGCGCGCAGGGTTGCGGCGATGTAGTTGACGGGGTTTACGTCGGACATCTTGCAGGATGAGGCGGATCAGAGAACAGCGTGGGGCGCTGTCTTCCCGCCGAATGACGAGTGAGGCGAGCATGGCCCAGTTCTCGGCGCCGATTTCGTTACCGGCGAACAGCGCATTCTTTCTTGTCAGGGCGATGGGTCTGATCTGGTTCTCGACCGGGTTGGTGTCGAGTTCCAGC
>JAFIEL010000115.1 GCA_020832585.1 Natronohydrobacter sp. | reverse complement strand
CCCCCAACGCCTGTGCCGTCGCAGGGAACCTGCGGCGGTGCAGGGGGCGGGAGCACCCCGTCTCCCCCTTCTCACGAGCGTCGGGAGCGGGCGAATCCGCGGTCACCGGATGCTGCGCGGTTCATGACCGCAATGCAAACGCCCCGCTGCACGGGGCAGCGGGGCGTCCGTTTCCCTGCCCGCACGGCGGGCGGGGGGGCTTGCTGGCGCTTACATCATGCCGCCCATGCCGCCCATGTCGGGCATGCCGCCACCGGCGCCACCCTGGCCCTTCGGCTCGGGCTTGTCGGCGATCATCGCCTCGGTGGTGATCAGCAGGCCCGCCACCGATGCGGCGTCTTCCAACGCGGTGCGCACCACCTTGGCCGGGTCGATCACGCCGAACTTGAACATGTCGCCATATTCTTCGGTCTGCGCATTGAAGCCAAAGCTCTTGTCTTCGCTTTCCCGGATCTTGCCAGCCACAACGGAGCCGTCCACACCAGCGTTCTCTGCAATCTGACGCAGCGGCGCTTCCAGTGCCTTGCGCACGATCGAGATACCAACCGTCTGGTCGCTGTTGTCGCCGGTCAGACCGTCCAGCACCTTGCCAGCCTGGATCAGCGCAACACCGCCGCCGACAACAATGCCTTCCTGCACAGCTGCGCGGGTTGCGTTCAGCGCGTCATCGACACGGTCCTTGCGCTCTTTGACTTCGACTTCCGACATGCCACCAACGCGGATGACTGCGACACCCCCGGCCAGCTTGGCCAGACGTTCCTGCAGCTTCTCACGGTCGTAATCGCTGGTGGTTTCCTCGATCTGCTGACGGATCTGCGCCACGCGGGCTTCGATCTCTGCCTTCTCGCCTGCCCCGTCAACAATAGTTGTGTTGTCCTTGTTGATGGAGACTTTCTTGGCGCGGCCCAGCATGTCGATGGTCACGTTTTCCAGCTTCATGCCCAGATCATCGCTGATGACCTGACCACCGGTCAGGATGGCGATGTCCTGCAGCATGGCCTTGCGACGATCGCCGAAGCCCGGTGCCTTGACGGCCGCGATCTTCAACCCGCCGCGCAGCTTGTTGACGACGAGCGTGGCCAGAGCCTCGCCTTCGACATCTTCTGCAATGATCACAAGCGGTTTCTGCGACTGGATGACCGACTCGAGCAGCGGAACCATCGGCTGCAGCGAAGAGAGTTTCTTTTCGTGGATCAGGATGATGGCGTCATCGAGTTCGGCGATCATCTTGTCGGGGTTGGTCACGAAATAGGGCGACAGGTAGCCGCGATCGAACTGCATGCCTTCGACAACATCGGTTTCTGTTTCCAGACCCTTGTTCTCTTCGACAGTGATCACGCCTTCATTACCGACCTTCTGCATCGCATCGGCGATCTGGCGGCCGATTTCAGCTTCGCCATTGGCAGAAATGGTGCCGACCTGTGCCACTTCGGCACTGTCGCTCACCGGACGGGCTGCAGCCTTGATCGCTTCGACCACCTTGCTGGTGGCCAGATCGATCCCGCGCTTCAGATCCATCGGGTTCATGCCAGCGGCAACCGATTTCAGACCTTCGCGCACGATGGCCTGCGCCAGAACCGTCGCGGTCGTGGTGCCGTCACCAGCTTCGTCATTGGTGCGCGAGGCCACTTCCTTGACCATCTGCGCGCCCATGTTCTCGAACTTGTCTTCCAGTTCGATTTCCTTGGCGACAGTCACACCGTCCTTGGTGATGCGCGGCGAGCCGAAGCTCTTGTCGATCACGACATTGCGGCCTTTGGGGCCAAGCGTGACCTTCACGGCATCGGCAAGAATGTTCACGCCGCGCAGCATACGGTCACGGGCGTTGGTGTTGAATTTGACGTCCTTAGCAGCCATTAGGGTGCCTCCTGGTTGTCTGAATTTCTGAATGCGGAGAAACGATCAGGCGATAACGCCCAGAATGTCGCTTTCCTTCATGATCAGCAGCTCTTCGCCATCGATCGTGACTTCGGTGCCGGACCACTTGCCGAACAGGACACGGTCGCCCGACTTGACGCTCGGTGCGATCAGTTCGCCCGAATCCTTGCGCGCGCCGTCACCGACCGAGATCACTTCGCCCTCTGCGGGTTTTTCCTTGGCGGTGTCAGGAATGATCAGACCGCCCTTGGTCTTTTCGTCGCCTTCGACGCGACGGACTAGAACACGGTCATGCAGCGGTTTGAATGCCATCTGAGAACGCTCCTCTGGTTCCAGGTTGAAATCGTATTAGCACTCACATTGATCGAGTGCTAACGACGCAGAGATAGGGAAGCGCGCATGGCCTGTCAACACCTGCTTGCCTGAAAAATCGACAGGCACCTATCGGGTTGCAGACACCAACTCGATTTGCGGATGACGATCATGTTTCAGTTTCTTTTCCGAACCCGATCCGACATGCGCTGCAAAGCCAAGCCGCGACAGGATCGAGATCAGCCGGAGTTTCGATATCGGCTTGGCGATCACTTCGGCAAACCCGGCTGCCAGATAGTCTGCAATCTGTTCCGGGGCGACATTTGCCGTGATGACAACTGCCGGAGGCACCGGACGCCCTGCCACATGCAACTCTGCCGCAATCGCGCCCAGCGCAGAGACGCCATCCATTTCCGGCATCATCACATCGAACAGAAACAGATCGAACTCTTCGGCGCGCGCGCGTTCCAGTGCCAGTCTGCCATTATCGACAAGTGTCAGATCGACTGCCATATCCCGCATCAAAGCGATCAACACTTTCTGATTCACGCGATTGTCTTCGGCGACCAGCACACGGATATGATGCGCCGCAGGCTGCAGCCCGGTCCGGGGCGATGTCGCCCCGTCTTGAAGGTCTGGAAACCCTGCAGACAGCGACTCATCCGGCAGCGCCGGCCCATCCTCGGCGCGCAGGTTTGCCACCGGTGCCACAGGCAGGGGCAATCGCACGTCAACAATTGTGCCGCGACCCGCTTCGGATGTGACGACCACCTGCCCGCCAAGCATTTCAGTCAGGTCGCGCACGATGGGCATTCCCAATCCCGTGCCGCCAAAGCGGCGTGTAATGCTTGCATCAGCCTGCGTGAATTCATCGAACAGCCGCGCCTGTTGTTCTGGCGTCATGCCTATTCCGCTATCAGAGACCGTCATGCACACAGCGTCAGCTTGCGCAGTGACCGTGCAGGCCACAAAGCCCGCCTCTGTGAATTTGACTGCGTTGCTCAGCAGGTTACCCAATATCTGGCGCACCCGCAATTCATCGCCGATCCGCAGTGGCGCATCCTCAAGCGAAACCTGCAGATCGAAAGAAATACCTTTCGCCTGCGCCATGACGGCGAAAGGTGTGGTAACGCTCTCCAGCAACTCTGCAAGATCAAAAGGGCGGGTCTCAAGTTGCATCTGACCGCTTTGAACCTTGGACAGGTCAAGGATGTTATTGAGCACAGTCATCAGCCCGTCGCCGCTGTCGCGAATCGTGTCCAGCATACGCAAGTGTTCGGGGTCCGAGCTCATGCCCTGAAGCGCCTGGGTCATTCCGAGAATCCCGTTCAGCGGCGTGCGCAATTCATGGCTCATATTCGCGAGCAGGCGGGATTTCAGTCGGCTTGAATCCTCGGCCTGGTTGCGGGCGATTTCAAGCGAGGCGTTCAGCCGCGTCGCACGAAAGGCGATCAGGACGAAACCCCATTGCAACGCGGAAAACGCCATGAGGAAGGTGATCACCAGCGTCATGACCGTGATCGTGATGTCATCCGCCTGCATCAGCGCAAGCGCAAGCCGGATCAGATAGGCCCCGCCGATTGCGGCAAAAGGGGCGCTGGCCAGCAGCGCAAGCTCTCGGCCATGCGGCACGGCTTTGGCCCAGAGCCGCCACGCCAGAAGCAGCCCCAGCAGCCCGTTGATCAAAGACGAGGAAATCACCAGGACCGCCAGATCCTGCATGAGCAACGCAAGGCAGCCTTGTAGAAACGCGAGCGCCAAAGCAGGAACAATATAGCGCTGCGGCAGGCAGAACGCGCCCGCACCAATCATCAGCGAGATATAGCCAACGATCATGCCCAGCAGCATACCAAGAATGACCATCGATGCAGCGATCCAGAACGGCAGCAACTGACCCAGCATCAGGCCCATCGTCGCAAGCAGAAACGCGATATTCGTGGCACCCAGCCAGCGGAATGCCAGCTTGTCGCGCTTCGCGTGCTTGCGCGCCCCCGCGAAACTGGTCAGAACCAACGACGCGATCACCATGACGGCTGCGATCGAGATCACGATCCAGATTTCAATACGATCCGCCATCGCACCCCAACGTCACTTGCACGCTTTGCACCTTGGCAGACAAAAGTGACCACTGCCTTAATGCGCGAAATTTTGCGGTTGCGTGACAAGCGCGAAATTGGCGGCTATAAGCCTGCGCGACATCCTCCCTGCCCTAGCTGTGGACACCAAAATGATCAAAGTTTTCGGACATTTCTCGCCTGACACGGATTCGACCGGTTCACCCCTGATCTGGTCGTGGTATCTGAACGAGATTCAGAACCAGCCCGCCCAGGCCATGCTTCTGGGCGCGTGCAATACCGAAGCGCAATTTGTCCTGCAGCACTGGGGTTTCGAGCGCCCCGACATCCTGACCGATCTGCCCGCTGGAACGCCCGTGGTCATCGTTGACACCAATAACCCGGCCGAACTGCCCGAAGGCATCAATAACGCCGATATTCTGGCCATCATCGACCATCACAAGCTGGTCGGCGGGCTGGAAACCAAGGGCCCGATCGACATCACCATCCGCCCGCTCGCCTGCACGGCGACAATCATGTATCAGTTGATCGGCGCGGATATGGCCAAGGCCCCGCGCGGGATCAAGGGCATGATGCTGTCCTGCATCCTGTCGGACACGCTGGAATTCCGTTCGCCCACGACCACTGATACCGATCGCGCAATCGCGCAGGCGCTGGCCGACGATCTTGGCGTTGATATGGCAGATCTGGCCGCGCAGATGTTCGCCGCCAAATCCGATGTCTCGGCCTTCTCGGCGGTGGAATTGCTGAAAATGGACGCCAAGAAATACCCTGTCGGGGACAAGATCTTCCGCATTTCCGTGCTGGAGACGACCTCGCCTGACCAGATCCTGTCGCGCAAGGCCGAACTGGTCGCAGCCATGCCGGGCGTTGCGGCGGAAGATGGTGCCGATGAAGTGATGCTTTTCGTCATCGACATCCTGAAGGAAGAGGCGACCCTGCTTCTGCCAACGCCAGTGCTGCGCGCGGTTGCCGAAAAATCCTTCAATGTGTCTGTTGACGGTGATCAGGTCGTGTTGCCGGGTGTCATGAGCCGCAAGAAGCAGATCATCCCGGTGCTCAGCCTGTGACCAGCCTCATCACATCTTTTTCCGAGATTTCAGGCAGATACGATGTGGCGTTGGTGGATCTCTGGGGCTGCGTGCACAACGGCAAGCAGATCTACCCTGCTGCCGAAGCCGCGCTCTTGCGGTTCCGCAAGGCAGGCGGGGTTGTCATTCTGCTCACCAATGCGCCACGCCCCGGCGCGGCTGTTGCCGAACGCCTGAACGAAATGGGCCTGTCGGCAGACGCTTACGACGGGATCGCCACATCGGGCGACGCCGCGCAAGAAGCCATGCTCATGGGCGCGGTCGGGCAGCGGGTCTGGCATCTCGGACCAGTGAAGGACGAAACTTTCTTTTCCGACCTGCCCGACTGGTCCAAGGATCGTCCTGCCATCGAGCGTGTCCCTTTTGAAGAAGCCGAAGGGATCGTCTGCACCGGCCCCTACAACGAGTTGACAGACAGGCCCGAAGACTATCGCGGGCGTTTCCTGTCGGCCAAGGCACGCGGGCTGAAACTGCTCTGTGCCAATCCTGACATCGTGGTCGATTTTGGGGAAACCCGGCTTTATTGCGCAGGTGCGCTGGCGCAGCTTTATGATGAAATGGGCGGTGAGAGCCTCTATTTCGGCAAGCCGCATCCACCGATCTACGATCTGGCGCGCAGGATTGCTGCGGATCATGGTGTGCAACTGACGGCAGACGGAACAATCTGCATCGGTGATGGCCTGCAGACAGATATTCTGGGCGGTGTCGGCGAAGGCATGGACACGCTTTTCATCACCGGTGGCCTTGCCGCGTCAGAGTTCGGACCGGATGTCGAAAACCCTGATCCGCACCTGTTCGCAAACTGGGTTTCAAACCAGAAAGCGCAGCCAGCCCATGCCATCGGGCGATTGCGATAGAAGACCTGCAAGATGACTGCTCACCACTGCGCCGCGGATATGGTCCGCGGCGTTTGTCGGCCGGGTGATGCGACAAGGTGTCACGCAACATAATTACGACTTTATAGCCACGTTCGCATTATTCTTTCTCTCGCATATTGCCAGAAGCGCGCGGAGCATGTATTGCTGCACTGCAACAGAATTCGGATTCGTTGGTTTCGAAAGGATCGCAGAGATGTTGGACAATGGCATGAATGACAATCTTCCGCGCGGCACGATCTGCATCGAGGATCTTGAAATCGGCATGTCGCGTTATCTGCGCAAGGAAGTCACGGATCGCGACATCGAATTGTTCGCAGAAGTGTCGACCGACCGCAATCCGGTGCATCTGGACGATTCCTATGCACAGGATACGATCTTCGAAGGGCGTATCGCGCATGGCATGCTGACTGCCGGTCTGATCTCTGCCGTCATCGGTGAACAACTGCCGGGCCATGGCACGATCTATATGGGTCAGACCCTGAAATTCATGGCACCTGTGCGTCCCGGCGATACGGTTCTCGCAGAGGTCACTGTCCTGACCATCGATTACGCCAAGCGCCGTGTCACTCTTGAATGTCGCTGCTCGGTAGGGGATACGGTTGTCCTGAAAGGCGAGGCCACAGTGCTGGCACCAAGCCGCAAGTTCGACTGACGCGGGGTCTTGCGCCCCACAGGGGGCAGATGCTGAGATTTCACCACTGGCAAGACCTTCCCGAAACCGCGCGCGGTGCCTCTGTCGCGATGGGCAATTTCGACGGGGTGCATCGCGGGCATCAACATGTGATCGACCTTGCGCGCCATCACGACGCCCCTCTCGGGATCGTGACTTTTGAACCGCACCCGCGCGAGGTCTTCGCCCCTGAAGCACCACCATTTCGCCTGATGAGCGCGGAAACGCGAGCGCACCGCCTCGACTGGCTGGGGGTAGAGCGCCTGTATGAACTGCCCTTCACGCGCGACCTGTCCGACCTCAGCGCAGAAGCTTTCGCTCATGATGTCCTCTCGCAAGGGCTTGGGGTGCGCCATGTGGTGATCGGCGCGGATTTCTGTTTTGGCAAGGGACGCACCGGAACGGCGCAGACCCTCGCCGAACTGGGGGCGACGCATGGCTTCGAAGTCACCATCGCGGAATTGCAGAGTGATGGTGCCAGCGTCTTTTCCTCGACCGCGATCCGCCAGGCCCTGAGCGAAGGCAAGCCACGCGAAGCAGCCGCCATGCTGGGGCATTGGCACCGCATCGACGGACCCGTCCTGCATGGCGAGAAACGCGGGCGCGAACTGGGTTATCCGACCGCGAACATGTCGATTGCCGGGCTGCATCCGCCGCGTTTCGGGGTCTATGCTGTTCTGGTGGACGTGCTCGAAGGGCCGCATCAGGGGCAGTATCACGGGGTTGCCTCGATGGGGGTGCGCCCGATGTTCGGCGAGAACCAGCCCAATCTCGAAACCTATATCTTCGACTTCAAGGGCGATCTCTACGGCACGCCGCTTTCTGTCGCGCTGGTCGAGCATCTGCGCGACGAGATGCGGTTTGACAGTCTTGACGCCCTCATCACCCAGATGGACGCAGACAGCGCGCGTACGCGTGCGATTTTTGCCGGATTCTGAAATCCTTTTTCATTCTTGTCCAAATATCCTCGGGGGTGAAACCAGCCCCTTGCGGGCTGGTTGAGGGGGCGCGAGCGCCCCCTTTTGCAACGCCCACGCAGCCGCACCACGTCACTCGTCGAACAACCGCCCCTGCGCCACAGGGGCCGGTGCCGCCAGCCCCAGATGCACCCAGGCTTTCGCCGCCAGCATCCGCCCGCGCGGGGTGCGCGCGATCAATCCCTGCTGCAGCAGGAACGGTTCTATCACCTCCTCGATGGCATCACGCGATTCCGACAGGGCCGCCGCGATGGTTTCCACCCCCACCGGCCCGCCGCCATAATTCTCGGCCAGAAGCGACAGATAGCGCCGGTCGGCGCCGTCCAGACCCAGATGATCGACGCCCAGCCGCGTCAGCGCATTGTCTGCCAGCGCCTGTGTCAGCCGCCCGTCGCCTTCGACCAGCGCGAAATCAACCACCCGCCGCAGCAAGCGACCCGCGATCCGGGGCGTGCCACGCGCACGCCGCGCCACTTCGCGCACCCCGGCCTCTTCCGCCTTGATCCCCAGCAGACGCGCACCGCGTGACACGATCAGGCAAAGCTCGTCCTCGGTGTAGAATTGCAGCCGCGTCGGAATCCCGAAGCGGTCACGCAGCGGGGTCGTCAGCAACCCCAGCCGCGTTGTGGCCCCGACCAGCGTGAAAGGTTGCAATTCGATCCGCACCGTGCGTGCGGCAGGCCCTTCGCCGATCACCAGGTCAAGCTGGAAATCCTCGAGCGCCGGATAGAGCACTTCCTCGACCGCCGGGTTCATACGGTGAATTTCGTCGATAAACAGCACATCGCGCGCTTCCAGATTGGTCAGGATCGCCGCCAGATCGCCCGCCTTGGCCAGGACCGGGCCAGAGGTCATGCGAAACCCCACCCCCAATTCCCGCGCCATGATCTGCGCCAGCGTCGTCTTGCCCAGACCGGGCGGGCCATAGAACAGCGTATGATCCATAGCCTCGCCGCGCATCTTGGCGGACTGGATGAACACCTTGAGATTGGCCCGCGCTTCCTGCTGGCCGATGAATTCATCCAATGTTTGTGGTCGCAGCGCGCGGTCCAGTTCGGGGCTGTCCCCTGGCAGGTCTTCGCCGCGCAGGTTGGGGTCTGGCGTGGTCATGGATCAGCCTTTCGGGGCAAGCAGGCGCAGCGCGGCCCGGATCAGCGCGGGCGTGTCGGCCTCGGGGCTGGCGGCCTGCGCCTCGGCCACGGCGCGCGCGGCGTCAGAGGGGGAATAGCCCAGATTGCCCAGCGCCGACATGGCCTCGGCCACTGCGTTGCTGGCGGGCAACGGGCTGGCGGTCTGCACGACGACGGGTGCCGGGGCGGCACCCGTCTCGACGTTGCGCGACGGCGCGGCAGGTGCGGTTTCGACCACGGCCATCAGCGCCGGGGCCTTGTCTTTCAATTCGTTCGCGATACGCAAAGCCAGTTTCGGCCCTACGCCCGGCGCCTTGCGCAGCGCGCCCGCATCGCCCAGTGCAATTGCGCGCGAAACGCCTTCTGGTCCAAGCGCGCCAAGTATTGCCAGCGAGGCTTTGGCCCCTACCCCCTGAACCGAGGTCAGCACCCGGTGCCATTCCTTTTCCAGCAGTGTCGGAAAGCCGAAAAGCTGCATCAGATCCTCGCGCACCACCAGTTCGGTATAGAGTGCCGCCACCTCACCGCGCCCCGGCAGCGCCATCAGCGTGCGTTCCGAGACATGCACGATATAGCCCACAC
>JAFIEL010000114.1 GCA_020832585.1 Natronohydrobacter sp. | reverse complement strand
CCCCCCCCCCCCCCCCCCCCCCCCCCCCCCCCCCCCCCCCCCCCGCCCCCCTTTTACCGCCCTTTCCAGATCCAGCCACCGCCAAAGACGCGACTGCCCTCGGGCGCATAGAACACACAGGCCTGTCCCGGACTGATTCCTTCCTCGGGCGTCAGCAATTCCACTTCCGCCTCTGTCTCCGACAGGGGCCGCACCAGCGCAGGCGCGGGCGGGCGGGTCGAGCGCAGCTTGACCGACATTTCCCATTCCTTGCGCGAGGCAAAGGGGTCATCCCCCAGCCAGTTGATCTCGCGCACCGGCACAGTGCGCGTGGCCAGCGCCGCTTTCGGGCCGACGATCACGCGGCGCGTCACAGGGTCCAGCCGCACCACATACAAGGGCTCCGACAGCCCCCCGATCCCCAAGCCCCGGCGCTGCCCGATCGTGTAATGAATGATGCCCTCATGCACGCCAAGTACATGACCTTCCATATCTACGATCTCGCCCGGATCCGCCGCACCGGGGCGCAGTTTCTCGATCACGCGCGCATAATCGCCGTCTGGCACGAAACAGATATCCTGACTGTCGGGCTTGTCGGCCACGCTCAACCCATGCTGCGCCGCAAGTGCCCGCGTCTCTGCCTTGGTCGCCAGATGCCCCAGCGGAAAGCGCAGGAACTCCAGTTGCTCGCGCGTGGTCGAGAACAGGAAATAGCTCTGATCGCGCACCGGGTCCGCCGCGCGGTGCAGTTCGGCACCGGCAGGACCGACCTTGCGCTGGACATAATGCCCCGTCGCCATGCAATCCGCGCCAAGATCACGCGCGGTGTCCAGCAGGTCGCGGAACTTCACCCGCTCATTGCAGCGGATGCAGGGCACAGGCGTTGCGCCCGCCAGATAGGCATCGGCGAATTCATCGATCACCGATTCGCGGAAATGCGATTCGTAATCCAGCACATAATGCGGGAACCCCATGTCCTCGGCCACGCGCCGCGCATCATGAATGTCGCGCCCCGCACAGCAGGCCCCCTTTTTTGCCAGCGCGGCACCATGATCATAGAGTTGCAGCGTCACGCCCACCACATCATAGCCTTCGCGCGCAAGCTCTGCCGCGACAACCGAACTGTCCACCCCGCCTGACATGGCCACGACGACCCGCGTTTCGGCAGGCGGCTTGGCGATCCCAAGCGAATTGAGGGGCGTATCATAGGGCATTGCATGTGCTTTCGATCAAGTCGGAAGAAATATAGGAAAATGCAATCTATTCTCAAGGGCCGATCAAGGCCACGGTCAACCCCGAATTAATATCCTCGCGCGATTCTGCCTGCATCCATGGGAAGGGTGAAGAAGGAAGAACGCGATGTATATCAAACGTGTGGATGGCCCGAGGGCCGTGACACTGGCGGATGGGACTGTGCTGACCCTGGCCGATCTGCCACCAAAGGACACGCGCCGCTGGGTTGCCAGCCGCAAGGCACTGGTCATTCGGGCCGTCGAAGCCGGGCTTTTGTCACGCAAGGCAGCACTCGAACGCTATGCACTCTCGGAAGAGGAATTCGATCTGTGGCACAAGGCTGTCACGGAATATGGCGTCGATGCACTCAAGGTCACGTCACTGCAAAAGTACAGACAACTTTAGGTTGTTTTTATCGCTAATTAGTGCACGGTAACGAGGAGTTAACTTTTCTGCGTGAAACTGCGTTAACGGCGATAAAGGAGAACCTGGATGCGTGTATTGCTTGTTGAAGATGATCCGACCACGTCCCGCAGCATCGAACTGATGCTCACCCATTCGAATTTCAACGTTTACTGCACCGATATGGGTGAGGATGCGATCGAACTCAGCAAGCTTTATGATTACGATTTGATCCTGCTCGATCTGAATCTGCCGGATATGGCGGGGCTTGATGTGTTGCGTCAGATCAGAATGGCGCGCGTGGACACACCGATCCTGATCCTGACAGGCGAATCGGATACGGACACCAAACTGCGCGGTTTCGGTGGGGGGGCGGATGACTATCTGACGAAACCCTTTCACCGCGACGAACTGGTGGCGCGTATTCATGCCATCATCCGCCGCAGCCAGGGTCATGCCCAATCGGTCATCCGCACAGGCCGGATCGCGGTGAACCTTGATGCCAAATCGGTCGAGGTGGACGGGCAGACCGTGCATCTGACCGGCAAGGAATACCAGATGCTGGAACTGCTCAGCCTGCGCAAGGGCACCACGCTGACCAAGGAGATGTTCCTCAACCATCTCTATGGCGGCATGGATGAGCCCGAATTGAAGATCATCGACGTGTTCATCTGCAAATTGCGCAAGAAGCTGGCCGAAGCGACGGGGGGCGAAAGCTATATCGATACGGTCTGGGGACGTGGCTATGTGCTGCGTGATCCTGTGCTCAGTCAGGCCAGCGTCCCCAGAAGCGCGCTCTCCGCCTGAGCACGCGATGCCTTTGCTCTGGACCTGTGACACACACGATCCTATCACTTGGGCCTGAATTTCGGGCAACAGCAGGGTCTCGGGTGTGGAACAGGGCAGCAGGGCTGAAGCGACAATGGCCGCAGATGACGTGACGCAACTCGACGCGGCCATGGCCGAACGGGAACTGGCGCGACTGGCCGGGATTCTGAACCGCGCCAATGACGCCTATCACCGCGAAGATGCGCCGATTCTGTCGGATGCGGAATTCGACGCCCTGCGACAGCGCAACGCCGCGATCGAGGCGCGCTTTCCCCAGCTTGTGCGTCCCGATAGCGCCAGCGCATTCCTTGGGGCCACCCCTGCCGAGGGATTTGGCAAGATCCGACACGCGCGGCGAATGCTGTCGCTGTCCAATGCCTTTACCGATGAAGATGTGGCCGATTTCGTCGCAGGCATCCGCCGCTTCCTCAATCTTGGCCCGGACAGCCCGCTGGCGCTGACCGCCGAACCCAAGATCGACGGTCTGTCCCTGTCCTTGCGCTATGAAAACGGCAGGCTCTTGCATGCAGCCACGCGCGGCGATGGGGAAACCGGCGAAGATGTGACCACCAATGTCCGCACCATGGCCGAGATCCCGCAAACCCTGACGGGTGCGCCTGCGATCTTGGAAGTGCGGGGCGAAGTCTATATGTCCCACGCCGATTTCGCCGCTCTGAACACCCGGCAATCCGAAGCCGGGGGCAAGATCTTCGCCAATCCGCGCAACGCCGCTGCCGGGTCATTACGCCAGCTTGACCCCGAAATTACCCGCGCCCGCCCCTTGCGCTTTTTCGCCTATGCCTGGGGCGAGACATCCGAGCCGCTGGCCGATACCCAGTCCGGAGCGATTGCCCGACTGCAGGACCTGGGCTTTCCGACCAACCCGTTGTTTCGTCGCTGCGACACAGTGGACGATTTGCTGGCAACCTATTCCGGGATCGAAGCGCAGCGCGCCAGCCTTGGCTATGACATTGACGGTGTGGTCTACAAGCTGGATGATCTGGCCTATCAGGACCGGCTCGGTCTGCGCTCGACCACGCCGCGCTGGGCGATCGCGCATAAATTCCCCGCCGAACTGGCCTGGACCCTGCTCGAAGGGATCGACATTCAGGTGGGGCGCACCGGTGCGCTCAGCCCGGTCGCGCGGCTGAAACCTGTCACGGTCGGGGGCGTCGTCGTATCCAACGCGACGCTGCACAATGAGGATTACATCGCGGGCCGCGATTCGCGCGGGGGGCCGATCCGCGAAGGGCGCGACATCCGGGTGGGTGACTGGGTGCAGGTCTATCGCGCGGGCGACGTGATCCCGAAGATCCGCGATGTCGACCTTGCGCGCCGTCCCGACACTGCCGCCCCCTACCAGATGCCCGCGCATTGCCCGGAATGTGGCAGTCCGGCGATCCGCGAACCTGGCGATTCGGTGCGCCGCTGCACGGGGGGCATGATCTGCCCTGCGCAGGCGGTCGAGCGGCTGAAACATTTCGTCAGCCGCGCGGCATTCGACATCGAGGGGCTTGGGGCAAAACAGGTCGAAAGCTTCTGGCGCGATGGCTGGATTGCCAGCCCCAAGGATATTTTCACCCTGAAGGACCGTTTTGGCCCCGGCCAGCCTCGGCAGTTGAAGAATCGCGAAGGCTGGGGCGAGAAATCGGCGCAGAACCTGTTCGACGCGATCGAGGAAAAGCGCCGCATCCCGCTGGCACGCTTCATTTTTGCGCTGGGAATACGCCATGTGGGTGAGACATCTGCCGGCATGCTGGCCACGCATTTCGGCAGTTGGGATGCGTTTCGCGCCGCCATGCACGAGTCGAATGATCCCGATAGCGCCGCCTATGCCGAATTGATCTCGATTGACGGGGTGGGCCCCGTGATGGCGCAATCGCTGATCACAAGCTTTGCTGCCGAAGCGACAGAGATCGACAGATTGGCCGCGCTGTTGTCCATCCAGCCTGCCGAGGCGCGCGCGACCGACAGCCCGGTAGCAGGCAAAACCGTGGTTTTCACCGGCACGCTGGAACGCATGACCCGCGCCGAGGCGAAAGCGCGCGCGGAATCGCTGGGTGCCAAGGTCGCTGGATCTGTGTCTGCCAAGACCGATCTGCTGATCGCAGGACCAGGGGCGGGCAGCAAGGCGAAAAAAGCCACAGATCTGGGCATCGAGGTGATCGACGAGGACCAGTGGTTGGCCCTGATCGGGGCCGGGTAGCATGGCCGCGCGGCCTGAAATCCTGTTTCCGCTTTTTGCCGGGCTGGAGGGGCTGGACGGGATCGGCCCCAAGACGGCAAAGAATTTCAGTGCCTTGCACATCGAGACTCCGCGCGATCTGCTGTTTCATCTGCCGCTCAACCTGATCGACCGCGCGCGCCGTCCTTCGATCCGGGGTCTGGATTTTCCGGCCATTGCAACAGTCGAAGTGACCATCGGTGCGCATCAGCCGCCGCGCACTCGCGGACGGCCCTACCGCGTGCATGTCCGCGACGAAGTGACCGAGTTTCAACTCGTCTTCTTTCATGCGCGCGGCGATTACCTGCAGAAGCTTTTGCCCACAGGCGCGCGGCGGCTGGTGTCGGGCAAGGTCGAACTGTTCGACGGCATCGCGCAAATGGCCCATCCTGACCATATTCTGCGACCAGAAGACGCGCAGGATCTGCCCCGGACCGAAGCGGTTTATGGGCTGTGCGCCGGGGTCAGCGCGAAACTGATGACGAAGGCGATTGCCAGCGCCATGTCCCGCGCCCCGGAACTTGGTGAATGGATCGACCCGGCGCTGAAAACGCGCGAGGGATGGCCCGACTGGCATGCGGCTCTCGCCCGCGCCCATGCCCCGCAAACCCTTGCTGATCTGTCTGCAACTTCCCCGGCGCGTGCGCGGCTGGCCTATGACGAACTCTTTGCGCATCAACTGACCCTTGCGCTGGCCCGTGCCCGCGCGCGGCGCAAACCGGGGCGCGCGACCCAAGGGACCGGCGCGCTGCAAGCCCGCGTTCTGGCGGCGCTGGACTATCGCCCGACAGGTGCCCAGACCCGTGCAATTGCGGAAATCGCTGCCGATATGGCCACAACACGCCGCATGAACCGGCTCTTGCAGGGTGATGTGGGCGCGGGCAAGACGCTGGTCGCACTGATGGCGCTGCTGGTCGCGGTGGAAGCGGGCGGGCAGGGCGCGATGATGGCACCGACCGAGATCCTCGCCCGCCAGCATCTGGAAAGCCTGACGCCGCTTGCGCTGGCTGCGGGCGTGGAAATTGCGCTGCTGACCGGGCGCGACAAGGGGGCAGAGCGCGCGTCGAAACTGGCGGCCCTTGCGGATGGGCGCATCCAGATCGTTCTGGGAACCCATGCCGTGTTCCAGAAGGGTGTCGAATTTCGCGATCTGCGTCTGGCCGTGATCGACGAACAGCATCGGTTTGGGGTCGCGCAACGCGCGGCGCTGGCTGAAAAAGGCGCGGGCGTCGATATGCTGGTCATGACCGCAACCCCGATCCCGCGCTCGCTGGCGCTGGCGCAATATGGCGATATGGATGTGTCGGTTCTGGATGAAAAACCCCCCGGTCGGCAGCCAGTGCAGACCGCGCTGGTCTCGACCGCGCGGTTGGACGAAGTGATCGATCATTTGCGCCGCGCGATCGGTGAGGGGCGTCAGGCCTATTGGGTCTGCCCGCTGGTCGAGGAATCCGAGGTCAGCCCACTTACCGCCGCGCAGGCACGGTTTGTGCATCTGCGCACAGCCCTTGGCGAAGGCGTGGTCGGATTGGTTCATGGCCAGCTTCCTCCTGCTGAAAAAGACGCCGCCATGGCCCGATTCGTGGCGGGCGAGACGAAACTTCTGGTGGCGACCACGGTCATCGAAGTTGGCGTGAATGTTCCCAATGCCTCGATCATGGTGATCGAGCGCGCCGAGAGCTTCGGTCTGGCCCAGTTGCACCAGTTGCGCGGGCGCGTCGGGCGTGGGGCGGCAGCTTCGACCTGTCTGATGGTCTATGAGCCCCCTTTGGGCGAAACTGCCGCGCGCCGCCTGAAACTATTGCGCGACACCGAAGACGGGTTTCGGATTGCCGAGGAAGACATGGCCATTCGCGGTGCGGGCGATCTGATCGGCACGGCGCAATCCGGGCTGCCCCGGTTTCGCGTGGCCGATCTGGAACGGCAGGCCGGGTTGATGGCCATTGCGCAATCGGACGCGCGCAAGCTGCTGGCCGATGACCCGGAACTGACTAGCACACGCGGGCAGGCGGCGCGAATACTGTTGTGGCTGATGGAACAGGACAAGGCGATTCGATTCCTTTCTGTTGGCTGACCTCCACTTTGCTACAGATGTTCTTAAAAAGTTCTTGACCAAAGCAAGAACATATGAGAACAAAGCAACAACATCAGCGATGGAGGACGCCATGACCCCGAATACCCACCCTGATTTCCTGTCCGATCTGGCCGGTGCGCTTGCGCTGGCGGTTCTGGTGGTCGTGACGCTTCATCTGCCCTTGTTTGCCTGACGCCTGCGGGTCAGCCTGCCGCGCACTGCCTGTGTTCTGACCCTTGACTGCCGCCGCGCCCCCAAGCGCGGCGGTTTTTTCTATGGGTTTGCCAAACCCCGTCACAGGCCTTATCTCCGCGCCAACAGGAAAGGGCGTGTCATGACACAGGAACTGCATATCATCGGTGGCGGCATGGCCGGGTCAGAGGCCGCATGGCAGGCAGCACAACTGGGCGTGCAGGTCGTCATCCACGAAATGCGCCCCACGCGCGGCACTTTCGCGCATCAGACCGGGCATCTGGCGGAAATGGTCTGTTCCAATTCTTTCCGCTCGGATGATGATGAACAGAATGCCGTGGGTCTATTGCACTGGGAAATGCGCGCGGCGGGTGGGCTGATCATGCAGATGGCCGACCGTCACGCGCTGCCTGCGGGCGGCGCGCTGGCTGTGGACCGTGACGCTTTCGCGCAGGCCGTGACCGACACCCTGCTGGCCCTGCCCAATGTGCGGCTGGATCGGGGCGAGATCACCGAATTGCCGCAGGACGGCCAGTGGATCATCGCCACCGGCCCGCTGACATCCGACGCGCTGGGGCAGGCGATTGCGCGCGAAACCGGGGCAGATGCGCTGGCTTTCTTCGATGCCATCGCGCCCATCGTCTATTTCGACAGCATCGACATGTCGCAGGCCTGGTTCCAGTCGCGCTATGACAAGGGCGAGACCGAGGCCGAGCAAAAGGCCTATCTCAACTGCCCGATGACCCGCGATCAATATGAAGGCTTCATCGATGCGCTGCTGGCGGCGGACAAGACCGAGTTCCACGAGGGCGAAGCCTCTGGCTTCCCCAACCCCACCCCATATTTCGATGGCTGCCTGCCGATCGAGGTGATGGCTGAACGTGGCCGCGAGACCCTGCGCCACGGCCCGATGAAACCCGTGGGCCTGACCAATCCGCACGCGCCTGATGTGAAACCTTATGCTGTGGTGCAACTGCGCCGCGACAATGCGCTGGGGACGCTCTACAATATCGTAGGCTTCCAGACCAAGATGAAATACGGTGCGCAAGCCTCTGTTTTCAAGATGATTCCGGGGTTGGAGAACGCGTCCTTCGCGCGCCTTGGCGGCATCCACCGCAACACCTTTCTGAATTCGCCGACACTTCTGGATGACAATCTGCGCCTGCGCTCGAAGCCGCATATCCGCTTCGCGGGCCAGATCACCGGAGTCGAGGGCTATGTCGAATCCGCCGCGATGGGGCTGCTCGCGGGCCGTCTGGCCGCCAGCGAACTCCTGGGCCTGCCTGCCAGCCCGCCGCCGCGGGATACGGCGATGGGGGCGCTGGTGCATCACATCACCGGCGGGGCCGAGGCCAAGACCTTTCAGCCGATGAATGTGAATTTCGGGCTGTTCCCGCCGATTGATGCCAAGGGCGGACGCCGTGGCCGCCGCGACCGCTACAAAGCCTATACTGACCGCGCGAAAGCCGCTTTCATGGACTGGCTGGGCCAGCGCGATGCGGCCTGAGCAGGTCACGCGCTTTGCACCATCTCCGACTGGCCCGTTGCATCTGGGCCATGCCTATGCCGCATTGATCGCAGCAGAACGCGCCGGGGCAGGGCGCTTTCTGCTGCGGATCGAGGATATCGACCAATCCCGCTGCCGCCCGGAATGGGAGGCGCGGATTTTCGACGATCTGGCATGGCTGGGCCTGCGCTGGGAACGCCCTGTCATGCGCCAATCGAACCGGTTGCCGGTCTATCGCGCAGCGCTTGACCAGCTTGCCGCGCAGGGACTTATTTATCCCTGCCGCTGCACCCGCACCGATATCCGCGCGGCGCTCAGCGCCCCGCAAGAAGGCGCGCCCCTTGGCCCGGATGGTGTGACCTATCCCGGCACTTGCCGCGCGCGTCCGATGTCGGATGCGGGGCCCGATGATGCGCTGCGGCTGAACATGGGTGCGGCACTTGCGCGGCTGGGCCCGCTCGGTTTTGTCGAAAACGGCCCGCTGCATCAGGGTTTTCATACGCTCGACCGTGATTGGCTGCATGATGTGGCCGGCGATGTGGTGCTTGCACGACGCGACATGGGCACCAGCTATCATCTGTCGGTCGTGCTGGATGATGCCGCACAGGGTATCACCGAAGTCACCCGTGGCGCGGATCTGTTCGACGCCACCCCGATTCATGTTCTGCTTCAGGCATTGCTTCAACTTCCGACGCCAAGCTATTATCATCACAATCTTATTCGCGATGAAAGCGGAAGGCGTCTGGCCAAACGCGACGATGCGCGTGCGATCGCCCTCTACCGGACCGAGGGCACGACGCCCGACGCGCTGCGCCTCATGCTGGGTCTGCCAGTGGCGACATGATCTCGGTTTCCTGCCCGTCGCGCAACGCCGTGTAGAAACAGGACCGCCGGTTGGTATGGCAGGCCGGTCCCGTCTGGTCGACCAGCACCAGCAGACAATCACGGTCGCAATCGACACGCAGTTCGATCAGTTTCTGCACATGGCCAGAGCTTTCACCCTTTACCCAAAAGGACTGGCGCGAGCGCGACCAATAGGTGACGCGGCCCGTCGCAAGCGTCTGCGTGACGGCCGCGGCATTCATCCAGGCCATCATCAACACCTCGCCGGTTGCATGATCCTGCGCAATCGCCGGGATCAGACCTTTTTCATCATATCGCAGGGTTTGCG
>JAFIEL010000113.1 GCA_020832585.1 Natronohydrobacter sp. | reverse complement strand
TCGCAGCACAAACGCGCGACGGCTTCGTCGTATTTGACGGGGTCCAGAAGAGTTACGATGGCGAAACCCTGGTGGTCAAGGACCTCAACCTGTCGGTTGCCCGGGGTGAATTCCTGACAATGCTCGGGCCGTCCGGTTCAGGAAAGACAACCTGCCTGATGATGCTGGCCGGATTTGAAACGGCGACCCATGGCGAGATCATGCTGGACGGGCGGCCGATCAACACTGTGCCCCCCCACAAGCGCGGCATCGGCATGGTGTTTCAGAACTACGCCTTGTTTCCACACATGACAGTGGGTGAAAACCTGTCTTTCCCGCTTGAAGTGCGGGGAATGGGCAAGTCGGATCGCGAAAAGAAGATCATGCGCGCGCTGGACATGGTGCAGATGGGCAAATTCGTCAATCGCCGTCCTGCGCAACTGTCCGGAGGTCAGCAGCAACGGATCGCCCTTGCCCGCGCGCTGGTGTTCGAGCCGGAACTGGTGCTGATGGACGAACCGCTTGGCGCACTCGACAAGCAGTTGCGCGAGCATATGCAGTTCGAGATCACCCGACTGGCGCATGATCTGGGGATCACCACGGTCTATGTCACCCATGACCAGACCGAAGCGCTGACCATGTCGGATAATGTCGCCGTGTTCGAAGATGGTCGCATCCAGCAACTTGATCCGCCTGATGTGCTTTATGAAGAACCCAAGAACAGTTTCGTCGCGCAATTCATCGGTGAAAACAATACGCTGGATGGTGTCATCAAGGAGATCAAGGGAGAGACCTGTGTGGTCCAACTTGATGGTGGCGAGCTGATCGACGCCAAGCCGGTGAATGTCAGCAAGGTGGGTGAACGCACGCGCGTCTCGATCAGGCCAGAGCGGGTAGAAGCCAACAAGGACAGGCTTGACCCCGATGCCCATCTGATCCGCGCGGAAGTCATGGAGTTCATCTATATGGGCGACGTGTTCCGCACCCGGCTGAAAGTGGCCGGAAACGAGAATTTCATCATGAAGACCCGCAATGCACCGGATCAGGTGCGCCACAAGCCGGGCAGCATGATCGAAATCGGCTGGCTGCCGAAAGACTGCCGCGCTCTCGATTGTCCCAAGTGACAATGGTCCGCATTGCGGCGAGGCGTTCGGGGGACAGAACTGCCAGATATGGTGCATGCAACAAATGCGCCGTCAGAACCAACCAAGGAGGTTACGAATGTCATCCAAAGTCAAACTGATCGCGCTGAGCTCGGCCGTAAGCGTCATGGCGCTGAGCGCCGCTGCCAATGATCCGGTCTCGTTGACCATCGTTTCATGGGGCGGGGCGTATACGGCCAGCCAGCAGCGCGCCTATCATGCGCCATTCATGGAAGCCAATCCGCATGTCACCATCGTCAATGACGACGGTTCGGCCAATGCACTCGCAGGTCTGCGCGCGCAGGCACAGGCGGGGAATGTGACCTGGGATCTGGTGGATATGCTGCCATCCGATGCGCAGCTTGCCTGTGATGAAGGCATCATCCTGCAGATCGACCATGATGCGATGCTTGCGCCCGCGCCCGATGGCACGCCGGCAAGCGAAGATTTCCTGCCGGGCAGTCTGGGCGAGTGCTTCATTCCGCAGATCGTCTATTCGACCGTGCTGACCTTCCGTCCCGGTGCGTTCCCTGAGGACAACCAGCCATCGAGCATTGCGGACCTGTTCGACGTCGAGAACTTCCCCGGTCGTCGCGCGCTGCAGGATCGTCCGGGCACGAACCTAGAATGGGCGCTCTATGCCGATGGCGTCGCGCTGGACGAGATCTATGACGTGCTCTCGACCCCTGAAGGCGTGGACCGTGCCTTTGCCAAGCTCGATACGATCAAGGATCACATCATCTTCTGGACCGAAGGCGCGCAGGCTCCGCAGTTGCTGGCGGATGGCGAGGTCGCCTTCGCGACCGGCTATAATGGCCGTATGTTCGACGCGATTGAAGTCGAGGGCATGGAAGCTGCGATCATCTGGGATGGTCAGGTCGTCGAGTGGGACGGCTGGGTTGTGCCCGCCGATGGTCCGAATGTCGATGTGGTGATGGAATACCTCTACTGGGCGACCGACACACAGCGTCTGGCAGATCAGGCGAAGTTCATCAGCTACGGCCCGGCGCGTGCGTCTTCGGCCCCGCTGGTGGGTCAGCATGCCGACCTGGGTATTGACATGGCACCGCATATGCCGACCAACCCGGACAACTACTTCGCGCCGATCGTTCTGGATAACGATTTCTGGGTCGACTACGGCGACGAGCTGCGCGAGCGTTTCGCGAACTGGATGCTGCAATAAGCGATTCCCCCTGTCAGGGCGCGCGAGTCGCGCCCTGACGTCTCTGCACCTACAGACAGACGCGCCACTACAGACGGGATTACGCCTATGGCAGATGCGACAGCAGAGGGTGGCCTGACCGGCTCTGAAACCGACAAGCGCGGACGCTTGCTGACCTCGGATGGAACGCCGCTGCGCCGGGCGTTGGAGCGTGCGAACCGCCGCCGCAAATTGACAGCGCTGGCACTGGTTGCGCCGCTGCTGGCCTTCATCCTGATCTTCTTCGCATTTCCCATCGCACAGATGATGTGGCGCTCTGTCGACAACCCGCAGGTTGTCAATGCATTGCCCCGCACACTCGATGCGCTGCAGGACTGGGACGGGCGCGCGCTTCCGCCAGAGCCGGTTTTTGCGGCCCTTCATGCGGATATGGTTGCGGATCTGGATCTGCCGCGCCGTGAGCAGAAGATCGGGCCGCTGGGAATTCGTCTGAACTATGAGCTCAGCGCGGCGCGCTCTGCAATTTCGCGCACCACGCGCGATGTGGCCAATTTTCAGGAACCCTATAGCGAGGCGTTCACAGCGGCACATCGCTTGTGGGGCGATGTCGAGCTGTGGCGGATCATCAAGCGCGAAGGCAAGCCGCTGACGCTGTCCTATTATGTTGCGGCGCTTGACCGCGAGTATGATGCAGACGGCAATATCGTGAAACGGCCAGAGAACCGGCAGATCTATGTCAGCCTCTTTGGACGGACCTTAGCGCTCAGCCTTGCCATCACGGCGATGACATTCCTGCTGGGTTTCCCGATTGCCTATTACCTGTCGATCCTGCCGATGCGCTATGCGAATCTGCTGATGATCGCGGTGTTGTTGCCGTTCTGGACCTCTCTGCTGGTACGCACGTCGGCCTGGATCGTGCTGCTGCAACAACAAGGTGTCATCAATAACACTCTGGTCGGGCTGGGAATAATTGGCGATGATGGCAGGTTCAGTCTGATCTACAACCAGACCGGCACCATAATCGCGATGACGCATATTCTGCTGCCCTTCATGGTCTTGCCGCTCTATTCAGTCATGCGAACGATCCCACCCAGCTACATGCGTGCGGCCAAGTCGCTTGGCGCGACGCCCTGGACAGCCTTCCGGCGTGTCTATTTCCCGCAGACATTGCCGGGGATCGGGGCAGGGGGCGTGCTCGTCTTCATCATCTCGATCGGCTATTACATCACGCCTGCGCTGGTCGGCGGTCAGTCGGGGCGGATGATCTCGAATGAAATCGCGCGCCACATCCAGCAATCGCTGAACTGGGGGCTGGCGGCGGCGCTGGGGTCGATGCTGCTGGTGGGCGTGCTGGTGCTCTATTGGCTCTATAACCGGCTGGTCGGCACTGACAGCCTGAAATTCGGGTAAGGGAGAACCATCATGTCCATGCCCGCCTATTACACCACCAAGGACAAGATCTGGCATTACACCTTTCGGGTGATCTGCTTTGCGATCTTCTTCTTTCTGCTGGCACCGATCCTGATCATGATCCCGCTCAGCTTCAATGCGCAGCCGTTCTTCACCTTCACCCGTGAAATGCTGACGTTGAACCCCGAAGGCTACTCCTTGCGCTGGTATCGGGATTTCCTGGGGTCTGAAAGCTGGATGCGCTCGATCCGCAATTCCTTCGTGATCGGGATTGCAGCAACGCTGGTCTCTACCACGCTCGGGACTTTGGCGGCTCTTGGGCTGTCGCGCTCGGAAATGCCCGCCAAAGGTCTGATCATGGGCATCCTGATCTCGCCCATGATCGTGCCCTTGATCATTTCGGCGGCGGGGATGTTCTTCTTCTTCTCGTCGATCAACATCGCCCAGACCTATCTGGGGGTGGTGCTGGCCCATGCGGCCCTTGGCACGCCGTTTGTCGTAATCACGGTCACGGCGACGCTGGTGGGCTTTGACCAGTCGCTGACACGCGCGGCGGCCAACCTGGGGGCCTCGCCGACGCGGACCTTTTTCAAGATCACCATGCCGCTGATCCTGCCGGGTGTGATTTCGGGCGCACTCTTTGCGTTCATCACCTCATTCGACGAGATTGTGGTGGTGCTGTTTGTGGCCGGGGTCGAACAACGCACCATCCCGCGCGAGATGTGGTCCGGCATCCGCGAGGATATCAGCCCGACGATTCTGGCCGTGGCGACGATCCTCGTGCTGATCTCAGTCGCGCTGCTGACTGTGGTCGAGTTGCTGCGCCGCCGGGGCGAGCGGATGCGCGGCCTGAGCCCGCAATAATCCGCAAGAGACACCAAAAAAGGGTGCGTGGTTTGACCACGCACCCTTTTATTTTGCAGGCCTTTTGTGCGGCTTCAGCCGAGCAGCGCCTTGACCTTTGCGGCAGTTGCCTCAGCCGTAATGCCGAACTGGCGATAAAGCTCCGGGGCAGGGGCAGAAGCCCCGAAATCATGCATGCCGATGAAGCCAGACTTCTCGCGCCGTCCGCGTTCTCCAAACAGCCAGCGATCCCAGCCGAAGCGGATGCCTGCTTCAATCGCCACGCGCACTGGCCCTGCGGGCAGAACCTTGCGCCGGTAAGCTTCTGGCTGGTCCTCGAACAGTTCCCAGCAGGGGAAGGACACAACCCGTGTTCCGATCCCCTCGGCCTGCAGCAGATCGCGCGCGGCCATGGCAATCTCGACCTCGGAGCCTGTGGCCATCAGGATCGCCTGACGCTTGCCTTCTGCCTCTGCCAGGACATAGGCGCCCTGCGCCGTCTGGTTCTTTACGCTATGTGCCGTGCGCAGCGTGGGCAGGTTCTGGCGCGACAAGGCCAGCACTGATGGCGTGCGCGGCGTGGTCAGCGCGATCTCCCACGCCTCTGCGGTCTCGATCGTGTCGCAGGGCCGGAACACATAGGTATTGGGCGTCGCGCGCGAGATCGCCAGATGCTCGACCGGCTGGTGGGTCGGGCCATCTTCGCCCAGACCGATGGAATCATGCGTCATGACATAAGTTACCGGCACACCCATCAGCGCGGAGAGCCGCATTGACCCGCGCGCGTAATCGGTGAAGCACATGAAGGTGCCGCCATAAGGCTTCACACCGCCATGCAGCGCCATGCCATTCATCGCGGCAGCCATGCCATGTTCGCGGATGCCGAAATAGACATAACGGCCCTTGCGATCTTCTGCCGAAAATACGCCCAGACCTGCCGTCTTGGTGTTGTTCGACCCGGTCAGGTCGGCTGATCCGCCGATGGTTTCGGGCATGACCGCATTGACCACTTCCAGCACCATCTCGGAAGATTTCCGCGTCGCGACCTTGGGGGCGCTTTCGCTGATCTGCTTCTTGAAGGCACGGATGGCAGCGGCGAGCTTTTTCGGGGCCTCTCCGGCCATGCGGCGGTTGAACTCGGCCTGTTTTGCGTCCGAGAGCTTTGCGAAACGTGCGTCCCATTCGGCGCTTGCCGCGCCACCCCGCGCGCCAATTGCGCGCCAGGCTTCCAGCACATCTGCGGGGATCTCGAACGGGCCGTAGGGCCAGCCATAGACCTCTTTCGTGGCCGCGATCTCGGCATCGCCCAGGGGCGAGCCATGCGCGCCAGAGGTATCGGCTTTCTTTGGGCTACCAAAGCCGATGATTGTCTTGCAATCGATCAGAACAGGGCGGTCGGACCCTTTCGCCTCGGTCAGGGCGCGGTCGATATCTGCCGGGTCATGGCCATCGCAGGACAGCACCTTCCAGCCCGCCGCCGCGAAACGTGCACGCTGGTCGGTCACATCCGACAGGCTGACACGGCCATCAATCGTGATGTCGTTATTGTCCCACAGCACGATCAACCGGCCCAGCTTCTGATGCCCGGCCAGACCGATAGCTTCGTGGCTGATACCTTCCATCAGGCAGCCATCACCGGCGATGACGTAGGTGTAGTGATCAACCACCTTGGACCCGAATTCGGCGCGCAACTTTTCTTCGGCCATGGCAAAGCCCACAGCGTTCGAAATGCCCTGACCCAGCGGGCCTGTCGTGGTTTCGATCCCCTTGGCATGGCCGTATTCCGGGTGGCCTGCGGTGATCGCACCCCATTGGCGGAAATTCTTGATCTGATCGAGGGTCATGTCCTCGTATCCGGTTAGGTGCAGCAACGCATAGAGCAGCATTGAGCCATGACCGGCTGACAGGATGAAACGGTCACGATCCGCCCAGTCCGGGCGGCTGGCGTCGAATTTCAGGTGCTTCTCGAACAGGACCGTTGCCACATCGGCCATGCCCATCGGCATTCCAGGGTGGCCGGAATTGGCGGCCTGAACCGCATCCATCGCCAGAGCGCGAATGGCGGTGGCTTTCTTCCAGTGATCGGGGTGCGCGTCACGCAGGGCAGCAATGTCCACTTCGGGTTTCCTTGTCTGGCCAGTGTTAGCGGCGTCATACCAGCCTGTGCCGCAAGTTCAAGCGATGCGATGCCGCCCTGTGCCGGGAATACGACAGGATGTTGGAATATCCGCGCTTTCCGGGTAGGTTTCTTGCATTGACGTCGCTTGATCCACGGGCCATGATTCGCGAACTGAGACGGTCAAAAGAACATTGAAACAGAAAGCGACCCTCGCATGAGCAATGTATCGGACCTTGAAAACCGCCTTGGACGTGCGCTTGATCGCATCGCGAAAAGCGCAATGGCGCTGAGCGCCACCAAATCCGAGCACAGTCCTGATCTGGATGCCTTGCGCAGCCAGCTTGAAGCAGAGCGCACGAAGAATGCCCAGCTTTCCGAGCGGGTAAATGCCGTGCGGCAGCGCCAGGAGAGTTCCTTTGCCACGCTCGAGCGTCGTCTGGCGCGGATGACCGAGCAACTGGATCTGCAAAGCTTGGAAATGCTGCGGCTGAAGAAGGCGAATACCAAGCTGATCGAAGCCAATCGCAAGCTGCGCGAAGGGGTCGAGGCACAGGTGATCGAACCGTCTGCGATAAACCGCTCGCTGGTTGCCGAACTCGAAGCCCTGCGCGCTGAACGCGCGGCAGAGGCTGCGGAACTGGAAGATGTGCTGGGCGAATTGAAGCCGATGATCTCGACGGAGGAAAGCAATGCCTGAGCAGGTCATCACGATCGGTCACAAGGATTTCACAGTTTCCTGCCAGCCGGGCGAGGAACAGTATCTGCTGGCTGCCGCAGAGCTGCTCGATGCCGAGGCGCGCACGCTTCTGAACCAGATCGGCCGTGTCCCTGCCGAGCGCATGCTGTTGATGGCGGGTCTGATGCTGGCAGACAAGATCGCCGAGGCCGATGACAAGGTGAAAGCCGCGCAGGCAGAGATCGAGTCGCTGCGCGAGGAAATCTCGCGGCTACATGCCCGCCCTGCACCGGAACCGAAGAAGATCGAGGTTCCAGTGATCCCGGCAGATGTCACGGATGCGTTGACAGAACTGGCAGCGAGGGCCGAAGCTGTCGCGGATGATCTGGAAACGCGCGCGAAAGCGCTTTAGGGATCTGGCAGCTATAGTCCTGTAGTTGACGGCAAGATGCCAATCGCACTTGCGCCATTCAGCACGAACTGCACTGAAAGCGCGGCGAGCAGCAAGCCGAACAGACGGGTCATCACCATCGTTCCCGTGCGCCTGAGGAGCCGCTCTATCGGCGCTGCCAGAAGAAAGGCGACCAGAACCAGCGCGACGACGACGAGCATGACCCCTGTGATCAGCGCCATACCTACTGGCGTGCGTCCGGTCTCGCCGATCAACAGCACCATCGTCGCCATTGCGCCAGGGCCAGCGATCAGCGGCATGGCAAGGGGAAAAACAGACGGATCATCCGCGACAGTGCCAGAGCCTTCATCAGCGTGATCCTTGCGTCGCTGTGTGCGGCGGTCAAACAGCATGTCGAGTGCGGTCAGGAACAGCAAAAGCCCGCCTGCGATCTGGAAGGCGGGCATGGAAATGCCGATGAAGCGCAGGAAGTCCTCGCCCGCAAGGCCAAAGAGCGCGAGCAGGATCGCGGCGATCACACAGGCGCGGATGCCGATGTGACGGCGACGTGCCGCATCCATGCCTTGCGTCAGCGCAAGGAACAGCGGCGCGGTGCCAATGGGGTCGATCACCACGAAGAGTGTGACGAAGGCCGTGATCAGGAAACTGGTATCAATCAATACAGCATAGAAATCATGCATGTCAGCCTGCCCGGAAATGCTTCGACAGCTTCAGCCCCTGGCCTTGGTAATTCGAGGCGATACCCGCACCGTAAAGCGATTCTGGTCGCTCACTCATGCGTTCATAGACCAGCCGTCCGACGATCTGGCCGTGTTCCAGCACGAAAGGCGCTTCATGGCAGCGCACTTCCAGCACCCCGCGTGCCCCGGCCCCGCCTGCAGGCGCATGGCCAAAGCCAGGATCGAAGAAACCGGCGTAATGTACCCGAAACTCGCCGACCATCGCAAGGAAAGGGGCCATCTCTGCCGCGTAATCGGGCGGGATATGCACTGCCTCGCGGCTGACAAGGATATAGAACGCGCCGGGATCAAGGATCAATTGCCCGTCTGAACTGTGCAGTTCCTCCCAGAAATCGCGGGGGTTATATGCGCCGATCCGGTCAAGATCGATCACGCCGGTATGCGGTTTCGCGCGGTAGCCGACACGCGTGCCGTGCTCTGGGCGCAGATCAACAGAGAAGCCAAGGCCCTCGGAAATGACCGGATCATCGGGAACCAGCGTGTCGCTCTGGTGCAGGGCCAGCAATTCTGCATCGGTCAGGACAGATTGCCCGTTGCGAAACCGGATCTGATTGAGCCGCATGCCCGGACGCACCAGAACGGAAAACGAGCGCGGGCAGATTTCCGCGTAAAGCGGGCCAGTGTAACCCTCGGCCACACGGTCGAATTCAGTGCCAGCATCGGTGATCACCCGTGTCAGCAGGTCCAGCCGTCCGGTCGAGCTTTTGGCATTTGCAACGGCCTGAATCCCTCGCGGCAGGGCAAGGGTTTCCATCAGCGGCACGACATAGACGCAGCCTTTTTCCAGCACCGCGCCGTTGGTCAGGTCCATCTGGTGCATTTCCAGTGCGGCCAGCCGGTCAGCAACGCGCCGCCCCTTGCCTGCAAGGAAAGACGCCCGCACCCGCCAGGCGCGCGTCCCGAGGCGCAAGTCAAGGCTTGCAGGCTGGATCTGTGCAGGCTCTACCGCCGGTTCGGCGCGGATCACGCCCTCGCGTACCATCGCGCGCAAAGCCTGTGCTGGCAAAACCCCGGTCTGTTCCATGATCTACCCCTGTCGGCTTGTTGCCGACTTCCTTGCAGATGCTTTTGCGCAACGCAAGACTGGGCTGCAAGGTAATTCAAGGGATTTATGGTCGGGCTAGCAGGACTTGAACCTGCGACCTTCCGTCCCCCAGACGG
>JAFIEL010000112.1 GCA_020832585.1 Natronohydrobacter sp. | reverse complement strand
GCATCAGGTTTTCGGCGCTTTGCAGCATCCACATGCCGAACGGCCCGGTGCGCAGCGGTTGCAGCGGGTAATGCCAATGCACCGTCGCCTGATCCACGCGCCCGATCAGCCCGGCCTGCAGCGTCTGCCGCAGCCGCTGATAGCCGGGCAGGCCCAGAAAATTATGATTCACCCCGATCACGCGACCGGCCTTGTCCGCCGCTGCACACATCGCCTCAGCCTCGGCAAACGATGTGGCGAAGGGCTTTTCAACCAGCACATGCGCGCCTGCCTCCAGCGCCTCGATCGCAAGGGGGGCGTGCAGATGCGGCGGGGTCAGAATATGCACCGCGTCGCACTGAACCGCCGCCATCATTTCGGACAGGCTGGCAAAGGCGCGCGCGCCGTGGCTGCTGGCCAATGCCTCAGCCGCACTCAGCGCCGGATCGCAAATCCCCACCAGACGCACCCCCGGCACCCGGTGCAGGCTGCTTGCATGCCAATCCGCAATATAGCCCGCGCCGACCAGCCCGACGCGCAATTCCTTTTCCGCCATGAAATCCCTTGCCCCTGATTCGCCAATTTGCGGCTATTTGTATTCAATGATCTGGGCATCACTGCGGCGCAGCCTGCGCAGCCAATACCACGCCATGCCGTAAAGATTGGCGAATTTGCTCAGCATCACCAGCCCCGCCGCCGCCACCGCGCGCACAGGCTGCGCCCCCATCCGCGCGAATCGCACGCCCTGCCGCGCCATCGCCGCCACAGTGAGCGCCACAACCAACACGACCAAAGGCCACCACAGCACCGCGCCCGCGAGCACCAGTAACGGCACAAGCCCCCCCCAAAGCACCGCCCGCTTGCGCGCCGCCGCCGCCGTGCCCGGATGCAACGCGCCGAGTTCCGCGAAACTATGGCCCGCGCGGATCATCCGCCGCCACCACGGACGGAACGCGCGCAGCCCTGCATCATGCGTGCACATCGGCGCAGCAATACTCCATGTCTGCCAGCCAAGCCCGCGCATCCGCAGGAACATCTCGTCATCTTCCGCCGCAATCATGCTGTCGCGAAACCCGCCGGTCTGCGCGAAAGCCTCCGCGCGGGTCATGAAGGTGCCGATCCCGGCGGCATCCTTCCCCTCGGGCTTGTCCCATTCCCAATCGGTCAGCCAGTTATAGACCGAAGCCTCGGGCGCTTCCTCGCGGTAGCGCCCGATCACCAACCCGGCCTGTGGATGGGCGTCGAGATAGGCGCAGGCGCGCTCCAGCCAGCCCGGCACCAGCAGGCAATCGGCATCAATGAATTGCACGAAATCCGCGCGATCCGCGCCCAACGCCGCGAACCCCTCATTACGGGCGCGTGCGGCAGAAAAGGGCCGCGCCGGGTCCAGTTCCAGCACCTCGACACCGCTTGCGCGCGCCAAAGCCACCGACCCGTCGCGCGACCCGCTATCGACATAGATCACCCGCCGCGCCAGCGCTTGCACCGCACGCAGGGCTGCACCCAGACGCGCGGCCTCGTTCCGGCCAATCACGACCGCATCAAATTCCGTGCTCACCCAGACCGGCCCCTCGTGAAATCGCTCTCACAAGGCCATAGCAGATTTTCCGCCCCGCGACAGGCTCAGGTGGTCCGCCCGCGCGCAATCCGCGCATAGGCCGCCAGCCGGTCACTCGCGCGCTTTTGCATCCGCGCCACCAGCGCCTTGGTGCTGCCATGCGGCAGTTTCGCCCGCTCGATCTGCACGAAGCGCGGCAAGGCCCCCGATGAACTGGCCTTGGACTGATCGATCACATGTTTCGACATTCTGCACTCCTCCAGTTTCCCAATGCAGCCACCCTATCACAAAACCCCGCAACCGCCAAAGCAGCCCTGTTGACCTTGACGTGATTTCGCCCAAGGTCTAGCGAATGGCGCGACCCAAACCAAAGGACATGCCATGACCAACCCTTCCCTGCTCATCCTGCCCGGCGACGGTATCGGCCCCGAAGTCATGGCCGAGGTCCGCAAGATCATCGACTGGTTCGGCGCGAAACGGGGGCTGGCCTTTGACGTCAGCGAAGATCTGGTCGGCGGCTGCGCCTATGACAAGCACGGCACGCCCTTGCACGATGACACGATGGCCAAGGCGCAGGAAGTGGACGCCGTGCTGCTGGGTGCTGTCGGCGGCCCGCAATATGACAATCTCGATTTCAGCGTGAAGCCCGAGCGCGGGTTGTTGCGCCTGCGCAAGGAAATGGACCTGTTTTCCAACCTGCGCCCTGCGCAATGCTTCGACGCGCTTTCGGATTTCTCTTCGCTCAAGAAGGATGTGGTCGCGGGTCTGGATATCATGATCGTGCGCGAACTGACCTCGGGCGTCTATTTCGGCGAACCGCGCGGCATCTTCAAGGAAGGCAATGAGCGCGTCGGCATCAACACCCAGCGCTACACCGAATCGGAAATCGCCCGCGTCGCGCGCTCGGCCTTTGACCTAGCGATGAAGCGCGGCAAGAAGCTGTGTTCGATGGAAAAGGCCAATGTCATGGAATCGGGCATCCTGTGGCGCGAGGTCGTGACCGAGGTCTCCAAGGAATACCCCGAAGTCGAACTCAGCCATATGTATGCCGATGCAGGCGCGATGCAGCTCACCCGCTGGCCCAAGCAATTCGACGTCATCGTGACCGACAACCTGTTCGGCGATCTGCTGTCGGATCTGGCCGCCATGCTGACCGGCTCGCTTGGCATGCTGCCTTCGGCCAGCCTTGGCGCCCCGATGGCCAATGGCCGCCCGAAAGCGCTCTACGAACCGGTGCACGGCTCTGCCCCCGATATCGCAGGCCAAGGCAAGGCGAACCCCATCGCCTGTATCCTCAGCTTCGCGATGGCGCTGCGCTACAGCTTCGATCAGGGCGAGGACGCCGCACGCCTGGAAGCCGCGATTGAAAAAGTGCTGGCCGATGGCCTGCGCACCGCCGACCTGATGGGGCCGGAGGGCGGCACGCCGGTATCAACCTCGGGCATGGGTGACGCGATCCTCGCAGCACTCGACGCGAGTCTCTGACCTGAGTTACGCGCAAGACGCCAGATAAGGTGCGTGCTCGGCACGCACCTTATCCAACCGGGGAAATGACCGGTTCACATCTGCAAGAAAATTCATTGTATACCATTGTGCACTGTTTACGCGGGCGCAGAATCCCCCTATGGTGCGCGCAAATTCACCAAGGGGTTTCGCGCCATGACAGACAAGACCATTCCCGATATCATCTACACCAAGGTTGACGAGGCTCCCGAACTGGCCTCGGCCTCGTTCCTGCCGATCATCGAGAGCTTCGCCAGCGCCGCAGGCATCAGCGTCGGCACCCGCGACATCTCGCTCGCGGGCCGTATCATCTCGGCCTTCCCCGAATATCTGGCGGAAGACCAGCGCATCAACGACGATCTGGCGGAACTCGGCGAATTGGTGAAAACCCCGCAGGCCAATGTCATCAAGCTACCGAATATCTCGGCCTCGGTCCCGCAGCTTGTCGCCGCGGTGAAAGAGCTGCAATCACAGGGCTACGCCCTGCCCGATTACCCCGAAACCCCCGCGTCCGAGGATGAAAAGAAGGTCCGCGCCCGCTATGACGCGATCAAGGGCTCTGCCGTGAACCCGGTCCTGCGCGAAGGCAATTCCGACCGCCGCGCGGCCACAGCCGTCAAGAACTTCGCGCAATCCAACCCGCATCGCATGGGCAAATGGACCGCCGACAGCAAGACCGAGGTTTCCTCGATGAGCGGCGGCGATTTCTTCTCGAATGAAAAATCCGTCACGCTAGAGCACGCGGCCAAGGCGAAGATCGTGCTGACCAGCGAGGCCGGCACCGAGACCGTGCTGAAAGACGGCCTCAGCTACCCCGCAGGCACCGTGGTCGATGCCACCTTCATGTCCGCGCGCGCGCTGGCGGATTTCCTCGACGCGGAAATCGCCCGCACCAAGGACAAGGGCACGCTGTTTTCGCTGCATATGAAAGCCACGATGATGAAGGTCTCGGACCCGATCATCTTCGGCCATGCGGTCAAGGCGTGGCTCAAGCCCGTGTTCGAGAAACATGCCGACGAACTGGCCGCAATGGGCGTGAACCCGAATTCCGGCCTTGGCGATCTTCTGGCCCGCGTCAAGGACGATGCCGAGATCATGGCCGCCATCGACGCTGTGACCGCCACCCGCCCGCCGATGTATATGGTGAACTCCGACAAGGGCATCACCAACCTGCATGTGCCCTCCGATGTGATCATCGACGCCTCCATGCCCGCGCTGATCCGCGCAGGCGGCAAGGGCTGGGGGCCGGACGGGCAGGAACATGACACCAATTGCGTCATCCCCGACAATTCCTACGCGCCGGTCTATGACGAAACGATCAACTTCTTCAAAGCCAATGGCGCATTGAACCCGGCCACCGCCGGAACCGTGCAGAATATCGGCCTGATGGCGCAGAAAGCCGAAGAATATGGCAGCCACCCGACCACATTCGAAATCCCCCATGACGGGACCGTGCGCATGGTGCTCGAAGATGGCACCGTGATCCATGAACACAAGGTGGAAGCAGGCGATATCTGGCGCTCCGCCTCAACCCGCAAGGCCCCGATTGAAGACTGGGTGCAACTCGCCATCGACCGCCAAAAAGCCACCGGTTTCCGCTCGATCTTCTGGCTGGACGCAAACCGCGCCCATGACGCAGAACTCATCGCCTATGTGAAACCGCTCCTCGACGCCGCTGGTGTGGCCGACAAGTTCGAAATCCTCGCCCCGCGCGAAGCCACCCGCGCGTCACTGGAAACGATCACCAAGGGCGAGAACACCATCGCCATCACCGGCAATGTGCTGCGCGACTACCTGACCGACCTGTTCCCGATCCTCGAACTCGCGACCTCGGCCAAGATGCTCTCCATCGTCAAGCTGATGCAGGGCGGCGGCTTGTTCGAGACCGGTGCAGGCGGGTCTGCCCCCAAACATGTGCAGGATCTGGTCGGAACCGGCCATCTGCGCTGGGACAGCTTGGGCGAATTCTGTGCTTTGGGCGAAAGTTTCCGCTTCCTTGCCGACACCAAGGACCATGCGAAAGCGCGCATCCTGGGCGACGCGGTGGATGCAGCCACACAGGGCGTTCTGGACCATGACCGCTCACCGGGCCGCAAGACTGGCCAGCCCGACAACCGCCACAGCCATTACTGGTTCGCCCGCTACTGGGCCGAAGCACTGGCGGCACAATCTGACGACGCCGACCTCGCCACCCATTTCGCCCCCATCGCGAAAGCACTTGCCGAAGGCGAAGCCGCCATCGTGCAGGAACTGCTCGACGCGCAAACCAGGCCCGTGGACCTCGGCGGCTATTACCACGGCGACCCGGTGAAAACGGCAGCCGTGATGCGCCCCTCGCCCACGCTGAACGCGATCATCGGCTAAGCCACGCACAGCAAAAACGCCCCGGTCCGCAAGAACCGGGGCGTTTTTTTCACACCAACAGCCTCACGCCTCCGACAGCGCGACCTTCATATCCTTGACGATATAGATCACCTCGCCATCGGCCTCGACGATCCCGTCTGCCACCCCCATCGTCAGCCGCCGCGTCTGCAGTGCCTTGGTGAAATCCACCTTGTAGGTCAGCATCTTGCGATCCGGTCGCACCATCCCCGTAAGCTTGACCTCGCCCACACCCAGCGCATAGCCGCGCCCCTGCCAGCCGCGCCAGCCCAGATTGAATCCGGTCAACTGCCACAGCCCATCCAGCCCCAGACAACCCGGCATGATCGGATTGCCCGGAAAATGGCACTCGAAGAACCACAGATCCGGCGTGATGTCGAACTCGGCCACCACATGCCCCTTGCCATGCAGGCCGCCATCGCCCGAAATCTCGGTGATCCGGTCCATCATCAGCATCGGCGGCGCGGGCAGTTGCGCATTGCCGGGGCCGAACAACTCACCGCGCGCACAGGCCAGCAGGCCCTCTTTGTCAAAGGATTTGGGAAAGTCAGACATGCCATGCTCCATCAGGGGTTTTCCCCCTCTAGCACTGTGGCAAACTTGCTGACAAGCCGCCCGGCCAAAGCCCGCTTTGCCAGTTGCAAGGGATTCTCATTGAAAACTGTACCAAACGCGCTTTATATATACGTCATGGATCAGACTTTCGCCTCTCTCGACGACACCGCCCATGACCGCGCCGCCCGCTGGCTTGGCCGCGCGCATGTGCGCCCGACCCGTCAACGCATTTCGCTCGCCTCGCTTCTGGTGGGCGACGGGCAGGACCGCCATGTCACCGCCGAAGGGCTGTTCATGGCCGCGAAAGCCAGTGGCGAATCCGTCTCGCTCGCGACGGTCTACAACACGCTCCGCGCTTTCTGCGATGCCGGGCTGATGAATGAAATCACGGTCGATGCGACGCGCTCCTATTTCGATACCTGCGTCGAAGATCACCCGCATTACTTCTGGGAAGACACCCAGGAACTGACCGACGCCCCCGCCGGGGCCGTCGCCTTCTCGCGCCTGCCAGATCCGCCCAAAGGGGCCGAAATCAGCCGCGTCGATGTGGTCATCCGCCTGCGCCGGACCTGACCCGCCTGCGCCGCAGCGCCACCATATTCGAGATCACCAGCGCAGACACCATGATCGCGCCCCCCACCAGCGTCCAGCGACCGGGGTCTTCCCCCATCACCGCCCAGACCAGCAGCGGCGCCAGCGTTGTCTCCAGCAGCAAGAGCAGCGCGACTTCCGCCGAACTCAGATAACGCGGCCCCAGCACCAGCAGTCCAGAAGCACAGGCGATGAACAGCCCATGCCCCAGAAACAGCGGCCAATATTGCGCGAAAGGGCCGAACACATCGGCAAAAGGCAGGATCAGCACCGCGCCCCCGATCAGTGCCACCGGCACGGCAGGCAACATCGACCGCGCCCGCACCTGCCGCACGCAGGTCAGCGCCGCGGCAAAGAAGAACGCCACCATCAGCGCCACCAGATCGCCGCTCCAATGCGCGCCCGCCTGCTCTTTCGACCCCGACAGGATCACCCCCAGCCCAAGAAAAACCCCCGCCATGGTCCAGACCATGCGCGGCGCAATCGGCTCGCCCAGCCAGATACGACTGAAAATCGTGGCGAATACCGGCATTGCCGCCAGAATGAACACCACATTCGCGACACTGGTCAGCGACACGGCCAGCACAAACCCCGGCGCGGAGATACCATAGAGCACCATATACCCCCAGGCCGGCGGGCCTGCGCGCAGCACCTCCCCCACCGCGCCGCGCCCCATCTGCCAGGTGACGACCGCCAGCACCAGCAGCCCGGCAAACAGCCCACGCCAAAAGGCGATGGCCAGTGCCTCGGCCTCGATCAGCCGCACGAACAGGGCATCGGGCACGATGAACAGGACGCCCAGCGTCGTGATCATCAACCCTTTCAGATGGTCATTCATGCGCCAGTCGTGATCGCAGGCGCAGGCACTGTCAAGCGCCTGCTGTCACGCGACAGATGGCCGGGGCAGGCCAATGACCCAAAGCCCTCGCCCGGCCCTGCCGGGCAGCGCCCGCGAAGGGCATCGGGGCGGGCGGGTGGGCCCTGAGCAGGCGCTTCTGAGCCCACGACACAGCGCAACGCGCGACCATTGGCACATGCCAGACGCAATTCCCCTGTTCCCTTTCGCGCTGCAATCTGGACCTATGGGGAGGACCGACCAGAAGGGACATATCATGATCCACGCCCTCACCCTGATCCTTGCCTGCCAGCTTGCAGGCGAAACCCTGACGCGGCTCATGGGCTGGCCTGTCCCCGGCCCGGTCCTTGGCATGGCGCTTCTCTTCGCGCTCATGCTGGCCAGCCCGCGCATCGCCGCGCTGGTCATCCCGACAGGCGAGGGCATCCTGCGCCATCTGTCGCTTCTCTTCGTCCCCGCCGGTGTCGGCGTCGTGGGCCATGTCCAGATGCTCGGCACGCAAGGGGCCGTGATCCTGCTGGCGCTTGTCCTCTCGACTGTCCTTGCGCTGGCTGTGGGCGCAGGCGTCTTCGTCATTGTGGCCCGTCTGACCGGAGCGCGCGAGGATGGCTGATTTCACCGAAATCTGGTCCTATCTCGCAGGCGATCCGCTGATCTGGCTCGCCGCCACGCTGATCGCCTATGTCATCGCAGATGCGGCCTCCTCGCGCATGGGCCGCCCGGCCTGGGTCAACCCTGTCCTGATCGCCGTGGTGCTGCTCGGCGCGCTGCTGTGGCTCTCGGATACCAGCTACGACACCTATTTCGAGGGCGCGCAATTCGTCCATTTCCTGCTTGGCCCCGCGACCGTGGCGCTGGCCATCCCGCTCTGGCACCAGCGCCATGCCTTCCGCCGCGCGCTTCTGCCAGTCATGGCCGCGCTGCTGGCAGGATCGCTGACCGCGATCCTCTCGGCGCTTGCCATCGGCCATGCGCTCGGTCTCTCACCGCAGCTTCTGGCCACGCTCGCGCCCAAAAGCACCACGGCCCCCGTGGCGCTCGGCATCAGCGAATCGCTCGGCGGCTCGCCCACCCTGACCGCTGTTCTGGTCATCGTGACGGGAATCATCGGCGCGCTGGTCGTCACGCCGCTGATGAATGTCTTGAAAATCCGTGACTGGCGCGCGCGCGGCTTTGCGACCGGGGTCGCTGCGCATGGCATCGGCACCGCCCGCGCGCTTCAGGTCCACCCGCAGGCGGGCGCATTTGCGGGCATCGGCATGGCGCTGAACGCGCTTCTGACCGCCCTGCTGGCCCCTTGGGCGCTCGGGCTATTTCCGCGATGAAATGAAAGCGCTTTTCGGCTGGTGAAAAAAGGGCGGGTGGGTCAGGCGGAAAACATGAAATCGTTTTTCATGCTTCAACAACCTAGCCCATCTCCTTGAGAAGCCTGCGTTTTTGCTTGTCCCAATCGCGCTTGGCCTCGGTCGCGCGCTTGTCGGCCAATTTCTTGCCCTTGGCGACCCCGATCTTCAGTTTCACCAACCCACGATGGTTGAAATACATCACCATGGGCACCAGCGTCATGCCATCCTTGGCGGTCGCCGCCCAAAGCCGCGCCATATCACGCTTTGAAACCAACAGCTTACGACGACGGCGCTCTTCATGGCCAAAGGTCTTGGCCTGCTTGTAGGGGGCGATATAGCTGTTGACCAGCCACAACTCGCCATCCTCGACCGTGGCATAGCTTTCCGCAATCTGCGCCTGCCCAGACCGAAGCGACTTAACTTCCGATCCCATAAGGATAATTCCGCATTCGAGATCACTCTCGATCGCGTAATCATACCGCGCCCGGCGGTTCTCTGCGATAATACGGTAGTTGGGATCAGATTTCTGTGCCATCGCCGTCAAATAAGGGCCAATCCCCGCCCTGTCTAGGGTTTCAGCCGCACCTGCATCGCATTGCCAGAGGATTTTCGCAACTCAAACACCCCCGCCTTTGACATCAGTTCACTTAATTTCACACAGCCATAATTGCGCGCATCAAAGTCGGGATTGGCCGCGACGATGAACTGCCCAAGCTGGCCCAGAGAGAACCATTCCTCATCTTTATCAATAGCTTGCATGGCCGCCTTGATCAATGGCACGGCCTTGGACGGCTGCGCCTTGCGTCCCTTGGCGGCTGTATCCGGTTCCGTCTCGGGAAGAATATTCTCAACGAAAATGAACCGCTTGCAGGCCTTGCGAAACGCCTCGGGCGTCTTTTGCTGCCCGATTCCATACACATCCAGCCCTTGTTCGCGGATACGCGACGCAAGCCGCGTGAAATCGCTGTCCGAACTGATCAGCACAAACC
>JAFIEL010000111.1 GCA_020832585.1 Natronohydrobacter sp. | reverse complement strand
AGCGGGTGCATTTCCACACCGAGCGGCTGTATCACGCGCTGCGCGTGGCGGGCGCGAAAGTGGTGGTGAAGGATTTCTTCGACACGATCACGGTCGAGGTGGGCGTGGGGCAGGCCGGGATTCTGGCCGCCGCGCGTGCCGAGGGGCTGAATTTCCGCAAGATCGGGACCAGCCATGTCGGCATTTCGCTGGATGAGACGACGGATGATCAGGTGCTTCTGCGGGTCTTGCGCACCTTCGGGATCGAGGGCGCACCGCCCCATCGCGGGCGTCTGGGCTTTGCGGAGAAATTCCTGCGCCAGTCCGATTATCTGACCCATCCGATCTTCCACATGAACCGCGCCGAGACCGAGATGATGCGCTACATGCGCCGCCTGTCGGACCGCGATCTGGCGCTGGACCGCGCAATGATCCCGCTGGGGTCGTGCACGATGAAGCTGAATGCAGCGGCCGAAATGATCCCGCTGTCCTGGCCTGCCTTTGCCTCGCTCCATCCGTTCTGCCCGACCGATCAGGCGCAGGGCTATGCGGAAGCGATCCATGACTTGAGCGCGAAGCTCTGCGAGATCACGGGCTATGACGCCATGTCCATGCAGCCCAATTCCGGCGCGCAGGGGGAATATGCGGGGCTTCTGACCATTCAGGCGTATCACCGCGCGCGGGGGCAGGGGCACCGGGATATCTGCCTTATCCCGATGTCGGCGCATGGCACCAACCCCGCTTCGGCGCAGATGTGCGGGATGCAGGTCGTGGTGGTGAAATCTTCGGCCAATGGCGATGTCGATCTTGAGGATTTCCGCGAGAAGGCTGCGAAAGCTGGTGAGCGTCTGGCGGCCTGCATGATCACCTATCCCAGCACGCATGGCGTGTTTGAAGAAACCGTGCGCGAGGTCTGCAAGATCACCCATGATCATGGGGGCCAAGTCTATATCGACGGGGCGAACCTCAATGCGATGGTCGGGCTGGTGAAGCCGGGTGAGATTGGTGGCGATGTGTCCCACCTGAACCTGCACAAGACCTTCGCCATCCCGCATGGCGGCGGCGGTCCCGGCATGGGGCCGATTGGCGTGAAGGCGCATCTGGCCCCCTTCCTGCCCGGACATCCCGAAACCGGCGGGGCCGAGGGACCGGTGTCCGCTGCGCCCTATGGGTCGGCCTCGATCCTGCTGATTTCATGGGCCTATTGCCTGATGATGGGCGGGCCGGGGCTGACGCAGGCGACGCGCGTGGCGATCCTGAACGCCAATTACATCGCGGCGCGCTTGCGTGGGGCCTATGACATTCTGTTCATGGGCAACAAGGGGCGTGTGGCGCATGAATGTATCCTTGACACGCGGCCTTTTGCGGAAGCGGGCGTCACGGTTGATGACATCGCCAAGCGTCTGATCGACAATGGTTTTCATGCGCCGACAATGAGCTGGCCGGTTGCGGGCACATTGATGGTGGAGCCAACGGAATCGGAAACCAAGGTCGAGATCGACCGTTTCATCACCGCACTTCTGGCCATTCGCGCGGAAATTGCAGCGGTGGAACAGGGCGAGATCAGCGCCGAGGCCAGCCCCTTGCGCCATGCGCCGCACACGGTCGAGGATCTGGTGGCCGATTGGGACCGGGCCTATTCGCGCGAGGCAGGATGCTTTCCGCCGGGCAGTTTCCGGGGTGACAAATACTGGCCGCCAGTGGGGCGCGTGGACAATGTTTACGGCGACCGCAATCTGGTCTGCACCTGCCCACCGTTGGAAAGCTACGCGGAAGCGGCGGAATAATATGCCCGCGCGGGCAGGTTGACCTTGCCCGCGCGCGACATTCCCGGCACAAGTGCTGCGCCCTGTTGGGCTTGGTAAACAGTTTGGGAGTATCGACCATGGGACATTGGTCATTTGCAAAATCTGCCGGCAAGAAAATCTTTGGGGGTAGTGCGGCACAAGCCGCCACGCCAGAGCCGGACGCGCTGAAAAAGGAAATCGCTGATCTGGGACTGGATGCGACCGGGGTCGAGATCAAGGTCGAAGGCGAGAAAGTCGTGGTCGAAGGCAATGCCGTCAGCGCCGAGATGAAGGAAAAGATCATCCTCGCTGTCGGAAATGTCGAAGGTGTGGCCGAGGTCGAAGCCGAAGTCAGCGAAGGGCCGGAACCGGTCTTTCATACGGTCGTCAAGGGTGACACGCTGTCGGCCATCGCTAAAAAGACGCTGGGCAATGCCAATCGCTTCAACGAGGTTTTCGAGGCGAACCGCCCGATGCTGTCGCATCCCGACAAGATCTATCCTGGTCAGGTGCTGCGTATCCCGCAGTAAAGGCCCTGACAGCAGTCCATTCCAGGGCAGGCGCCAATCGCGCCTGCCTTTTTCATTCTAGCACCCGCCGCCCGCCGCCCGTTCCGCCGCCCGTTCGTCCGGTTTCTTATCAAGGTCTCGCCCGATTTTGGCCATATGTCCGGTGTAGCCCTGATCGAAACACAAGAACTCTCGGAGCGGCGATGACATATCTGCATAGGGGTGAATGGCTGGCGCTTGGCATCATAGCGACTGTGGTGCTCTGGACTGCGATCGCGCAGGTCATCGGCCAGATTGACATTGATTGGGGCAGTTTCGTGCCCGGTATCCGCTTCTACGGGCTGATTGCCGCCTTTGGTCTGCTGATCCGCTTGCGGGGTCAGGCGGATCATGTCGCCGCGATGTTCATGGCGCTCGGGTTGTTGCCGGTCTTTGCCTCGGTCCTGTCGATTGCGAATATGGCGGCGTTTCCGTTGCAGCGGCCCCTGATCGACGAGACGCTCTTTGCCATTGACCGGGCCTTCGGCTATGAATGGGACAAGGCAGTCGCGTGGCTAGCCGCTTATCCCGAGTTATCGCATCTGCTGGCGAAGATCTATCAATCCTCCTTCCCGCAGATGTTCGCGCTGGTCTTGATGCTCGGGCTGACCCGTCGCGTCGCCACATTGCATCATTTCCTGCTGACAGCGATGATCACCTCGCTTCTCACACTGGCATTCTGGCTTGTCTGGCCCTCTTTCGGCCCGTCCGCCTATCTGCAGATCGCGCCAGAGGTCATTGCTGCGTCAGGTCTGGTCGTAACCCCGGACTATGGTGCCGTGCTCATGCATTTCGCAGAGCATGGTGTCGGGCGCGTGGAATCGCATCTTGTACTCGGAACCGTGGCTTTCCCGTCCTATCATATCGTCATGGCGCTGCTGGTGGTCTGGTTCGCGCGCGGCACATGGATGTTCTGGCCTGCGCTGGCGGTCAATATCTTCATGATCCCGGCCACGCTGATCCATGGCGGGCATCACATGATCGACCTCGCGGGGGGCTGTGTCAGCTTTGCATTCGCGACCATGCTCGCAGGCCGGTTGCTGCAGGCGCAAAACAGGCTCCCCGCACCGGCAGCTGCCTAGCCATTGCCGCCCGCAAACCGACCCGCATCTTCTGCTGCGCGGCGCAAGGCATTGGATTTATTAACGGTTTCCTGATATTCAGCCTCTGGGTCGCTGTCATAGACCACACCGCCCCCGGCCTGAATGTAAAGCGTCTCATCCCGCACGACTGCAGTGCGCAGGCAGATGCACATATCCATCTCGCCATTGGCCGAGAAATAGCCTGCGCCGCCGCCATAGACGCCGCGCTTCTCTGGCTCCAGCTCGTCGATGATTTCCATTGCGCGGACCTTGGGCGCGCCGCTGACAGTGCCCGCAGGCAGACCCGCCAGCAGCGCCGAGAGTGCATCCTGCCCTTCGGCCAGTTCCCCCACCACATTCGAGACGATGTGCATGACATGAGAATAGCGCTCGATGATAAACTCTTCGGTCGGGCGCACGGTGCCGATCTTCGCCACGCGCCCCACATCATTGCGGCCCAGATCCAGTAGCATCAGATGCTCGGCCAGTTCTTTCTCATCGGCCAGCAGATCGGCCTCGTGGGCGCGGTCTTCCTCTGGCGTGGCACCGCGGGGGCGGGTGCCGGCAATGGGGCGGATCGTCACTTGACCATCGCGCAGCCGCACAAGGATTTCGGGGCTGGCACCGATGATCTGAAACGGACCTTCCGCCGTGCTGAGGTCGAAATAGAACATGAAAGGCGAGGGATTGGTGCGCCGCAACGAGCGGTAAAGCGCGAAAGGCGGCAGCGCGAAACGCTGCGACCAGCGCTGCGAGGGGACGACCTGAAAGATATCGCCCGCGCGTATATAGTCCTTGGCCTTCTCGACAGCGGCCAGATAGTCAGGTTTGGCGAAATTCGATTGAGGCACCCCGATGGGTGCCCCTTCGCCACGCAATTCGCGCGGGGCTTGCGGCAGCGCGCGTTCCAGATCGCGCACCGCGTCCATCACCCGTTCGGCGGCCTGCGCATAGGCGGCGCGCGCCGACAGACCAGAGCCGACCCATGCGGGCGCGACCACGATCACCTCGCCTTTCACCCCGTCCAGCACCGCCACGACCGAAGGGCGCAGCATCATCGCATCAGGCGCACCGATCGGGTCGGGGTTCACATCGGGCAGATTCTCGACCAGCCGGATCATGTCATAGCCCAGATAGCCGAACAGCCCGGCGCTCGCGGCGGGCAGTCCTTCGGGCATCTCGATCCGGCTTTCCGCAAGAAGCGCGCGCAATGTATCCAGCGGATGGCCTTGAAGCATATCCCAGCCGTCAGGGTCAAAGCGGGCTGCGCGGTTGATGCGGCTCTGTGTGCCGCGACATTCCCAGATCAGATCAGGCTTCATGCCGATGATCGAATAACGCCCGCGCACTTCCCCACCAGTGACGGATTCGAGGATGAAACTGTCCCGGTTGGCACCTGCCAGCTTCAGATAGAGCGACACCGGCGTATCCAGATCGGCGGCAAGGCGGGCATAGACCAGCTGGTTTTCGCCGCGCGTCCATCCGGCCTCGAACCGCGCAAAATCAGGGATAAGCTGTGCCATCTGTGATCAGAACCCTGCCTGCACTGCGTCGATGATCTGCTGGTTGAGCTGGATTGGCGTGTCCTGACGCAGACTGGCCGCGAAATAGCCGAACAGATCCTGCGCGATACTCTGCGCTACCTGCTGTTCCAGCGCCGTGCGCAGCGTGGCCACATCTTCCAGCATCAGATCGGGGCTCTGGACTGCGTTCAACTGCACCAGATGCAGCCGGGATGTGCCCTCGACAATGCGCAACTCGCCCTCGGCCATCTCGAAGCTGGCCGCCACCAGCTCGCGCGGCAGGTCCGGCATGATATCCGTGCGGCGCAATCCGTCAAAGCGGACCGGAACCAGCGCCAGGTCTGTTACATCGCCGCCGTCTCGCAAGCGCTGCGCGACATCTTCGGCCAGACCGCGAAGACCGTCGAGAATACGGGCATTACGCCACTCCGAAATCACCTGAAACCGCACCTCTTCCAGCGGGCGCGGGGCTGCGGGAAGCGCCTCGATATATTCGATGACGAACAGGCCGCCATCTTCCAACTGGCCGATTTCGGGGAAATCGCCCTCTTGCAGCGCCTGAGCCGCAGTGCGGAAGGCCTCATAGGCGGCAATGCCCGAGGTCTCGCCGGGTCGCCAGTCGATTTCACCCTGTTGCATCCGGGTTTCCTGCGCCAGATCCGCGACCGATGCCCCGCCGGCGATCAGATCTTCGAACAGGTCCATGTCATCCATCAGCGCCCGGCGCGCGAGATCCGAGAATTGCTCGTCGCGCAACTGCTCGCGCGCGTCCTCGAAGCTGGTTTCTTGCGCGGCAAGGATTGCATTCATGCGAAAAATCGCAGGCCCCAGCGAGGTTTCGACCGGTCCAACGACGCCCGGCATATCCAGTGCGAAGACCAGATCCCCCGCTGCGCCAAGTTGGGCGCGGGTCACATCACCCATATCGGCATCATCCAGATCCAGCCCGCGCTCTGCGACGAGCGCCTCGAATGTGGTCTCGCCTGCCGTGATCCGCGCGATTGCGGCTTCGGCGCTGGCGGTGTCGGCAAAGACCAGCCGTTCCACCAGCCGCCGCTCAGGCTGCGAGAATTCCGCGAGCCGCGCCTCATAGGCTTGCCGCAGGATCGCCTCATCCACTTCGATCTCGTCGATCATCATTTCCGGCGTGATCCATGCGTAGCGGATGCGCTTGCCCTCTGGCATGGTGTAGCGGTCGATATTCGCCTCATAAAAGGCTTGCAGATCGGCAGCATCGGGGGTGCCGACAGGCTCTGCCAGCGCGTCCGCGCTCAGCGAGATCACTGTCACGTCGCGGGTCTGGGCCTGAAATTCCAGCAGTGGCGCGACATAGGATTCGGGCGCCGCAGAACCCGCCGTGACCGCCCGTTGCAGGATCGTGCGCGCGACATCGGCGCGGATCGATTCTTCGAAATCGCGCTCGGACATGCCGATATTCTGCAGCGCGAAGCGATAGGCCTCGCGGTCGAAATTGCCATCCAGCCCCCGGAAGCTGTTGATCTGGGTGATTTCGCGCTGAATCACGCTATCGCCTGCAGAGACACCCAGTCGCGCGGCCTCGTTGTCGAGCACGGCACCCGTCACCAGTTGTTCCAGCACCATCTGGTCAATCCCGAACAGACGGGCCTGTTCCATGGTGATGGGCTGGCCGAACTGTGTCTGCAGCGCGCGCAACTCGTTTTGCAGGGCACGGGCGAATTCGTTGGTCGTGATCTTCCGATCGCCCACCGACCCGATTGTTGTCGTACGCCCGCCAAACCCTTCGACCCCGAAACCAAGAAGGCTGAGTGCCAGCAGCGCCATCAGGAAGCCAGCCGCGATGTTTTTCGCGTTCATCTTGGTTTTCTTCGGTGGTTTGGACATGGGATCTCTCTGAACTGCGTAAAGCTGCCGCGCGGGCCTGCGGGAATTGGATCGTGTGTAAGCAAAGCCGCGCGCAGGGGCAAGCGCCGAGGGGTCAGGAATTGGTCCGGGTGAATTCCTGCAGGCGTTGGCTCAGGACATGCAGACCCGCCTGATCGGCATTGGCGAAAGCGATGCGCAGATGGCGTGTGGCTTCTGTATCGCCTTCGGGTGCGAACATGGTGCCGGGCAGAACCAGCAGGCTTGCCTCATGCACCAGACGTTTCGCAAGCTGGCCCGAGGGCATGTCGAAGGGATGCGCGACATAGCCGAAATAGGCCCCGGCAGAGCGCAGATCCCAGCCGGGCAGCGTGTCGAAACCCGCCATCAGGTGGTTACGCCGCGACAGGATCTCGGCCCGTTCCCCGGCGAGCCAGTCATCGAGGTTCTCCAACCCCCAGAGCGCGGCGCGCTGGCCAAGGCCAGAAGGGCAGATGGTGACAGAATCGAGCACTTTCTCGATCTGGGCCAGTCGGGCGGGACTCGTGGCAATCGCGCCGACGCGGTGGCCGGTCAGGCGATAGGCTTTCGAGAAACTGTAGAGATGGATCAGCGTGTCGTCCCAGTCAGGATCGGTGAACAGGTCATGCGGCGGGCGCGAATGGCTGAGAAAATCGCGGTAGGTTTCATCGACCACCAGCGCCAGCCCATGCGTTCGGGCCAGATCGCGAAAGGCTGCAAGGGTCGCGGCAGGATATTCGGTGCCCGTGGGGTTGTTGGGTGTGACCAGAACAATGGCGCGGGTGCGCGGTGTAATGAGTGCCTTAGCGGCCTCCGGGTCGGGGGTCAGGGAGTTGTCGCAGGGCAGGGGGATGGCCTCGATCCCTTGCATCGAGAGCCACATCGCATGGTTGAAATACCACGGTGTTGGCAGGATGACCGCATCGCCAGGGGCGGCAAGTGCCGTGATCGCCGCGCAAAAGGCCTGATTGCAGCCCGAGGTGATCGCAATCTGCTCTGCAAGGACCGTCCCGCGATAGAGGCGTGTCATGCGCGCCGCGAGCGCCGTGCGCAACTCTGGCAGGCCAAGGACCGGGCCGTAGATATGCGTTGCCGGGTCGGACAGTGCTGAGGCCATGGCGGCTTGCAAGTCGGGGGGCGGGGGCGCGACGGGAGCGGCCTGGCTGAGGTTCAGGAGTGGGCGTTCGGGCGGAAAGGTCGCCTCGGCGATCCAGCGGCGAGCCTCCATCACGGGCGGGGCTGGGGTGGCAGCAAGATGGGGGTTCATATGCATGATGTCCTCGCGCGGGTTTGGCGCGATGATAGGGCGGCACGCGCGCCTGCGCCAGAGGGGCCGTCTGGGCGATTGAAATCGCAGGCGCAGCGTGGCATGTCGCGTGGATGCTGTCCTATCAACACCTCTATCACGCGGGCAATCTGGCAGATGTGCACAAGCATGCACTTCTGGCCTGGATGCTGGATTACATGGCCAGCAAGGACAAGCCGCTCAGCTATCTGGAAACCCATGCCGGGCGGGGTCTCTACCGGCTGGATTCCTCGGAAGCACGCCGCACGGGCGAGGCCGAAGCGGGCATCTTGCGGCTGGAGCGGGCATTTGCCCCCACGCATCCCTATCTGCGCGCGATTGACGCGACGCGCGCGGCACATGGGAAATATCACTACCCCGGATCGCCCCTGATCGCCGCGCATCTGTTGCGTATGGTGGACCGCATCACGCTGGCTGAACTGCACCCGCAGGAACATGCGGCGCTGTCGCAGCTCCTGCGCGAGCGCGCGCGGGTCGAGAAACGCGACGGGTTTGCGCTGATGCAGGCGCTCTGCCCGCCAGAGCCGCGCCGGGGCGTGATGATGATCGACCCGTCCTACGAGGTGAAGGCCGATTACGAGACGATCCCGAAATTCATCGCGACGATCCATCGCAAGTGGAATGTCGGTGTGATCGTGCTGTGGTATCCGATCCTGACGGCTGGTCTGCATGCGGGCATGATTGACCGGATCACAAGCGATCACCCGCAGGCGCAGGTGTTCGAGGCCCGTTTCCCGCCTATCCGCGAAGGCCACCGGATGATCGGCACCGGACTTGTCGTGCTCAATGCGCCCTGGGGGATGGCCGAAGAGGCCGCGCGCATAACCGCGCTGATGGGGGCCGCATAGGCGAAATCGCGGCAGAATCCTCGTTTGGGGGCGCTAAAACCCTTGTCAGAAGCGCCCGGCACCCCTATAGAACGGCCAATCAAGAAGGCCGAAAGAGCACATCAGCAAGACGGGCAGGGTCGGGCGCAAGCCGCGACCCTTTGTGTTTGTTGCCTGTTCTCGCGTGATCCGGAGGGCCGCTTGAGTATGAGGAAAGACCGGCGGAGGCAACCGCCTGGCCAGAAACATGATGCAAAGGAAGCAAAACTGAATGTGCGCTAAAGCAACCATGGAAGAATTCGAGGCAATGCTCGCTGAGAGCCTCGAAATGGACACGCCCGATGAGGGCTCTGTCGTTACCGGCACGGTCATTGCCATCGAGGCAGGTCAGGCCATCATCGATGTCGGCTACAAGATGGAAGGCCGCGTCGAGCTGAAAGAATTTGCAGAACCCGGCGAAGCCCCGCAGGTCGCGGTCGGCGACAAGGTCGAGGTCTATCTCGAGCGCGTCGAGAACGCGCGCGGCGAAGCCGTTGTCAGCCGTGAAAAAGCCCGTCGCGAAGCAGCCTGGGACCGTCTGGAAAAAGCCTATGCCGATGAAGCCCGCGTCGATGGCGCGATCTTCGGTCGCGTCAAGGGTGGCTTCACGGTCGATCTGGGCGGTGCTGTGGCCTTCCTGCCCGGCTCTCAGGTCGATGTGCGCCCCGTGCGTGACGCAGGCCCGCTGATGGGTCTGAAGCAGCCCTTCCAGATTCTGAAGATGGACCGTCGCCGCGGCAATATCGTCGTGTCGCGCCGCGCCATTCTGGAAGAGAGCCGCGCCGAGCAGCGCGCAGAGGTCATTGGCAAGCTGGTCGAAGGTCAGGTTGCGGATGGTGTGGTCAAGAACATCACCGAATACGGTGCCTTCGTCGATCTGGGCGGTGTGG
>JAFIEL010000110.1 GCA_020832585.1 Natronohydrobacter sp. | reverse complement strand
CCAGCAGCGACCAGGCATAGCCCAGGATCAGGATCATCCCCAAAGGCTCGACCACCGCCCAGAGATAGCCCCCCGGCGTGCGCCCGTAGCGCGTGGCCATCTCGCGCAGCATGAGCGCCGAAATCGACCGGAAACTGGCCACTGCGACCGGGGGGGTCGCGCGTATTCCATATGTGGGGGACGACATGCCCGCTTCCTGTTCCTGTGCTGCGCTGACGCGATTGTCGCTTGGGTTCCGTTGCATCTGTTGATATTCGGTCAGGACGCGTAAGGCTACCTCTGGATTGACAGAAGACAGGCGCAGGCAGCACAGATGAACAAGAGCGAGAAGACAGCGGATACGCCTGCTGACCCGGATCAGGCCGCATCCGCGCCGCCGCCCATCCAGCCCATGGCCGCGCCTGCAACATTGCGGCCACGTCATTTCGGGCTGGTGCTGAGCCTGTGTGTCGTCGTGGTCCTGCCGGTTCTGCTCACGACCCTCTATCTGCTGCTCTTTGCCCAGAACCAATATGCCTCGACCGTGGGCTTCACCATCCGGCAGGAAGAAACCGGGGGGGCCAGTGAATTGATGGGCGGGCTCAGCCGCGCTCTGGGGGGCGGCGCACAAAGCCATGCGGATCTGCTGTTCGAATTCGTCCAGAGCCAGGAAATCATCGAACGGGTCTCGACCGAATTCGATCTGGTGGACCATTACAGCGCGACCTGGCGGCGTGATCCGGTCTTCTCGATCTGGCCCTCGGCCACGATCGAGGATCTGCAATGGTTCTGGCGCCGGATGGTGCGGATCACCTATGACCGGGGCTCGGGGCTGATGCTGGTACAGGTGCGCGCGCGCAGCCCCGAAGCGGCCCAGACCATCGCACAGTTGATCGTGACCGAGAGCGAGGACATGATCAACCGGCTCAATGCGGCAGCTCGCGCCGATTCCATGCGTCTGGCCGAATCCGATCTTGACGCAGCCCTTGCGCGGCTGCGCGATGCCCGCGAAAATCTGGCGCAGTTCCGCGTCCGCACGCAGATCGTCGATCCGCAAGCCGATATTCAGGGCCGGATGGGGGTGATGAACAACCTTCAGCAGCAACTGGCCACGGCGCTGATCGATTTCGACCTGCTCTCGCAGACCGCCGATGCCAATGACCCGCGCCTGCGCCAGTTGCAGCGCCGCATCGAGGCCGTGCGCAACCGCATTGCCGAGGAGCGCGAGAATTTCACCCGCCAGGACGTGACCATCGATGACACGGATTATCCGCGCCTGATCGCCCAGTTCGAGAGCCTGCAGGTGGATCAGGCCTTTGCCGAAGCCACCTATCAGGCCGCGCTGACCGCGCTCGATTCTGCGCGCTCGAATGCCGCGCGTCAGGCGCTTTATCTGGCCAATTTCATCCAGCCCACCTTCGCGCAGCGCGCGCAATATCCCCGGACCAGCCTGCTGATTGCCCTGACCCTCATCTTCTCGGCTCTGTTCTGGGGGATCCTCGCTCTGGTCTATTACAGCCTGCGCGACCGGGGCTGACAGGCGGAGCGGCGCGGACATGATCGAGTTTCAGAACATCTCGAAAGGGTTCTGGGTTCAGGACATCTACCGCCCGGTGATCCACAACCTGAACCTGCGCATTGCCAGCGGGCGGTCCCTGGCGCTGCTGGGGCGCAACGGGGCGGGCAAATCGACGCTTCTGAACATCGTGTCGGGCACCATGCGCCCGGATACGGGGCAAGTGGTCAGCGATGGCACGATTTCCTTTGCCATCGGCTATTCCGGCAGTTTCCATCCCGACATGACCGGGCTGCAGAACACGCGTTTCATCGGCCGGGTTTACGGGGTGGACACCGATGAACTGGTCGATTTCGTCGAGGATTTCGCCGAGATCGGCCCGCATTTTCACATGCCCGTGCGCACCTATTCTTCAGGGATGAAATCGCGGCTGGCCTTTGGCGTGGCGATGGGCATCCCCTTTGACACCTATCTGATCGACGAGGCCACGGCGACCGGCGACAAGCGCTTCCGCACCAAGAGCCGCGATGTGTTCCGCGAGCGGATCCAGAATGCCAGCGCCCTGATCGTCAGCCACCGGATGAGCGATATCCGCCAGTTCTGCGATTGCGGGCTGGTCCTGCATGACGGGCGGGTCGAGGAATTCGACGATATCGAAGAGGCCATCGCCCGCCATGAGGAAGTGCTGCTGCAAAAGCCGCACAAGAAAGGCTGATCCTGAAGCCCGCGCCCCGCGTGTCTCAGATCAGGGATTTCAGGTAGCGGCCATATTGGGTCTTGCCGAAAAGCTGCGCCCGCGCAGCAAGGGCATCGCGGTCAATCCAGCCCTGCGCATGGGCGATCTCGTCAGGGGATCCGATCTGCAGCCCCTGCCGCATCTCAAGCGTGCGCACGAAATTGCCCGCATCGAGCAAGCTTTCATGCGTGCCCGTATCCAGCCAGGCATAACCGCGCCCCATGGTCTCGACCGAGAGCGCGCCCTCGGCCAGATACATCTCCAGAAGGCTCACGATTTCCAGCTCGCCCCGTGCGGAAGGGGTGATCCGTGCGGCCCGTTCAGGTGCCGTGCCATCCAGACAGTAAAGCCCGGTCACGGCGTAATTCGAGGGCGGCACTTCGGGTTTCTCGATGATCGCGCGCACTTGGCCTGTCGTATCGAAATCCACCACCCCGTAGCGTTCGGGATCGGCCACCCGGTAGCCAAAGACCGTGCCGCCTGCGGGTTGCGCATCGGCCCGCGCCAGCATCTCGGGCAGGCCATGGCCGAAGAAGATATTGTCCCCCAGCACCATCAGCGAGGGGCTTCCTGCCAGAAAACCCTCGGCCAGAAGATAGGCCTGCGCCAGCCCGTCGGGGCTTGGCTGGATGATCCAGGTGAAGTTCAGCCCCCATTGGCTGCCATCGCCCATCAGCCGCTGGAACTGCGCCTGATCCTCGGGTGTGGTGATGATCGCGATCTCGCGAATGCCCGCCAGCATCAGCGCAGACAGCGGATAATAGATCATCGGCTTGTCATAGACCGGCAGAAGCTGTTTCGACACGCCCATGGTGATCGGCCAGAGCCTTGTGCCGGACCCGCCTGCCAGAATGATGCCCTTGCGTGTGCTCATGCGCGTAACCTCCGGATATCGGCACGGACCTCGGCCTTCCAGTCGGGCTGGCCAAGGGCGAAATCACGCGCCAGTGTGGTGCAATCCAGCCGCGAATTCAGCGGGCGGCGGGCAGGTGTGGGATAGCCGGAGGACGGGATCCCTGTCACCGCCACATCGCGCCCCGCGCAATGGAAGATCCAGCGCGCGAATTCGGCCCAGCTGACATAGGGGCGCCCGGCGATATGCCAGAACCCGCCGGGTCGGCCTGCGCTCATCGCTTCCGTGATGCGCAGGGCGGCGCGGGCAATGGCTTCCGCCGGGGTCGGGCCGCCGATCTGATCCTCGACCACGCTGAGCGCATCGCGCGTTTCCGAGAGCCGCAGCATGGTTTTCAGGAAATTCGCCCCATCGGCAGAGAACACCCATGACGTGCGCAGGATCGCCGCCTGACCGCCCGCCGCGAGGATGGCCTCTTCGCCTGCGCGTTTCGAGCGCCCATAGGCATTGATCGGTGCTGTCGGGTGATCGGGCGTAAAGGGCTGGTCGCCTGCACCGTCAAAAACATAATCGGTCGAGATACTCAGGAAGGGCAGGTTCAGCCGCGCGCATTCGCGCGCCATCGCCCCCGGTGCGGCCCCGTTGACGACAGTCGCCGCCGCCTCATCACTCTCTGCCGCATCCACGGCCGTCCAGGCAGCCGCATTGATCACCGCGCGCGGCGCATGGGCGCGAATGGCCTGCGCGCAGGCGTCGGGATCCGAGAGATCGGCATCACTGCGCGAGAGGAAAACCGCCTCAGGGTCCAGTCGGGCCAAGGCCTGCGCCACTTGTCCCGTGCGCCCGAAAACCAGCAGCGGGCGCGGGCTCATGCGCGCACCCCCAGCCGCTGGCCTACACCCTTGCGCGCCTGCAGGGGCCGCCACCAATCCTCGTTTTCCAGATACCATTCGACAGTGCGCCGCAGCCCTTCTTCCACCGTGACCGAAGGCCGCCAGCCAAGTTCCGTCGCGATGCGGGTCGGGTCAATCGCGTAGCGCGCATCATGGCCGGGGCGATCAGTGACAAAGGTGATCTGATCGGCATAGGACCCGCGCGCTTTGGGCCGCAAGTCATCAAGGATTGCGCAAAGCGTGCGCACCAGGTCCAGATTGCTGCGCTCATTCTCGCCGCCGATATTGTAGCTGCGCCCAAGCTGGCCCTTCTCCACCACCAGCAAAAGCGCGTCGGTGTGATCCTCGACATAGAGCCAGTCGCGCACATTCGAGCCATCGCCATAGATCGGCAGCGGCTTGCCCGCCAAAGCATTCAGGATCACCACCGGGATCAGCTTTTCGGGGAAATGATAGGGGCCGTAATTGTTGGAACAATTCGTCATCACCACCGGCAAGCCGTAAGTGTGGTGCCAGGCGCGGACCAGATGATCGCTTGCCGCCTTGCTGGCCGAATAGGGCGAGCGCGGGTCATAGGGGGTGGTCTCAAGGAATTGCCCATCCGGCCCCAGTGAGCCAAACACCTCATCCGTGCTGATATGATGGAAACGGAAGCTCTCCGGCTTGCCCTTGGCACTCCAATAGGCGCGGGCGGCCTCCAACATCTCATAAGTGCCGGTGATGTTGGTCGAGATGAAATCCCCCGGCCCGTCGATCGAGCGGTCGACATGGGATTCGGCGGCAAGATGCATCACCGCATCGGGCTGATGGGTGTCAAAGATCCGGGTCAGCGCCGCGCGGTCACGGATATCGGCCTGTTCAAAGGCATAAAGCGGGCTGTCCGCGACAGATGCCACATTGTCCAGACAGGCGGCATAGGTCAGCGCATCAAGATTGACGACGCCATGCCCCCGCGCCACCGCCAGCCGCACCACGGCAGAGCCGATGAAGCCCGCGCCCCCAGTCACCAACAGTTTCATCATTTACCCTTCGAATTGAAACGGGCTTTCAAAATCAGAAAAATGCGGCGCTTTTGCGTCCTTGTCGGACAGGATCGGCGCGGTGGTGCCCCAGTCAATGCCGAGTGAATCCCAGGCCACTCCGCCATCGCAATCCGGCGCATAGGTATCGGTGCATTTATACTGCACCTCGCAATCCGGCGTCAGGGTCAGGAAGCCGTGCAAAAACCCCTTGGGCACATAAAGCTGCGCGCCGGTCTCTGCGGACAGTTCTACCGCGACATGCTGGCCGTAACTGGGCGAGCCCTGCCGCGCATCGACCGCCACATCGAGGATCACACCGCGCGTGCACCGCACCAGCTTGTCCTGCGCCCGCGGGGGGCGCTGGTAATGCAGGCCGCGCAATGTGTGGCGCGGCGCGGAATAGCTGTGATTGTCCTGCACGAAATCAGGCCAGTCCAGCCCGGCCGCGCGCAGCGCGCCCCGGTTCCAGGTCTCGGTAAACCAGCCGCGCGCATCGCCAAAACGGCGCGGGGTGATCAGGACCGGGCCGGGCAGGGGGAAAGTCTTGATCTCCATGGCGCATCTTCCTGTCAGATCTGTCCCATCCAGCCTTAATCTGCCGATCCCGCGATCACAAGCGCGCGCCTGGACCGGCACCGCCACAAATGTTTCGCGCGCGAAACATTTCCCGGCCCGACACGTCAGGTCCCGGTCGAGCTGTCAGGGGCGGCCTTGCCCTCGATCACCCGCAAATACCGTCCCGTTTTCGGCGGCGCGGGGGCTTGCCAGAGCAGATCGCGGATCTCTTGTGCAGGCGCGCAGTAATCCAGCGGGGCCGCGCGCAGGATCGCCTGCAGGGCAGAGAGGTCAAACGCGGTGCAGGCCGTCCAGAGCTGATCAAGCAGCGTGTCAAGCGCCTCGGGCGAGAGTGCCAGTTCTGACGCGGTCATGATGCGCGGATGCTCGGTTCCGCTGGGATTGCCGGCGATCAGCAATTCCTCATGCAGCTTCTCGCCGGGTTTCAGCCCGGTGATCTGGATCGGAATATCGCCTGCATCGGTTTCGGGCGTGCCATCGGCATCGATCATATAGGGCACCAGACCATGCAGCCGGATCATGGATTTCGCCAGATCGAGGATGCGCACAGGCTTGCCCATATCCAGCACGAACACATCGCCGCCCCGCGCCATGGCGCCTGCCTGGATGACCAGTTGCGCGGCTTCGGGGATGGTCATGAAATAGCGCGTCACATCCCTATGGGTGACAGTCACTGGCCCGCCACGCTCGATCTGGTCGTGAAACCGCGGAATGACCGACCCGGACGATCCCAGCACATTGCCAAAGCGCACCATCGAGAAGGTGCAGGCGCCCCCGCGCTGCGCCTCGGCCTGGCAGATCAGTTCGGCCAGCCGCTTGCTGGCACCCATGACACTGGTGGGCCGCACGGTCTTGTCGGTTGACACAAGCGTGAAATTCTCCACCCCGGTCTCGCGCGCGGCCTGCACCATGACGCGGGTGCCGAAGACATTGTTGCGCAGCCCTTCGACAAGGTTTTCCTCGACCACATTCACATGCTTGTAGGCGGCGGCGTGATAGATGGTCTGGACCCCGAACTGTTCCAGCACCATCCGCATCCGCGCCGGGTTCTGCACCGAGCCCAGCACTGCGCTGACCAGCCGCTCGGCCTGCGGGCCGATCTGGTCGCGCAATTCGGTCACGATGGCATAGAGCGCATATTCGCTGACATCGAGCAGGACCAGCCTGCGCGGGCGCTGCACAATGATCTGGCGGCAGAGTTCCGCGCCGATCGTGCCGCCTGCGCCCGTGACCAGCACCACCTTGCCGGTGATATGGCGCGCCATCAGATCGGCGCGCGGCGGCACCGGGTCACGGCCCAGCATGTCCTCGGGCATGACCGGGCGCAGATCGGTCACTTGCGCCTTGCCAGCGACCAGATCACCCATGGCGGGAATGGTCTTGACCTCGACCCCCAGTGTTTCCAGCCGCGAGATGATGCGGCGGCGGCGCTGGCGGTTCAGGCTGGGCATGGCCATCAGCACTTCGCGGATATGCCAGTATTCGCACAGCCTGCGCAATTCGGACGAGGCATGCACCCGCACCCCGTTGATCGTGGTCCCAAGCAGCCGCGCGTCATCATCGACAAAGGCCACGGGGCGGTAATCGGGGCTGAGATAGAGGGCTGCGACAAGCTGCTGGCCCGCATGGCCTGCGCCATAGATGATGATGGGGCGCGCATCGCGCAGCGCGGGCTTGCGGATCATGGTGCGGATCCCGAAGCGCAGCCCCGCGACCGCCAGCAGCACCAGAAGCGCATGGGTCAGTGCCAGCCCCGGCGGCACCGGCACGCCCAGAAGCCAGGCCATGCCCAGAAAACCCGTGGCCCCGAATGCGGCCCCGGCCATGATGGCGGGCATGGAGGCCCCGGTGATATAGCGCAGCACGGCCCGGTAAAGCCCGCGCTTGTGGAACACATAGAGCACCAGCGGCACAGTCGCGGCCACGGCAAGCCAGAGCGCGGGCAGGCCCAGCAGATCCAGCGGGGCACCATGCAGGATCACGGCCAGCGGCAGGCAGGCCAGGATCAGGATCGCATCGGCCCCGAGCAGCACCTGACGCTTGGCGCCGCGGCTGAGACTGTCTGCGGGCGAGAATGCCCCGATCTGGCGCAGCTGGCCACGCCAGCGCGCCTGACGGCGGCGAAAACTGGAAACGGGGACGCGCGGGCGGGGCTGGGTCATCTGGCTGCCTGGAATCTGGAAATGGGAAGGTCCGGTTGCGAACCGGTGAAAGGTTCTGGGGAAAACCAATAGACAAGATAAAAGCTAAGAAACCATGCTCATATCCTGCACGAAGCCCCGACCCGAAACAAGAGCGCGGGCTTGGAAACAGGCAAGGTTTCGCCATGACCAGCCCGTTTTTCAGGCAAATTCCAGCCACTCCTGCCCTTGGCTCGGTCCGGACGGGTGACAGCCACTGCCTGATGCGGGGCGCGGCGGGGGGCACAGCACCGCAATCACGACAATCGCGCGCCCGGCCCCCTCAGGCTTGACTTTGCAACCAGGCGATCAGCCGTTCCTTGAATGCCTGATCAACCTTTGGCCCCGACAGGGTCAGCACCGGCTTGAGATAGCCGCCCGAGATTTCCAGCACCACACCGGGCGCAGGTTCCGCGCGCCCCGTTGCAGGAACCGTCACAGGAACCGCCTCTGTGCGGGCAGGGCCATGTGAGGGTATGGGGGCCTCTGGTGTCTTGGGGCTGGTGGCGGAGGGGTCCGGAGAGGGGTCCGGGGAGGGCGCAGGGTCCGGGCTCAGCGCCGCTTCCAGCACCAGACGCTCCTCCTCGGCGCTCTCGGGGGCGGCGGCCTCAAGCGCGGCCCGCAGGCGCGGGGCGAAACCGGCATCCGCCTCGATCTGCGCGGCCAGCGCCAGACCCAGCCGCTCGCCCAGATCGGTGGGGAAGCGCAGGGCCCCGTCCAGCGCCTCGACCACACCCAGAAACGAGCCGATCTTCGAGCGCCGCGCGCGCGAGCCATGCGCGAACAGCTTCTGCAGCGCCGTCTTGGTGGTGGGAAACACCCCCGCTTCGACCGCGCGCAACACGATGCGCGCGCGCTCGTAATGCGAGAGGCCAAGGCGGATCTCGTTTTCCTCGACCATGGCCAGATAGGCATCGCCCGCCGTCTCGGGGCTGCGCAGGATCGCCAGCACTGTGGCAAAGCGCGCCTCGCCAGTTTCCGCGTGCAACCGCTTGAGCGCGGCCATCCGCCGCCAGCCAGAGATCAGCCCGAACCGCCCGCCCCCGAGTGCTGTCACCTCGATCGGCACTTGCTGGCCGCGCGCGCGCAGGCTTTCCATCAGGGGCGAGAGCGCCTCTTCATCAAGGGCAATCCGGTCGCGCAGCAGATGATCCAGCACCACCGCCTGCAGCGGCAGTTTCTGGATCAGGCGCCCCTCGGCGCGGGCTTCCGTCAGGGCTGCGCGCAATTCCTCGAAAGCGGCTTCGCGCGCGGTGTCCTGCGCCACGCGGGCGATGGGCGCGCCAAGGGGCGGCAGGGCGGATTTCTGCTCGGGAGCAGGCAGATCGGCTTGGGGGACAGGGTCCAGACGTTTGCGTTTGGCCATGGGGCAGTCTCCTCAAATGTTTCGCGCGCGAAACATTTCGCGCAAAGTCAGGGATCAGGCCGCAGGATCCGCACTGGCGTTCCGGGCCGCATCGCGCGCCAGTTCATCGCGCCGCCAGATGCCATAGAGCAACCGCTTGAACCCCGCCCAGGTCTCGTCGAATGTGGCCCGCCCGCGCATATAGGTGTCGCGGTTGAAATCCCGGTAATCGGCCTCGTATATCCCATTGACCCTTTCGCCCGCCTGACCAATGAGTGCGGTGTATTCCTGCCGCCAGGGCAACAGGTGCCGCCCCAGCCAGGCCTGCATCAGCCCGGCCATTTCCGCCTGCTGTCCGGCATCATAGCGGGTGACGATGGCCTGCACTGCATCCCATTCAAAGGCCAGCTCCTCGCGCCCCAATGCGCGCGCGGCGACATTCTCGCCCTCCTCGATCGAGGCGAAGGTCGCGTGCAGCATGTCGAAAAACCGCCCCGTGGAATCGAATTCTAGGAAAGACGCGCCGGTGGGCACCAGCAGGATATCGGCGGCTGCCAGCCCGTTGATGGTCAGGTAGCCAAGCGCGGGCGGCGTGTCGAGAAACACCAGATCGTAGTGATCAAGGATGCCATCTTCGGCCAGCACATCGGTCAGCGCGTCCCAGAGTTTCCAGCCCCGTGCGCCCATCCGCCAGACGGGGATCTGAAACTCCGCCCAATAGAGGTTCAGCTGTGCCCCGATCAGGTCGATATTGGGCCAGTGGGTTT
>JAFIEL010000109.1 GCA_020832585.1 Natronohydrobacter sp. | reverse complement strand
CCCCCCCCCCCCCCCCCCCCCCCCCCCCCCCGCCCCCCTCCCGTCTCAGCGCGACGCGCAGCCTGCACGCCCCCCCGATGACGCGCCAGCCCTCGCGGCGGGAACAGGCCATCATCCGCATGTTCGGAGACGGAAATTCCGCTCGTTGGGATGATTTGTCCTGCTGTATTTCCGCTTTTGCCCTGATAGTCTCGTGCCCATGTCGATCTGGACCCGCATAGCCGATGCGCTCAAGGCGCTGGCCCAAGGTGAGCCGCTCAGCGCGGTGTTTGACCGTTTGCGCACGCTGCCTGAACGCACTGTGGCCTTTACCATTGCGGTGATCGCGCTGGGCGCGAAGCTTGCGAAAGCCGACGGCCAGGTGACGCGCGGCGAGGTGGCGGCGTTTCGCCGGGTCTTTACCATTCCGCCCGAGGATGAGGCCAATGCCGCCCGCGTGTTCAATCTGGCGCGGCAGGATGTGGCGGGGTTCGATCTCTATGCCAAGAAGATCGCAGCGATGTTTCCGCCCCGTGATCCGGTCCTGATGGATCTGATGGAGGGGTTGTTCGAGGTCGCGATGGCCGATGATGACTTTCATCCGATGGAAGAGGCGTTTCTGCAAGAGGTGGCGCAGATTTTCGGCCTGTCAGAGCGGTGTTTCCGCTGCCTGCGGGCGCGCTATGTGGGCGATGTCGCGCCTGATCCGTATGACGTGCTTGAAGTGCCGCCCGATGCACCCCTGGCCATTGTCCAGCAAGCGTATCGCGCGGCGGTGCGCGAGACGCATCCTGACCGACTGGCCGCGCGCGGTGTGCCGCCCGAAGCCGTGCAGATCGCCGAACACCGGCTGCGCGATCTGAACCGGGCATGGGAGGAAATTCGCGCACGCCATGCGGCTTGACGCTTGCGTGCCGGACGCATCTGGAATCGCGCATCTGGCCTGCCTATATGAAGCGCATGCGCCAGTTCATGTTGTCTTTTCTGCTTGCTGTGTCGCTTGCCCTGCCGGTTCAGGCGCAAGACAGCCCGTCACCGCCCGCAGAGGATGCGCCTGCGCTTCCGCTGTTTGATTTCTTCGAGCGGATGCTGCGCGGGTTCATCACCGAGATCGAGCCGCAGATGCGGGAGTTCGAGCGCGGGTTCGAGGCATTGGAGCCGGAATTGCAGGGCTTTCTGGAGCGGTTGCGCGGGATGGCGCAATATCATCCGCCCGAAGTGCTGCCGAATGGCGATATCCTGATCCGGCGGCGCGAGGCTGAAGAGGCACCGCCCGAGGCCGATGAGGACGGATCAGAGATGGCCCCTTTCGAGATCTGAGGCGGGTTCGCGGCTGGCGCGTTTCACCCGCACCTTGGCCCCGGCACCGATCTGATTGGCAAGGGCTGCAAAGCGCTGCTCGGCCACTTCGGTAAACAGCGCCTGCATCTCGCGTTCCAGCACCAGTTCCAGCACCTTTTTCTTCGGGTAGAAGCGCAATTCGCCCGCATTCTCCGGCCCGTCCATCGAGAACATCGCGCCAAAACGCAGCGCGCGGCCCAGCATCTTGGCTTCCTTGACATCCTTTTCGGTCAGCAGAGCGGCGAGTTCCTTCATCCGCGGCCCGGTTCCGCCGCCGGTCTTGTAGCGGTGCATCAGCGCAATGCCCAGATAGACCCGTCCCTGATGATCAAGGCCGCCCAGATTGGCGCGGGTGGTGATGTCGAAACAGGCATCGGCCCGGTAATCGGGATGGGCGCGCCAGTTCACGTCATGCAGCAGGCAGGCGGCCCGGATCAGGCGCAGGCGATCAGGGGAATTGTTGCGATAGAGGGGCAGCAGGAAGTCATAGAGTTTCATGCCGAAGCCGGGGATCCGGGCGCTCGAATGTTCCATGAAATGGCAGGCTTCAATCAGCGGGTCGCGCATCCGCAGCGGTTCGGGCATCTGGTCATAGAGGATCCCCTCGCGAATCCCGTAGCTGGAGACATAGACCCGTTTGGGGCTGAACATATGCACAAGCTGGCGCAGGACCTGCGCGGCCAGTGGCACAAGGCTCATGCGTTCTTCGGAAATGCCGGTCATGGCGCGCAGTTTCGCGACATCCTGATCCGCGATCCAGTCGATGGTCTTGCGGATGGATTTCGGCGTCATCGCGTATTCATGCAGCACTTTCAGCGGGTAATTGCGCCGCTCCATGTCCAGACGCGCGATGGCGCGCCAAGAGCCCCCCACCAGATAGAGCGCATCGTGATGCTTGCCGATCTGGTCGCGCAAGCCGCCCAGCACCTGCGCGACATGCTGGCGCAGCCCTTTCTTGCCGCCCGCGATCTGCTGCAAGCGGAAGGGGCCAAGCCCTGATGTGACCGCGCGGTGCACGCGGCCTTCGCCGATCACGGCCAGTTCCATGCTGTTGCCGCCAATGTCGCAGACCAGCCCTTCGGCATCTGGCCAGCCCGTCAGAACGCCCTGCGCGGACAGTCGGGCTTCCTCATTCCCGTCGATCACGCGCATCCGCAGGCCGGTTTCGCGTTCGATCTCGGCGCGGAATTCCGGGCCGTCCTCGGCCTCGCGCATGGCGGCGGTGGCGACCATGGTCAGGTTGCTCAGGTTCATGCCGCGTGCGAGCAGGGCGAAGCGCTTCAGCGTTGCGAGCGCGCGGATGCGTCCTTCGGGATGCAGCTTGCCGGTTTCGGCCAGACCCCGGCCCAGTCCGCAGAGCACTTTTTCATTGAAGAAATAGGCCGGGCTGCGCGCGGCCCCGTCAAACACCACGAGGCGCACAGAGTTCGACCCGACATCGATCACGCCCACATGCGCGAGCGCGCGGGCTTGCGGGTCGGAAAACAGCGGTGTGTCGAAAAGGCCCGGAGTGTCCTGTTCTGGACTGTCCATCTCCGAAGCGCCCGCAAGTTCCGCGAGCGAGTTGCCATCCATCGGGGTCTCTCCTGTCTGGCATCGGTTGGCGGGACTGTACCCTGCCTGCGCGGCCAAGGTCAATCTTTCGTGACGCGGTGCCCCTGCGTCACCCTGTCTTGCGACGATGGGCGCAGGGCCTTCCGCCCCGGCGCGGGATGCGGCATAAGGGGCCTGCCTGTGACGGCTTGAGGAACATTCCATGCACGATATCCGCGCCATTCGCGACAACCCCGAGAGTTTTGATGCCGCCCTTGCACGACGGGGGCTGGAGCCACGCGCTGCCGAGATTCTGGCCATTGACCAGTCGCGCCGCGCAGCCATCGTGCAGGCCGAAGAGGCGAAGGCCGCGCAGAATGCGGCATCCAGAGAGGTGGGGGCTGCGAAAGCGCGCGGGGATGAGGCCGAGTTCGCGCGGCTGCGGGCCTTGGTCGGTGAGAAGAAGGCCGAGATTGCCGCACTTGAGGATGAGGCGCGCAAGGGCGATGCGGCGCTGACGGCGATTCTGGAAGGGCTGCCCAATACACCGCTGGCGGAAGTGCCGGACGGGACGGATGAGGCCGGGAATGTCGAAATGCGCCGTTGGGGGGCACAACGGAATTTCGACTTCCAGCCGGTCGAGCATTTCGAGATCAAGGGCGTGGCGCGGGACATGGATTTCGCCACCGCCGCGAAGCTGTCGGGTGCGCGCTTTGTCGTTCTGCGCGGGGCTGTCGCGCGGGTGCATCGGGCTTTGGCGCAGTTCATGCTGGATCTGCATGTCGAGGAACATGGGTTGCGCGAGGTCAACAGCCCGGTTCTGGTGCGCGATGAGGCGATGTATGGCACCGGCCAATTGCCGAAATTCGCCGAGGACAGCTATCAGACGACCAATGGCTGGTGGCTGATCCCGACATCCGAAGTGACGCTGACGAATTTCGCGGCGGGCGAGATGCTGGACGCTGGCCAACTGCCGCTGCGGTTTTGTTCGCACACGCTGTGTTTTCGCTCGGAAGCGGGCAGCGCGGGCAAGGACACCACTGGCATGCTGCGCCAGCATCAGTTTGAAAAGGTCGAGATGGTTTCGATCACCCGTCCCGAGGACAGTCTGGCCGAACATGAGCGTATGACGCGTTGTGCCGAGACGGTGCTGGAGCGGCTGGGGCTGCCCTATCGGACCATTGTGCTGTGCACGGGCGATATGGGGTTCGGGGCGCAAAAGACCCATGATATTGAAGTCTGGGTGCCGGGGCAGGGGACGTATCGCGAGATCTCGTCTGTGTCCACTTGCGGGGATTTTCAGGCGCGGCGGATGAATGCGCGCTTCCGGCCCGAGGGCGGTGGCAAGCCCGAATTCCTGCATACGCTGAATGGATCCGGCGTGGCGGTGGGCCGCTGTCTGATCGCGGTGCTGGAAAACGGGCAGGAGGCGGATGGCTCTGTCACGCTGCCCGAGGTGTTGCATCCTTACTTGCGCGGGCGCGGGCGGATCACGCCTGAGGGCGATCTGGTCTGACCTGCAACGCCCCGAACTGTGGCCATGATGTCGCAGTCGGGGCGTTTGAGCCGGTTTCTGGTTAACAAGATGCACTGACCGCCCCAATTCAGCCGCTTTTTTCCGGCGCGATGGGGGATGGATTTGCAGATAGCAGGAGCAGACCGATGCAACCCATCCAGATTTACGGCACGACACCGCGCTATTCGCAAGTTCGGTTGAGTTCAGACCAGAAACCGGGGAGCGATTCGCGCGCCGCTGCGCCTGTGCCGGTGCAACACAAGGAGCAGGCAGCGCATTTTTCGGACTGGGCGCTGATCTGACCCGGCCAGAGTGCGGGATCGCCGCATATGATGGGCTGATTTTCGCCGATCAGACCCGCAGCGCGCTTTGCGCGTGGAATATTTTCTGGGCCGATGCGCCTTGAACGGGTAGCAGAGTGGGTAACGCGCCTGTTACGGCGGTCACTTCCGCGAGCCCATGTCCAGCCCGATTTCCTCGATCCGCAATCTTGGCCCTGCGATGGAAACTGCCTTTGCGGCAGTGGGCGTCACCAGCGCCGAAGCGCTGCGTGAGATCGGAACCGATGCCGCCTATGCACGGCTGCTGCGCGCCGGGCAACGGCCACATTTCATTGCGTATTATGTGCTGGAAATGGGGTTGCAGGGGCGGCCCTGGAATGACTGCAAGGGCGAAGAGAAAGCGCGGTTGCGCGCCCGTTTCGACCGGCTGAAGGCCGAGAATAATCCCGACAAAGATCCGTTTGACGCCATTCTTGACGAGATTGGTGTCCTTCCTGCTGCTGCCAGAGGGTGAACCCGCATGACACGTTTTCTGATTCTTGCCTGCCTTGCCCTTGGTCTTGCCGCCTGCGGCGAGCGCGCACCACAAGTGGGGCGGGCCGCGGCACCTGCGATTTCTGCAGGGGGGCTTTATCCGGGGGAAACCCCGCAGATGCGGCAGTTGATCCGCAAATATGCGGCCAAGCATGGCATTCCCGAAGCGCTGCTGCACCGCGTGATCCAGCGCGAAAGTGATTACCGGGCGCATGCGCGCAATGGTCCTTATTGGGGGCTGATGCAGATCCTGCCGCAGACGGCGCGGCAGATGGGGTTTCAGGGCAGTCCTGAACAGTTGCTGGATGCGGAGACCAACCTGAAATACGCGGGCCGCTATCTGAAAGGTGCGTGGCTGGTGTCGGATGGCAATATCGACCAGGCGGTGATGTGGTATGCGCGCGGCTATTACTATGAGGCGCGCAATCGCTGCATGCTGGTGGCGACCGGGTTGCGGACCCGCGAAGTGCGGCGCGATTGTCCGGCGCGGGCTGTGTCGGTGGCGGGGTAAAAGGGGGCGCTCGCGCCCCCTCTTGGGCCTTTGGCCCAATTCACCCCCTGAGGATATTTGGGCAAGATTGAAAGGGTCAGGTCAGAAGGACCAGACGCGGGTGTTTGCCTCCATCATGGCACCAGCCATCGCGGGGGGCTGGGCGACAGTGACGCCCTCGATCAGCACATCAGGGGTTGCGCCGAGACCGGGGAGGTAGATGGCGCAGACTTCGACGGTGACGCCATTGCCCATGAGCATCTGCAGCATGCCTTGCGGGCTGGCATCGCGCGGGGGCTGGGGGGCGGTGGCGGTTTCGGGCGCGTCGATCAGCGCCAGATCGCCGCCGGGGCCGCAGAGCAGGATACGGGTTTCGGCCCCTTGCTCGACCGCCTGTGCGGTCAGGACCATCGCCATGAGTTGGGTCTGGGGGTTTTCAGAGGTGACGACTGTCACCAGCTTTTCGGCGCTGTCCGCGAAGGCCGGGCTGGCGAGGGTCAGCGCGAGGGCGGCGGCGGTGAGGGGGCGGATTCGGGTCATGGTGTATCTCCTGTAGCTGCCGGATGGGTCCGGTCGCGCGCAGGCTGACAGGTAGATGCAGAAATTCAAACATGACGATATGTCGCGGTCACAGATTGGTGGGGCGGGCTACAGGTCGAGTGAGCCCTGACCGCCACCGCTTTCGCGTCTGGCTTTCTTGAAGGTGTCGTCGCGGCGGGCGGGCAGGCGCACGGCGCGGTCGCGCAGTTGCAACGCCTCTTCCACGCTGACGATCTGGATGCGCGGGACGGGCGAGAAGCCTTCCATTTCGAACTGGCCTGCGGCGGCGGCTTCGGAAATCATGGGTTTGGTGGGCGGTGTCAGGGTCAGGAAGATGCCGATATCGGCGCGTTCGCGCTCGATCGTGCCGCGCAGGTCGCGGATCATGGACACACCGACATTCTCGCCTGCCTTGACCGAGACAATGGCGCGGCTCGTTTTGCCGAAATAGATATTGCCGTCGATACCGCGATCCGCGCCTTTCTTCGACAGGTTGCCGGGTTGGGCGGCAATGAGCGAGAGCGCCCATTTCTCGAATTCGAAATAGTAATTCTTGTCCTCGCGGCCCCGGTTGGCCAGATCGCGCGCGCCAGCCAGATCCTGCGGCACGCCGTGGGTGGTGAATTCGACGCCCTCGAAGGCGTCGCGCAGGCGCTTTTCGATCAGGCCGATGGCCAGATGGGTCACGTCAATGCCGATCCATTGGCGGCCCAGTTTCTGCGCGGCGTGGACTGTGGTGCCGCAGCCGCAGAAGGGGTCGAGCACCACATCGCCGGGGTTGGAGGAGGCAGAGAGGATGCGTTCCAGCAGGGCCACGGGTTTCTGGGTGGGGTAGCCGAGGCGTTCTTGTGCACGAGAGTTGATGGGGGAGATGTCGGTCCAGACCGTGCCCATGACGCCGCCCTCCATCTCAGAAAGGTATTTCTTGAGACGTGGCCGCTTTGAGAAATCAAGTTCGCCGTTGGCAAGACGCGGATACCAGATTCGATTGTCATCATGCAGCTTCTGCATTGTTTCAAGTTGAAAGCGCCATCCTTTTTCGGGAAACTCAAAGCCCATCCATTCATACATCATGTTTGGGCGCGGGCTTGGGCTTGTCATGTCGTGCTTCTGATAAGGCCCGCGACCGTCGCCATCATCGCCAGTAAATTTGACCCGGACATAATCATCGGAATGCGCTTCTCTGGGCGTATTCCAAATGAAAGAAGCAGGGCTCTTTGCATAGAAGAGAATCGTGTCAGTGACGCGGCTCCATGTTTTCGCGTCGCTATGTGTAGACGTCCGCTTCCAGATGATCTCGTTCTTGTAGCCGCGCGCCCCAAACACCGCATCCAGCAGGATCTTCAGGTAATGGCTCGCGGTCGGGTCGCAATGCAGATAGAGGCTCCCGGTCGGCTTCAGGACGCGGTGCAGCTCGATCAGGCGCACGGCCATCATGGCGAGATAGGCCATCATGTCATTCTCGCCCAGAAAGGACCGCATGGCGCGCAGCATCTCGGAGGCATTGCCATTGCCTGCGCGCATCACCTCGCCGAACGCCTCTTCGGCGCTGTCGGTCCAGTGCCATGTGTCGTCGAAGGCCTCGATCTGTGCGGCGCTCTCATTGCCCTGCGGCCCCTTGAACAGCACGTTGTAGCTGGCATTCGAATTGAAGGGCGGGTCGAGATAGATCAGGTCCACGCTTTCATCGCGGATGCTTTCGCGCAGCACGCGCAGATTGTCGCCGTAATAGAGGTGGTTTGTCATTCGCGGGCCTTTGTGGGTCAGGGGGGGCGCGTGCAGAAGGGGGGCAGGATTACTCCTGCCACCACCAGACATCAGGCTGGAAGCCGATCCAGTCGCCATAGATGGGCAATGTCTCGGGGAAGCGGAGTTCGCGGGCATGGGCGATGCGGGCGCGGTCGTTGAACCAGAAGGGGACGACATAGCGGCCTGCCATCAGCACGCGGTCGAGGGCCTGGGCGGCGGCGATGAAATCGGCTTCTTCGGTCGAGGTCAGAAGCCGGGTGATCATGGCGTCGATGGCGGGGTTTTCGACGCCCATCCAGTTGCGTGAACCGGGTTGAGTGGCGGCCTCTGACCCCCAGTAGCTTTGTTGCTCGATGCCGGGGCTGAGCGACATTGCGCGCACCATATAGGTCATGTCGAAGTCAAAGGCGTTGGTGCGTTCGGTATATTGGGCGGAATCGATCTGGGCGACGTTCACCTCCATGCCAAGGCGTTTCAGGGCCTCGGCATAGATATCGGCGATGGACAGGATTTCGCTGGAGCCCTGACGCAAGAGGAGCGTGAAGCGGAAGGGCTCACCTGCGCTGTTGCGCAGCGTGCCTGCGCTGTCGGCTTCCCATCCGGCCTCACTCAGCAGGTTTGTGGCGCGGCGCATACCTGCGCGGTTGGCAACGGAGCCGTCGGATGTGGGGAGCGTGTAGCCCTCAATCGTGTCGGGGGTGAGGTCTGCCTCGAATGGGGCGAGGAACTCGGCGACGCGGCCTGTGGCGGGGCCATCTTCCATTGCAAGGAAGGAATTGCCGAAAACCGAGGTGATGCGCGGGTCCACGCTGTCATTGATCACCTGCCAGACATATTCGTAGTTGAAGGCGGTGATCATCGCCTCGCGCACGCGCCAGTCGGCAAAGAGCGGGTTGCGGGTGTTCATGACGAAACCGGCGATGCCCGAGGGGCGCTGGTGGGGGATTTCGGATTTCACCACCTCGCCCGACTGCACGGCGGGGAAGTTGTAGCGCGTGTTCCAACTATGGGCATTGGTTTCGCGCATTGTGGTCAGCAGACCCGAGGTGAAGGCTTCGAACATGGCATTGCCATCGCCGAAGAACTCCATGCGGATTTCATCGAGATTGGCCTGACCGCGCATGAATGGCAGGTCGCGGCCCCAATAGTCGGGATTGCGCTTGAGATAGACATAGCGCCCGGCCTCGAACCGGTCGACGACATAGGGTGCAGAGGTGATCGGGATGACGGATGTGCCGGATTCGGCGAAGTTCACACCCTCCCATTGTGCTTTCTTCAGGATCGGGCGCAGGCCGAGGATCAGCGGCAATTCGCGGTCGGGCTCGGTGAAGGTGAAGCGGACGGAACGCGCGCCAGTTGCTTCGGCTGTTTCCACGCGGGACCATGCGCCGTGATAGCGGGGGTGGCCGATGGTGCCGAGGGTTTCAAAAGACCAGAGCACATCCTCGACCGTGACGGGGGTGCCATCAGAGAATCGGGCTTCCGCGCGCAGGGTGAATTCGACGAAGCTGCGATCCTCATCGGTCTTGACCGATTCGGCCAGAAGGCCATAGAGGGTGAAGGGTTCGTCCCAGGATCGGCCCATCAGCGCCTCATGCGCGAGATACTGGAGTTGCCAGGGCGCGCGGCCGCGCAGGATCAGGGGGTTGAGCGAATCGAAGCTGCCGACTTCGCCCTGAACGATGCGCCCGCCCTTGGGCGCGTCAGGGTTCACATGGGGCAAATGCGCAAAATCTGGGGGGAGGGCAGGCTCACCATACATAGAGATGGCGTGGCGCGGTTCGGCGCTGGCAATCTGCGGGGCGAGCGTGGTTAAGCCCGCCAAGGCCAATGCGGTAACAGAATGACGCAGATGTGACAGCATCGCAGCTTCTCCGGGGTATCTTCGGGTTGCGGTTTCGCTGGACGCTACAGTGCGTTGCCAAGCTTTTCAAACTTTTAGCTTGGAAGCGCCGGAGGGAAGCGTTATATATAACTCACTGCTCGATAGGTTTCTTGCCTGTATGAAACCTGCCTCAATAACTGACG
>JAFIEL010000108.1 GCA_020832585.1 Natronohydrobacter sp. | reverse complement strand
AACGGGTGGGGGCGGGCTAAAATCCCGGCGGTTTTGCAAATAAGGGCGTCCACCGCGTAATTGTCCAGGTGGCGTGACGTAGGGGGGGTGCTAGAGCACGCACCCTACTTCTCATGCCAAGCGATCACCCACCCCGCTGCCGGTCGCGCCCGCAAGGCGGCCCAATGCGCCGCGAGTTTCGGGAACTGATCCAGCGAAACCCCGGCCTTCGACAACCAGCCCGGCACCAGCGCCAGATAGGCATCACAGATCGTGAACTGGTCCCCCAGCGCCCAAGGGCCGCGCAGATAATGCGCCTCGATCAGAGCCGCGCAATCCGTCAGGTTCCCCGCCACTTTCGCGCCCATCGCCTCGATCGCCGCCGGATCATCCGCCCAGCGCGCGCCACGAAACTTGTGCGCGAAAGCCACATGCATCGTCGCGCACAGATAGGCGTTCAGCGCATCGGCCTCAGCGCGGGCAAAAGCGCCCTCGGGCAGCATCTCGGCTTCGGGATGAGTCGCGCCCAGATAGGTCAGGATCGCCGGATTTTCGGTAATGACCCCCTCTGACGTGGCCAGCGCGGGCACGCGCGCCTTGGGGTTGATCTGCAGAAATTCGGCCTGCTTGTGCGCGCCCTGCGCAAGCGCCACTTCGACAGCCTGATAGGTAACGCCCAGTTCCTCAAGCAGGATATGCGCCGCCAAGGCCGATGTGCCCTTGGCGTAATAGAATGTCAGCATGCCGTCCCCCTACCACAAGGCATCCATCAGCAGTCCCAGCCCCAGCAGCAGCGACAGCCCCACCAGAATACGCCGGAACAGATTGTCCGACACCCGCCGGAACACCAGCAATCCGATGCGGGCCGACAGGAATGACACAGGCAGCGCAATCAGGAAAGCCGTCAAGGTCGGACTATCATACGCCCCCCGATGCCACAGCATCCCGGCCGTCAGGCTGAGCACCGCGATGTTATAGGGCTGCAACACCGCGCGGGTTTCCGCCTTGGGCCAGGGCCGCATCGAGCACCAGATCGTCACCAGCGCCCCCGACAGCCCCGCCATGCCCCCCAGAACCCCGCCGGTCAGCCCGACGCCCGAATCCAGAACAGGCGTGCGCCGCTCAAACCGTGGCAGATTGGCGCGAAAGCTGAAAAACCCGCCATAGAGGACCAGCAAAGCTGCGATCACCAGTTTCAGCAGATCGGCATTGATATGGGACAGCGCCAGAATTCCCACCGGCACGCCCAACAGCCCCGGCACGATGAACCGCATCAGCCGCGCGACATTCACCTGCAAAGCCGCGCGCACCTCCCACAGTCCCATCATGCCTGTCGCGACCGACATCAGCGTGACCACTGCCACAGCGCTGATCGGGTCCAGCGCGACCAGCAGAAAGCCCAGCGCAAACAGCGCCGTGCCGGTTCCGGCCAGCCCATTGACAAACCCGCCCGCAAAAGCCCCGAGCAGGATGAAGGCAATGGCATATCCTGTCATTGGCCGGCATCCCGGCGATCAAGGTCAGAACGGGGGCATATCACGGCTAACGCTTCCATGGTCAGGGCAATCTCGTTGTCCTGACTAAACCCCCGACCGGCCTGATGGTCAAGCCGTGAACATGTTAACAGTGCTCAGAAATCCACATCTTGCGCCAACCCCTTGGCAATCGCCAGTTCCACAGCGGCGGATGCCACCGCCAGATCCTGTAACCCCACGCCGGTCCCGTCAAAGAGCGTGATCTCTTCCGCACTCGCCCGCCCCGGATGCGTCCCGTTGATGACCGCGCCAATCTCGGAGATCGCGCTCTCTGCCAGCAACCCTGCCGCAACCGCATGCTGCGCCTCGCCAATGCTGACCGATTGCGCCACCTCATCGGTAAAGACCGTGGCCCGCCCCAGCAGCGCCGCCTCGACCTCCTGCTTGCCCTTGGTGTCGGTCCCCATGCAGGCCAGATGCGTGCCGGGCCGGATTTGTGCATCTTTCACGATGGCGTCGAAACTCGATGTGATGGTGATGATCACATCCGCCTGCGCACCCATCTCATCAAGGCTCACGGCCTCGAAAGGCAGGCCCAGTTCCGCGGCCGTATCCGCCAGCCGCGACAGCATCTCGGGGTGGTAATTCCACCCGATCACCTTCTCGAAGCCCCGCTGCCGCACCGCCGCGCGCATCTGGAACGCGCTCTGATGGCCTGCGCCGACCATGCCCAGCACCTTCGCATCATCCCGCGCCAGATGCTTGATCGAAATGGCACTCGCCGCCGCCGTGCGCAACGCCGTCAGCAGGTTGCCGCCCACCATCGCCGTGGGCTTGCCGCTGTCAGGGTTGAACAGATAGACCGTGCTCTGGTGGTTCGGGATGCCGCGATCCGCATTGCCGGGAAAATAACCGCCTGCCTTCACCCCCAGAAGCGCGCCGACACGGTCCAGCCCCGACTTGAACCCGTATTGCCGCCCCTCGCCCAAAGCCTCGCGCACAACGGGGAAGTTATAGGCATCGCCGCGCGACATGGCGGCAAAGGTCGCTTCAATCGCGTCAAAGGCCGATTGCTCATCGACCAGACCGGGAATGGCGGATTCGGGGACGATCCACATGGGGGTATTCCTTCAATTTCAGGGATGTAAGGCCCCCGAAGGGGCCCCGATCTTAATAAGCCTTGCCGCGTGCCGACACCGGCCAGAGCGTTTCCACCTTGCCGTTTCGCACACCCACATACCAGTCATGGACATTGCAGGTCGGATCGCAATGGCCGGGCACCAGTCGCAGCTTCTCATTGACCTTCAGCACATTGCCAAGGTCTTCCACGACACCATGCTCGTCCGAGCATTTGACGTATTTCACATCATCGCGCCCGAAGATCACCGGCAGACCACTATCCACCGACTGCGCCTTCAGCCCGGCATCGACAATCGCCTTGCCGGGTTTGGCATGGCTCATCACGCTGGTCAGGATGAACAGCGCATTTTCCCATTCGCCCTGATCAATCCGGTTCCCATCCTTGTCGAGAATGCGCCCGTAATCGGCATCCATGAAAGCGTAAGAGCCGCACTGCAACTCGTTATAGACGCCCGAGGTGCTCTCGAAATAATAGCTGCCCGTGCCGCCCCCGCCGACGATATCGCAGTCCAGCCCTTCGGCCTTCAGCGTGTCCACAGCGTCTTTAACCTGCGCCACGGCCACATCGATCTTGGCCTTGCGATCTTCATAGCTGTCCATATGCTGCATCGCGCCCTGATAGGCTTGCAGCCCAGCGAATTTCAGGCCCGGCGCGGCATCAATCGCCTTGGCGATTTCCACGACGGCGGGCGTGGTGGTCACACCGCATCGCCCGGCACCACAGTCGATTTCCACCAGACATTCGATTTGCGTGCCGTGCCGCACTGCCGCTTCCGAAAGATCGGCCACATTGGTCACATCATCGACGCAGCAGATCGCCCGCGCGCCCAGCTTCGGCATCCGCGCCAGCCGGTCGATCTTGGCCGGGTCGCGCACCTGATTGGACACAAGCACATCCTTGATCCCGCCGCGTGCAAAGACTTCCGCCTCGCTGACCTTCTGGCAGCAGACCCCGCAGGCACCGCCAAGGCTCTCCTGCAATTTAGCCACATCGACCGATTTGTGCATCTTGCCATGCACGCGGTGGCGCATCCCGTGGGCTTTCGCGTAATCGCCCATCTTCTTGATATTGCGCTCCAAAGCGTCCAGATCAAGGATCAGGCAGGGTGTCTGGATATCGGCCTCATCCATGCCCGGCAGGGCAGGCACATCATATCCGACCTCAAGCCCTTCAAAACGGGTTGGTGCATTCATGGTCTTTCCTCCCTCTCAGCTTTTGATCCAGGGCAGCGCGTCAAGATCGACATTGCCCCCGGTGATGATGACGCCGACCCGCTTGCCGGCAAAAATCTCGCGGTTCTTCAGGATCGTGGCCAGAGGCACAGCGCAGCTTGGCTCGATCACGATCTTCATGCGCTTCCATGTCTGCTTCATTGCGTCCACGATTTCGTCCTCGGACGCGGTCAGGATATCGGTCACATGGTTGCGGACAAAATGCCATGTCAGATCCTTCAGCGGCACTTTCAGCCCGTCAGCAATCGTGTTCGGCGCATCATCGGCGATGATATGGCCCGCCTTGAAACTGCGATAGGCGTCATCCGCCTGTTCGGGTTCAGCGGCATAGATCTTCACATGCGGTGCGATGTTCGAGAGCGTCAGGCAGGTGCCCGACACCATGCCGCCGCCACCAATCGGCGCGATCACGGCATCCAGCCCCTCGACCTGTTCCAGCAGTTCTTTCGAGCAGGTCGCCTGCCCGGCAATCACGCGCGGATCATTGTAAGGATGGACAAATTCCGCCCCTGTGGCCGCCTGCACTTCGGCAAAGACCGCCTCGCGCGAGGTGGTCGAGGGCTCGCATTCGGTGATGATCCCGCCATAGCCGCGCACGGCGTCCTTCTTGGCCTGCGGGGCTGTGCGCGGCATGACCACATGGCACGGGATACCCCGACGCCCGGCAGCATAACTCAAGGACAGTGCGTGGTTCCCGCTCGAATGGGTTGCCACACCTCTCGCGGCCATCTCATCCGACAGGCCGAACACGGCATTCGAGGCCCCGCGCACCTTGAACGCGCCCGCCTTCTGGAAGTTCTCGCATTTGAAAAACAGCTCTGCCCCGGTCAAGTCATTGAAATAACTTGAGGTCAGAACCGGCGTGCGGTGGATATGCGGCGCGATCCGTGCATGGGCCGCCTCAACATCCGCATAGGTCGGAATATACATCTCGGTCAGATCCTTCATGGCCTACACCCTTTCATTCTTGCCCAAATATCCTGGGGGAGTCGCCCTTGGGCGACGGGGGCAACGCCCCCATCATGCCGCTGCAGCCAGCGCAACAGTGCTGGAATTGCGCAAGTATTCTTGCGCCGCAGCCACCCCGGACCCCAGCTTCACCTTCCACCCCAGATCGGCCATGCACATCTCGGCCACAGCGAGGCCCGACAAAAGCATGGCATCAGTCAGCATGCCCAAATGCCCGATTCTGAACACTTTTCCTGCAACCTCGCCCAGTCCCACGCCAAAGGCCATGCCGTATTTCGACGCGGCCAGTTGGACCAGATCGGTGCCGTTGCAGCCTTCGGGCACGACGACTGCAGTCACAGTGTCGGAATAAAGCTCCGGGGTCGCCGCACAAGGGCGCATGCCCCATGCGGAAACCGCGCGACGAGTCGCTTCTGCGAAGCGGTGGTGACGGGCATAGACCGCCTCCAGCCCCTCATCCTCCAGCATCTCGATCGACTTCGCCAGACCGGCGATCAGACCCACGGCGGGCGTGTAGGGATAGCCCCCTGCCGCATAGGATTTCAGCATGTCGCGGAAGTCGAAAAAGGTCCGGGGCAGCGTCGCTTTTTCCATTGCGTTCAAAGCTTTGGGCGACACCCCAAGGATCGCCAGACCCGCAGGCAGCATGAAGCCTTTTTGCGATCCGGCCACGGCGATATCGACCCCCCAGCCGTCCATGTCGAAGGGCATGGAGCCGATGGAAGACACGCCGTCGACGAAGAAAAGCGCGTCATGTCCGGCAGCATTGAGGGCTTTGCGGATGCCGCCGATGTCGGATTTGACGCCGGTTGCGGTTTCATTATGCGTGGCCAGAACGGCCTTGATCTGGCGGCCCGTATCAGCGCGCAGGGCGGCTTCGATCTCGGCCAGAGGTGCGCCATTTCCCCAAGCATTTTCAATGACTTGCACGTTCAAGCCGTGGCGCTGGCACAGGTCGATCCAGCGATGGCTGAACATGCCGAAACGCGCGGTCAGAACCGTGTCTCCGGGCGACAAGGTGTTCGTGATCGCCGCTTCCCAGCCACCCGTCCCGGTCGAGGGCAGGATAATTATCTCGCCTTCACAAAGGTTTAGCACACGCTTGACCCCGGCGACAGCAGGCTTGAACATGCGGGCGAAGCTGGGCGAGCGGTGGTCCAGCGTGGGCATGTCGCAGGCTTTGCGGATTTCCTCGGGAATATTGGTCGGACCGGGGATAAAGACGGGGTTCTGCATGGACATCGGGCAACTCCTCCCTTGATTTCCAGCACATTACCGGGCGTACCTCATGCACGCAATTTTTTTGAAATTATTTTTTACAGGATGAAAAAAGCACGCTAGAGTTTGATCCGAAACGGCTTTTCGTTTTTCATCCTGTGAAATCGTTTTTCGCTGCACCGCAAAAATGGAGTCCCCATGTCCGAGCCCCGCCCCCGTGGCCGCCCGCGCGCCTTTCACGACAAGACCGAGCAGAACACGGTCCAGTCACTTGACCGGGCCTTGTCGATTCTCGAAGTGGTGGCCGAATCGAGTGGGCTGACCCTGACCGAGCTTGCGCAGGCCGCCGACCAATCCGCCGCGACTGCCTACCGGGTGCTGACCACGTTTCAGAGCCACGGTTTTGTCGAACTGGAAACCGAGAGCCAGCGCTGGCATATCGGGGCCGGGGCGTTTCGCACCGGGTCGGCGTTCTTGCGGCGCACGAAACTGGCCGACCGGGCGCGCGGTGCGATGGAAAGCCTGATGCGCGAGACCGGCGAGACCGCCAATCTGGGGATCGAGGATCGCGGCGAGGTGCTGTTTCTGACGCAGGTGGAAACGCATGAGGCGATCCGCGCTTTCTTTCCGCCCGGAACGCGCAGCCCGATGCATGTTTCCGGCATCGGCAAGGCGCTTCTGGCGCATATGCCGATGCTGCGGCTGGCCGAAGTGATGGCGCGTGGCTTGCGGGGGTTCACACCGGCATCCCTGATCGATGCGCAGGCGCTGGAGCGCGACCTGATCGCGACGCGGGCGCGGGGCTATGCCATCGACAATGAGGAACGCACCGAGGGGATGCGCTGCATCGCCGCACCAATTTTCGACGCGCAGGGGCGCGCAGTTGCGGGGCTGTCGATTTCCGGCCCGGTTTTCCGGCTGTCGCTGGAGCGCGCGGAAGAGGTGGGCGCGATGGTCAAACGCGCGGCGCAGGGCGTGACCGAAGCGACCGGGGGGCGGGGCGTGTGAGGGGTGCGCTGCCGCCTGACCTGTTTGCGGACAGGCTGCAAGGGAAGGTGCGCTTCTGGACAAATCAGGTCTTGCCGAACCTTGAAAGCGAAGGTCTGCGCAACACTATAACCTGTGACGTGTTTGCCCTGAATACAGCCAGCTCGGGAGCCCGCTGATGTTATCATTTGCCTTGACGATCATGCGATTCCTGCGGGCGCTGCGTAGAGCCTGGCGGGATGCGCTGTTTCGCTCCAGTTTCTATCTGCTGTTGCTGATCATCTTTTCTGGCACGATGTTTTTCGCCACTGTCGAGGGGCTGCGCTGGATCGATGCTGTCTATCTGAGTGTCGTGACGCTGACGACATTGGGCTATGGCGACCTGCATCCGGTCACTGATCTCGGCAAGCTGTTCACGATTTTCTATCTGTTCAGCGGGATGGGCGTGGTCATTGCCGTCGTCACCCGGCTTGCGCGAGCCTTGTTCCACGAACCGGCATCGGAACATGAAGACCCGTGAAAACTGGGTTCCGGTCTGGGCGGCGCAGAAATGTCGGTGCCTCGTTCTGTCCTGACAGAATTTGAAACATATGGATCACAGATGCGGGACAAATGTTGCATCCGTCGCGGGGTGTGATACAGTTTGTCCATGACCGCGCCTTTTGCCCAGACCCTTGCCCCGCGCCTGTCGGCCCTGCCCGCGCAGTTGCAGAAGGCCGCGCGCTGGGTGGCGGACAATCCGCAGGATGTGGCGCTGCTGTCGATGCGCGAACAGGCGCGGCGCGCGGGGGTGCAGCCTGCGACCATGACGCGGCTGGCGCAGGCGCTGGGGTTTGAGGGCTATGAGGGCCTGCGCGAAGGGCACCGGGCCGCGTTGCGGCAGGCGCCCGGTCTGGCACCCGGTCTGGCGGATCACGCGGCGCGGCGCGTGCGCGGGCGGGCGGGGTCGGATACAGAGGCCGCGCAAGAGATGCTGCACGCTTGCGGCGCGCAGGTTGCAGGGCTGGCAGCTGGTGCGGTCCCGCAAGCCGTGGTGCAGGCGGCGGCGCTGATGGCGCAGGCGCGGCAGGTCTATTGTCTGGGGATGCGTTCCAGCCATGTTGTGGCATGGCATGTCAGCTATGCGCTGTCGCTGATCAGTGACCGGGCGCGGCTGCTGGACGGGATTGGCGGCACTGGGCTTGATGCCTTGGCGCGCGCGCAGGCGGGGGATGTGCTGTTCGTCTGCGGGGTCGCGCCCTATACGCGCGCGGTGATCGAGGTTGTGGCGCAGGCGCGCGGGCGGGGGCTGGTGGTTGTGGCGCTGACCGACTCGGCGCTCTCGCCGCTGATCTGCGCGGAGGGCGTAGCGCTGATCGTGCCGACGGCAAGCGCGTCTTTTCTGCACAGCATGGCCCCGGCGCTGGCCTTGGCCGAAGTGCTGGTGGCACTGGTCGCGCGCGGCGATGACCCGGCGGTGCTGGACCGGCTGCACGGGCTGGACCGGCAGCTTGCGGCTTTCAACACCTATCATCCTGATCCAATCTGAGGTTTGCTCATGACACGGCTTCTGCACCGTTCCATTCATACTCCGCCGCGCCGCGCGGTCGCGGCCTCTGGCCTGCGCTTCACGGATGCAGAGGGGCGCGCATATATCGATGCCTCTGGCGGGGCGGCGGTGTCCTGTCTGGGGCATGGGCACCCGGATGTGATTGCGGCGCTGCATGACCAGCTGGACCGGCTGGCCTATGCGCATACCGGGTTTTTCACGACCGATGTGGCCGAGGAACTGGCCGAGGTGCTGATCGCCGATGCCCCTGCGGGGTTGAGCCATGTCTATCTGGTCTCTGGCGGGTCCGAGGCCGTGGAGGCGGCGCTGAAAATGGCGCGGCAGTATTTCACCGAGACCGGCCAGCCCGAGCGCCGCCATATCATCGCGCGGCGGCAGAGCTATCATGGCAATACGCTGGGGGCGCTGGCGGCGGGCGGGAATGAATGGCGGCGGGCGCAGTTCAAGCCGCTGTTGATGGAAGCGCATCACATCGCGCCCTGTTTTGCCTATCGCGAACAGCAGACGGGCGAGACGGATGCCGATTACGCAGCGCGGGCGGCGGGTGAGCTGGAGGCGAAGATCCTGGAACTGGGGCCGGAGACGGTCGCGGCCTTTATTGCGGAGCCAGTGGTGGGTGCGACAGCGGGGGCGGTGCCTGCGGTGGCGGATTATTTCCAGCATATCCGGGCGATTTGCGACCGCTACGGGGTGCTCTTGATCCTTGATGAAGTGATGTGCGGCATGGGGCGGACAGGGCATATGTATGCCTGCGCGGCGGACGGGATCGCGCCGGATCTGCTGACCATCGCCAAGGGTCTGGGCGGGGGGTATCAGCCGATTGGTGCGACGCTGTTGAGCCAGAAGATCCATGATGCTTTCGCCGAAGGGACCGGATTTTTCCAGCATGGGCATACCTATATGGGCCATCCGATGGCGGCGGCGGCGGGGTTGGCCGTGCAGCGGGTGATCAGGCGTGACGGGTTGCTGGACAATGTGCAGGCGATGGGGACGCATCTGCGGGCCGAATTGCACGCGGCCTTCGGGCAGCACCCGCATGTCGGCGATATTCGCGGGCGGGGGCTGTTTCAGGCGATCGAACTGGTGGCGGATCGGGGCACGAAAGCGCCTTTTGATCCGGCGCGCAAGCTGCATGCGCGGATCAAGTCGCAGGCGATGGCGCGGGGGCTGATGGTCTATCCCATGGGCGGCACGATTGACGGGGTGCGGGGTGATCATGTGCTGCTGGCCCCGCCCTTCATCGCGCGGGCAGAAGATATTTCCGAAATCACGGGTCGGCTGGCCGAGGCGGTCGCGGCGGCACTGGCGGAATAGGCACCGCTGCGCCACGGGCGGGGCTGCCCGGATCGCTTCGGCGGTGAGGTGTCCGGGCATGGCTTGGCTGGGCCATGATCCGGAAATTCACCGCCCTCTTGCGGCATGCCTGACAGGGTCGATGCAACCGGCCTGTTTCCGGCGTTTGAATCGCATATATCCCCCAAGCGGCAATGCAGTTTCACTGGATTTAAAGCGCTTGCACGAATCTTTAAAGCGTTTTAAAAACCGATTCAGGGAGAGATCAAGTCATGGGCAAGGCGAATTCGCTGTCAGATCTGGCGCGCCATCTGGGCCTGTCGCC
>JAFIEL010000107.1 GCA_020832585.1 Natronohydrobacter sp. | reverse complement strand
ATAACACGCTTGCCAAGGAAAAAGAGGTCGAGGATCGCTGGCGCAAGATGCCCACAGCCCAGACGGGGCGACACCTGTCGAACCATGTGGAACCCGAAGTGGTCGAGGCGCTGCGCAACGCGGTTGTTGCGGCCTATCCGCGCCTGTCGCACCGCTATTACGCGCTGAAAGCGAAATGGCTGGGGCTGGAGGTGCTGGAAGTCTGGGACCGCAACGCGCCCTTGCCGCTGGAGGCCCCGCGCAAGATTGGCTGGGATGAGGCGCGCGAGACGGTGCTTGATGCCTATGCGGGCTTCTCGCCTGAGTTGGCGGAACTGGCGGAACCGTTCTTTTCGCAAGGCTGGACCGATGCCGCCGTGAAACCGGGCAAGGCCCCGGGCGCTTTCGCGCATCCGACGGTGACTGACGCGCATCCGTTCGTGATGTTGAACTATCTGGGCAAGCCGCGCGATGTGATGACGCTGGCGCATGAACTGGGCCACGGGGTGCATCAGCGGCTGGCAGCGGGTCAGGGGGAGCTTCTGTCCTCGACGCCGCTCACCTTGGCCGAGACGGCTTCGGTCTTTGGCGAGATGCTGACCTTCCGGCGGATGCTGGAAAAGGCGAAATCCACCGAGGAGCGCAAGGTGCTGCTGGCGGGCAAGGTCGAGGACATGATCAACACGGTCGTCCGCCAGATCGCGTTTTACGACTTCGAATGCAAGCTGCATGCGGCGCGGCGCGAGGGGGAGTTGACGCCCGAGGATATCAACGCGCTCTGGATGTCGGTGCAGGCCGAAAGTCTGGGGCCGGTGTTCAACTTCATGGACGGCTATGAAACCTTCTGGTCCTATATCCCGCATTTCGTGCATTCGCCGTTCTATGTCTATGCCTATGCGTTCGGCGACGGGCTGGTGAATGCGCTTTATGCCGCCTATGAGGCCGCGCCCGAGGGCTTTCAGGACAAGTATTTCGAGATGCTGAAAGCGGGCGGGTCCAAACACCACAAGGAGTTGCTCGCGCCCTTCGGGCTCGATGCGTCGGACCCGGCGTTCTGGGACAAGGGGCTGTCCATGATCGAAGGGTTCATCGACGAGCTGGAAGCGATGGGGTAAGCGCTTGGGTAGGGTGCGTGCTAAGCACGCACCTTACGTTTAGCGTGCGCGATCACGGGTTCGGCGGATCGCCTCTGCCACGGTCTCGGGCTGCGCGTGGTGGGGCATATGGCCCACATCCTCCAGTGTTGTCAGAGTGACGCTCTCAACCTCGCGCGCCATCCGTTCACCGTGAATGCCCAGATAAACCGTCTTGTCGGCTGTGCCGTGGACGATCTCGATGGGCATGCTTAGCGCCGGATAGCCGGGATACATCGCCTCGACATAGTCGATCAGGTTGTTGACCTGCTGGGCATTCAGCGACAATTGCCCGCGCCGCATGGTCAGGTTGAAGCCCAGATGATCGAGATAGCCCTCTGGCACCGGGTCGGGCGCAAAGACATTCGCAAGCGTGTTTTCGACAGCACTGCGCGGGGCCAGTGCTGCGATGGTGGGCAGGATCAGGTAGCGCCCCAAGGGCGAGGCCGTGATGCGATACCACAGGCCCAGATCGCCGGGCCAGGGGTGGGTGACAGGCGCAATCAGCGTCAGCCCTGCCACGTCGTCGGGCGCACGCAAGGCCCAGGCCATCGCCACCGCACCGCCATAGGAATGGCCCAGCACGATGGGGTTTTCGACATCCAGCGCAAGCGCCGCCGCGCGCAGGATATCGGCCTGATCGATCGGGCTTTCCACAGTGCCGAAATCATCCGAAAAGCCGAAGCCGGGGCGGTCAAAGGCGATGATGCGGAACTCATTCGCCATACGGTCGATCAGATCAAAACTGAAATCGCGCGCATTGCCATTCGCGCCGTGGATCATGACCAGATCCGGCCCGGTCCCGCGGACAATCGCATGAATGCGTCCCTGCGGCAGATCGATGAAAGCCCCTTCGGGCGGGGTTTCGGCGCGGGCCATCTGCATCTCCTGTTGCACCGAACAGGCCGCGAGAAACGCGGTGATCAGGGCAAGCCCCGCAACTCTATTGGCCAATCTGCGCAAGGTCATAAGGTGTGGTCTGATAAATCTGGTTAATCCAGTTTCCATATAGAAGATGCGCGTGACTTCTCCAGCGATTGAGCGGGGTTCTCGCGGGATTATCATCGGGGTAATAGTTCAAGGGAACGTTAATGGGTTTGCCCGCATCCACGTCACGGTCATATTCTTCCTTCAGCGTGGTGCTGTCATACTCGAAGTGATTGAGGATCATCAGCGCCCGATGCGCAGGGTCTTCGATCAGGCAGGGGCCGACCTGATCCGAGGCGATCAGGGTGGTCAGCGCGGGGATGGCATCGACCTCTGTCTGGCGCAACTCGGTCCAGCGGCTGACCGGGATCAGCACATCATCCGAAAACCCGCGCAAATAGGGCGAGGCGGGCGCTAGGTTGCGGTGGCGGAAACAGCCGAAAGCCTTGGCGTCGAGCATATGCTTGGGCAGGCCGTAGAAATGCCACAGCATCGCCATGCCGCCCCAGCAGACACCGAACGTCTGGTGGACATGGGTCTGGGTCCAGTCAAAGACTTCTGTAAGTTCTTCCCAATAGGTCACGTCCTGATAGGGCAGGTGTTCGATGGGGGCACCGGTGATGATCAGACCGTCAAAGCGTTCCTGCTTCACCTCCTGAAAGGGGCGGTAGAATTCGGCCATATGTTCGGCGGCGGTGTTCTTGGTCTCATGTTCCGACATGCGGATCAGCGAGAATTCGATCTGCAGGGGCGTCGCACCGATCAGGCGGGCGAATTGCGTCTCTGTCTGGATCTTCTTCGGCATCAGGTTCAACAGCCCGATGCGCAGCGGGCGGATATCCTGCCGCGCGGCCTGTGCCTCGGACATGACCATCACGCCCTCGCGGGTGAGCACATCGAAAGCGGGCAGGGTTTCGGGCAGTTTGATCGGCATCTTTTGTCCTCAATCGGGGAGTTTAGCCGCGATCAGGCGGTTGAAATCGGCAGCGCTGCGGATTTGCGCGACTTCTTCGGCGCTGACGGTCAGGCCCCAGGTCTCGGCCATCGCCGCATAGCGCGGCGCGCGATGGGCCAGCGCGCGGGCATAGGTCCAGCGCACGAAGGCGTCAGGGTCGATCCGGTCGGGGGCGTGGCCGGTCTCGCGCTGATATTCGGCCCAAGCGTCATGCAGGAAATCGGGCTGGTAATACATGGGTTTGGGGGCGCGATCAAAACGGCGGATCAATTCTGCCGTATGCGCCTCCGACCCTTTGATCCAGACAGGCAGGACATGAGGCTTGAGGGCCGTCATCAGCGCATCATCGGGGTCATAGGGGTTGATGACTTCGCAGATCGACCCGCCCGTGTCGCAGATGAAATGTGGATAGCCATAAAGTGCGTCCGCCCGCGCGATGAAATGGGGCGTATCAGACAGGGCTGCGATCTCGGCGGCGCGGTGCTGGTCCTGCCGGGTCATGTACTCGTCAAAGGGCAACCCGCCCTTGGCCGGATCGCCAGGTTTGCCCAGATAGGTCGAGAGGGGTGCCAGATTGTCAAACGTGATGTTCGAGCTGATATAGACCGAATCCGTCAGCAACAACTCGCGCAGAAGCGGTATTTTCATCGCCTCGCGCTTGAAATTGTCGGCGATATATTCGCCCATGTAGCGCGTGCCGATGCGGTAATCGACCGAGTAATGAAACCAGCCACCGCCCTCGCGCAAGAGGTTCGCCAGATAAGTCTTGCCCAGCCCCGACATCCCGAACAGCATGAGCTGCTTGCGCGGGGCGGCCAGCCAGTCGGTGGCGGTGGGGTAGAGCATGGGCGCGTCCTCTGATGGGCCAAGTGCCTTTGCCTAGCCAGTGGGCGCAGGATGGTCAATGGCGCATGAAAAAGCCCTGCCAGCGCGAGGGCTGGCAGGGCTGAGTCAACTCAAATCACCGTTTACTTAAAACCGGTAGCCGATGCGGATGCCCGCACCGATGGCAGAGTTCTTGCCGAACTGGCTGCCCAGCGTTGTCGTGGCGCTGCCGATGCGGGTATATTGCACGCCACCGCTGATCGTCATGGCGTCCTGAGTGTAGGACACCCCAAGACCGATTGTATTGCGCTTGCCGATCGGGCTGAGATTGCTGGTCGGATTGCCATTGCCGGTATCATGCGACAAGGACACCGAACCGGACCAGGTTTCGTTGAAACGCCGACCGACGCCCAGGGTATAGGTCACAGAGTTCTTCGGATATACGACAAGATTGCTGCCGAGCGCGGGCGCAGGGATGACGAAATCCTTCCATTTGACCCAGCGCACAGAGCCAAAGACCAGCGTATCGGGTGCAACCCCTGACTGGAATTCAAGATTGACGGATTCCGGCAGCTTCACGTTGAACGCAGGATTGGCCACCGGGATCGGCGCACCGCCGAGGGTCTCGCTCGGGGTCAGCGAATGCTTGATGGACGAATTATAGGTCAGAGCCACACGCAGCGCGATTTCAGGCTTTTCATAGGCGACACCCACCAGATAGCCCCAAGCCTGATCCGTGTTGGTGGACATGGTGTAGGGCACGGGCAGCGTTGGGGGCAGTGCGGGCAGGCCGACCTGACCAGAGGTCCAGGAGGACCGCAACCCGGCATGGGCGCTGAAACCACCGTCGAACTTGTAGCGCAGAACCCCGGTGAGCATGGTGTTGTTGATCTTGCCAAGCGCGCCTCCCAGCGGTGACACGGTCGGATAGAGCGTGTCTGCGCCGAAGGGTTGGTCAAGAATCACGGCATAGGACAACTGCTCGTTGATATCGCCCTTGAAGGCGAAAGAACCGGTTGAAAAGCGATTTGCGATATTGCCGCTGGCGAAACCCAGGCCAAAAACATCGCCGGTGACACGAGGGCGTGCGTGGGATGCGCCGAATTCCACATAGTTGCCCTGCTGGAACAGGATCGCCATGGATTGCGGGTTGCGTTCGATCCCACCGGCAAAAGCGGGGGCAAAAGCGGGGGTGGTGGCAAGGGCGACAAGCCCGGTTGCAAGAGTTTTACGCACGGAAATCTCCTCCTTCTTTCCGCAAGAATGGTCTGGCCGCGACCATGAACTGCTCAAGCTTTGCGCGCTTTGCGCAGATTTGTCACACGTTACCTTGCGGAAGCGGGGGCAGACGAGAACAGCATGTGACAGCTTTGCAACGGCGGGGCTCACTCGCCTCTGGGAAGAAGTCGGGTAATCCCTACTGAACCACCGCGTGCAAGATCCGGGTCAAGGGTCATGGGGATATATTCGCCCCTGCGCCACAGGTCGCCCAGATCGTCATAATGGCGCGAGAGCGGGTGGCCGGACTGCCCTGTGGACAGGATGAAGACCGAGCTTTCGGGATCGGCGAAATCATAGACGCCGCGATAGACCGCGCCATGCACATTGGCGAAAGGTTCAGGGTCGCGCCCGGACGTGCGCCCGCGCATCAGCGTGTGATCCCCGCCCGAGGTCGATTGGCGGATATTGACGAAATGGCGCACCAGCGCGACATCGCCCAGCACCGAATGGCGGTGCGTGGCCATATGCGCATCCCCCCAGCGCCAGCTTTCGACATTCTCGCCATAGCGTTCGGTCAGGCGCAGAAGCGCTTCGTCCAGCGCGGAAATGGCAATCTCGGTGCAGGTCTCGCGCACCGAGGATTGCACGATATTGCACCATTCCCCTGCGCCATCCGTGTTGCGAAAGACCCGCTCGATGAACACCGGGTCCACATGCAGGAAGGTTTCGGCCAGCGGCCCCAACTCGTCGCGGATCAGGCGGGTCTGCAAGTCGCGCATCCAGGCGGCATAGATCAGGGGTTCGGGCAGATGCTCGTTCATCTCGCCGTTCCAGTCGGCCAGAAGCCGCAGCGCGCGCTGGCGCAGATGGGCGCGGGTTCCGGCAGGGGCGGCGTCGCCCGAGAACCACAGATCCGCCGCGACCAGCGGCAGCAGCAGGCGCGCGGCGGGGCTGACCGTGTCAAGCTGCGCCTCGATGAAACTGTCGCGGGTATGGACATTGCGCTGGCGCATCAGGTGTTGAAAGCGTTCGATGCGCTGCGTGTCGCCCCAGTCATGGCTGACATGCAGCGGAAAGGGGCGGTCGAGGATCTTGTTGTTGGTATTGCCAAGGATGCCGGATTCGGGGTCGAGAAAGCGCGGATTGGCCGAATAGGGCAGGGTGCCCAGCCAGCGGTTTTCCGGCTTCCAGCCTGCGGCGGGCATGCGCCCTTGGGTGTCATGATCTGCATCGCGGCGCGGCATGCGGCCCAGAAGTTGCATGGCGATCCGGTCGCGCGTGGCCAGCATCAGCACCTGCGAGGGCGCGACATAGATTTCGCCCGCTGCGAGCGCCTCGTCGATGCTTTGCGCGCGCATCAGGCGCATGGCCGCGCTCAGGGTCGTGTCGTCGGGGGTGAGTGCGGTCCAGCCGATGGTTGCAACATGACCCGGCGGTGTGATCGTGCCCAGATCATAGAGCGCGCCGGACAGGACCGGGCCGTTTTCGGACCAGCGGAGCGTCAGCGTGACCGGGTCTTCGTCCTTGATGCGGATGATCGAGCCGCGGGTTTCGAATTCGGCCCAGCCGTCCGGGGTGCGGTATTGTGCTGGGTTTTCCGGGTTCAGTTCTTCCAGAAACACATCGCTGTCATCCATGTAGCTGGAGGTGATCCCCCAGCCCAGCGCTTCCGAGCGGCCCGACAGGATTGCAGGCAGGCCGGGGATGGTGGCCCCGATCACCCCGCCTGTCGCCAGTTCCAGCCGCGCAAGATACATCGCCGAAGGGGCGGTCAGTTCCAGATGCGGGTCATTGGCAAGAATCGCCCCGTCGCTGGCCGCGCGCGCAGGTGTTGCTGCAAAGCTGTTCGACGCCCCGGCCAGTGTGGCCGGTCGGATAGGGCTGAGCGGGTCCTGCGCGAGTGTGATCTGGGAGCTTGGCGCGACACCGGGAAAGAGGCTGGCGAAATCGGGCAATGCGGCCACGCCAGAGCCGGGCGCATCCGGCATCAGGTCGCGCAGGCGTTCGGGCGGGATCAGCATCGAGACGCGCGCGCGCTGCACTTCGCGCGCGATCTGGCTGTTGAGTTGCACCGCCATCAGTTTCAGGATCGCGAGCGAATCCGCGGGCTGCCAGAGCGGCATTTCTGCGGTGAAGACGAAGAACTCGGGCGCCCCGCGCCCGCGCGCGCGCTCGTTGGTGATGCGCAGCCAGGCATTGACCCCTTCGGAATAGGCGATCAATGCGGCCTGGGTTTCGGGATCCTGCACATCGAATGATGCGCGGGCAAGGCCGTAGATGTCGAGCCTGCGCATCAATTCGTCCACCCGTAGCGTCCGCCTGCCGAACATTTCCGACAGCCGCCCCTGCGCCGTGCGGCGCAGCATCTGCATCTGCCAGAGCCGGTCCTGGGCATGGGCAAAGCCCAGTCCGAAGAACACATCCGGGTCGTTTTCGGCGAAGATATGCGGCACGTTATGGGTGTTGCGCACGATTTCGACCTCGCCCGAGATCCCGTTCTGCCGGAAGGTTTCGGTATAGTCGGGCAGTGACCGGGACAGGAAGAAATAAAGGCCGGTCGCAAGCAGAACACCCAGCAGGGCAAGCCCTGCAAAGATCCTCAGAAGCCAGCGGAAGGTGGTGAACATATGCGGGGCTGCTGTCTTTGAGTTGACGGTCGGGGTGGCCCTGATAGGTATTGCCTGAGCGCCCAAAGCGCAATCACAAGAATTCGAGAGGGGGATGGAATGGCGAAACTTGCGTTTCTGGGTCTGGGGGTGATGGGCGGGCCGATGGCTGCGCATCTGGCGCGCGCAGGCCATGAGGTCACAGTCTACAATCGCACCACCGCGAAGGCGGAAGCCTGGGTCGCGGCCAATGGGGGTGCGTTCGGGGCCACGCCGCGCGAGGCGGCTGACGGGGCCGAGATGGTCATGGCCTGTGTCGGCAATGACGATGACCTGCGGTCGGTCTGTCTGGGCGAGGACGGGGCCTTTGCCGCCATGCCTGCGGGCAAGCTGTTTGTCGATCACACCACGGTTTCTGCGCAGGTGACGCGCGAATTGCATGATCTGGCGGCCAAGCAGGGCGTGGGCTTTGTGGATGCGCCGGTCTCTGGCGGGCAGGCGGGGGCGGAAAACGGGGTGCTGTCGATCATGTGCGGTGGGGCCGAGGCCGATTTCGACCGCGCGGCCCCGGTGATGGATGCCTATGCACGGGTTGCCAAGCGCATGGGCGAGAGTGGGGCAGGGCAGATCGCCAAGATGATGAACCAGATCTGCATTGCGGGGCTGTTGCAGGGCTTGGCCGAAGCGTTGCATTTCGGGGAAAAGGCCGGAATGGACGGGCGCGCGGTGGTTGAAGTGATCTCTCAGGGCGCGGCCGGGTCGTGGCAGATGCAGAACCGGCATGGCAGCATGCTCGACGGGGCGTTCAACCACGGATTCGCGGTGGACTGGATGCGCAAGGATCTGGGGATTTGTCTGGCCACAGCGGAAGAGTTCGGTGCGCCTTTGCCGATGACGGCGCTGGTCGATCAGTTCTACAAGGATGTGCAGAATATGGGCGGCGGGCGCTGGGACACCTCGGCGCTCATTGAGCGGTTGCGCAAGCTGGGGAGTGCATGATGCTCTATGCTCTGGATGGACATAACCCGGTCCCGCCTGAAAACGGGGATTACTGGATCGCACCGGGGGCGCATGTCATCGGCAAGGTGATCCTTGGCGAAGGGGTCTCGATCTGGTTCGGGGCCGTGCTGCGCGGGGATAATGAGCCGCTGGTGATCGGCGCGGGCACGAATATTCAGGAAAACTGCGTGCTGCATACGGATATGGGCTATCCGCTGTCGATCGGGGCGCATGTGACGGTTGGCCACAAGGCGATGCTGCATGGCTGCACGATCGGCGAGGGGTCGCTGATCGGGATGGGGGCCACGGTCCTGAATGGCGCGAAGATCGGGCGCGGCTGTCTGATCGGTGCAGGCGCGCTGGTGACAGAGGGTAAAGAGATCCCTGACGGGTCGCTGGTGATGGGGGCGCCGGGGCGTGTGGTGCGGCAACTCGATGCTGCGGCGCAGGCGAAATTGCTCGAATCGGCTGCGGGCTATCGGCGCAACATGCGGCGCTTCAAGGCGGGGTTGAAACCCTGCTGAGGGGGTAAGCGCCCGTTCAGGGCCCACCCGCCCGCCCATGCCCTTCACGGGCGCTGCCCGGCGTGGCCGCCGGGCGGGCTCAGGACATGAAGATCAGCTTCAACGCAATTGCCCACATCACCAGCGCAATACCGGCTTCAAGGATGCGCCAGGCGCGGGGTTGGGCGAAAACCGGGCGCAGCAGGCTGGCGCCAAAACCCAGCGTGAAGAAAAACAGGAGTGATCCTGTCACCGCCCCCGCGCCAAAGGCCCATTGCTGGCCGGGATACTGGGTCGAGATTGTGCCCAAGAGCACCACGGTATCGAGATAGACATGCGGGTTGAGCCATGTCAGCGCGAGCGCCGTCAGCAGGACCGGGCGCAGCGGTTCGTGCGTGGCGCGGCCGTCGATCCAGAGCGCCTCGGTCGAGGTAAGTGCCGCGCGGGCCGATCGCGCGCCATACCAGATCAGGAAGGCCGCACCGCCATAGCGCATGAGCGGCTCGATCATCGGCAGCAGGCGGGCGATCTGTGCGAAGCTGGTCACACCGATCACGATCAGCACCGCATCCGACAGCGCGCAGGTCAGCACGACGGGCAGGACATGACTGCCCCGCAAGCCCTGTCGCAGCACAAAGGCGTTCTGCGCGCCGATGGCCAGGATCAGGCTCAGGCCGATGCCAAGGCCGGTCAGGAAAACGGCTGCGTCGTTCATGGGGGGCTCCGGTGTGGTCCGGGCTTGCGATAGCGGGTCAGATCAGATTAGACAAATTCATCCTGCTTACACCAGTTAAGGGCTGCTAATGATTGACTATCCTGCCGCCCGCGCTGTGGCGCTTGTCGTGCAGACGGGCAGTTTCGAGGCGGCGGCGACCGCGCTGCATGTCACGCCTTCGGCCATTTCGCAGCGGGTGCGCGGGCTGGAGGAGCGTCTGGGCACAGTGCTGATCGAGCGTGGCACGCCCTGTCGTGGGGGGGGGGGGGGGGGGGGGGGGGGGGGGGGGGGGGGGGGGGGGGGGGGGG
>JAFIEL010000106.1 GCA_020832585.1 Natronohydrobacter sp. | reverse complement strand
ATGGAACCGAACCTCGTGGTCGAATTCTACGCGAAGAACTGATCTTCGCCGCACCGCCGAGAACCAAAAGCCCCGCCAGACTGGCGGGGCTTTTTCTTTGGCCTCACCCCTGCCCCTGCGCGGCCTTTGCGTGGCGCGCGGGTGGGCGGGTGGGGCGTGACACGCGAAGGCCGCGCAGGGGCAGTCTCAGCGCCCCAGACGCTTCGCGATCTGCCGCTTTTCCCAGTCACGCCCGAACAGGTTGATCACCTCGAAGACCGACAGCCCATGCACGGCGACGCCCAAGCCCCAGCCAATCGCGGGGAAAATCGCCCAGAAAAACCCCGGACTGGTCCACAGATTGATGCCGACCAGCAGCACCGTCACGATAACATACTGCGCCAGATGGGTATAAAAGCCCTGAATGTCGCGCACATATTCCATCGCTTCGCGTTCATCCTCGGCAAGCCGGGGCAAAGTGGTCGGGTCTGATGCAGGCATGGAAGCGTCCTTTCCGAGATCGCGTTGGTCCACATCAAGCACCGCAGCCAGGCATTTCAGCGTCTCGGGGCTTGCCGTCGCCCCGCGCTCGATCCGTTGCAAGGTGCGCACGGAAATTCCCGCCATATCGGCCAGTTGTTCCTGCGAATACCCCTGATCAAGCCGGAGTTTGCGAACGATCATCTGAAAACCTGTCTGTCTGATGCGTGATGGGGCGATCATGCCCGTTCGCGCACAGGGCTACCACGACAGCACCCTGACACAAGAGCGACATTTCCCCGACAGTCAGGCGACAGCCCTCACAACCGGTCCAGCAACCGCCGCGCCACTACCCGCCCGTGCCTTGGCACGGGCAGCGCCCGCGAATGGCATCAGGGCGGGCGGGTGGGCCATGAGCGGGCGCTTTCAACGTCGGGAAAAACCCTGACGCTGCGGACAAATCCGCCGCGCTCAGAAACCCTCAGACTGTCTCAGAACCGGTCCAGCAGTCGCCGCAGATAGTCCAGTTCCGCCTCGGGCCGCTCCAGTTCCGCCGAGCGCCGCCGCAATTCTTCCAGCAGATCGCGCGCGCGGCGATAGACATCCTCGCCCTGCAACAGCGACTCCTCGGTGCCGACCTCGCCACCCTGATTGCGCTCGCGGCCCAGCGGGTCACGGCTCTGCCCGTCGCCGGTTTCCTGACCCGCGCGGTCGCCCTGCTGCTCGCGGTTCTCCTGCGCACGCGCCTGATTCATCGCGCGCATCCCCTCGCGCATCGCTTCCATCGCATCAGCCTGACGGCTCAGCGCCTCGCCGGTCTCGCCCTGCTCCAGCGCTTCGGCGGCCTCTTCCATCGCCCGCTGCGCGCGCTCCAGCGCCTCCAGCGCCGCATCGCCCTCGGGCGTGCCCTCACCGGGCAGGGGTTGCAGCTGCTGGTCGCGCAGCTGATCGGCCAGCCCGCGCTGACGCTCGGCCAGATCCCCGCGCTGGCCATCGCCGCCCTGCCCTTCGCCGTCCTGTTCCCCCTCTTGCCGCCCGTCATTGCGGAATTCGTCCTGCAACTCGTTGAACGTGTCATCCGACAGTTCCTGCTGGTCGCGCAGCGTCTCGCCCAGCCCTTCCATCGCCTGATCGCCCGGAGCACCTTCGCCGCCCTGCCCCTCGGCCACCTGCAGATTCTCCAGCAGCGCATTCAGTTGCGCCAGCAACTCCGCCGCCTCTTCCATGCGGCCTTCTTCCATCAACTCCTGAATCCTGTCCAGAAGCTCCTGGATCTGGTCCTGCGTGATCTCCATGCTCTCGCCATCAGGCGGGGCCTCGCCCCGTTCGCGCGGCTGTTCGGCCAGTTGCCGCATGTAATCGCGCATCGCCTCGCGCAATTCTTCCATCAACTCGGCCACTTCCGCCGGGTCCGCGCCATTGCGCACAGCCTCGTCCAGCCGTTCCTGCGCGCGGCGCAACCGCTCGCGGGCATCGGCCAGATCGCCCTCTTCCAGCAGCACCGCCAGATCCCACATCCGCTGCGCCAGATCATCGCGGGTCTCGGCATCGAGCCCCCCCTGATCCAGCGCCGCCAGCAGCACCTCATGGGTTTCCATGTAGCGAATCCGCGCCTCGGGCGAGCGGAAGGCCTCCTGCGGGCGATGCGCAATCGCGCGCAACAATTCATCCGCCCGCGCAGCATTCTCGCGCGTCCAGAGCAGGTCACGCCGCAATTCGATCACCGCCGCCGCCATCGGATCAAAGAACCGCCGCCCCGGCAGGATCATCTGCGTCGCAGGCGTTTCCCCCACCTGCCCGCGCGCATCCTCGACCGCAAAGGCAATCGTCACCGGCAGATTGGCCCAAGCGTGCTGCGAGAAATCTTCAAGGAATGCATCTTCAATCGCCGCGCGCGAGCCAGAGGCTGGCATCGGCAAGGGCAGCGTCAGCGCATCGCGCGGCTCCGGCTCCGGCACCAGCCCGAAGCGCCGATCGACCGCGCCCAGATCCAGCGCCACGCGCACCTCGCCCCCGGTCACGCCGTAATCATCGGCTGCGGTGAAATCCTGCCGCATCACGCCGCCACGTTCCCGCGCGGCCATGCCCACAAGCTGCACCTGCGGCGGTTGATCGATCAGCGCCGTCACTTCCCAGTCGCGCCCGGCAGGCCCACGGATCGACAAGCGGCCAGAACGTTCGATCTCGAAATCCTGCGCCATCTCGTTAGGGTCCGGCTCGACACGATCCGACAGGCTTTCGCTGACCGACATGATCCCTTGCTGGCCATAGAACCGCACCGTCACCCGACTGCCCTGCGGCAGTTGCAGCGTGGGCCGGTCCACCTCGTTCAGATAGAGGCTCGGACGCCCGGTATAGGCCGGGGGCTGCACCCAGGCTTCCCAGCTTGGCCCCAACGCCACGGCCTCGGCCCGGCTTGGGATCTGCGCAATTTCGGTGATTTCCGTCACCCGGGACGGCGCCCCAAAGACCAGCGCCACCACAAACGCCGTCAGCGCGACATAGCGCAGCCCGAACCGGTCGCGCGCGGCCAGTCGCAGATCTCCCGGCACCGCGCGCGCCGCCATCAACCGCGCCTGCATGCGCGCCAGATGCGCCAGCCAGACCCGGCGCGACGCCTCATCGCCCGCGCCAATCGCCTGTTCATCCGCCAAGGTGGACAAGGGCCGCCCCGGCATCGAGGCATCAAGCCGCGCAATGGCGTCCGCCCGCGTCGGCACATTCAGCCGCCACGCGCCCCAGCCAAAGGCGACCAGCAGCGCAAGGATCGCCCCCAGCGCCCCCCACATCGCCCAAAGTGGCGGCAGCACATCCTGCACACCAAAGCCCAGCGCGGCGATCAACAGAAAGGCCAGCGTCGTGAACGGCCAGAACACCCGCGCCAATCGTTCCGCCCACAGCCCCGCCAGCGTGCCGCGCAGCGCGCGGGTCAGGGCAGGGTTGGCGTCTTGGCGGCGGGTCTTGAACATGCGCCCTCGTGTCAGGTCAGATCACGGCATCATAGCCATTCGGGTAACCTATCGCGATTGATGATTTCGTCAAAGCTCGGACGCGGGCGGATGACAGCATATTGATCCCCCTTGACCAGAACTTCCGGAATCAGAGGCCGCGTGTTGTATTCGGACGACATCACCGCCCCGTAAGCGCCCGCCGAGCGGAACGCGACCAGATCCCCCGCGTCCAGAGGCGGCATGGCGCGCTGTTTGGCGAAAGTATCGCCCGATTCGCAGACCGGCCCCACAATATCGACCGGGCGCTGGTCGGTCGCCGCCACCGCCTCGATCACCGGGATAATGTCGTGATGCGCGCCATACATGGCCGGGCGGATCAGATCATTCATCGCCGCGTCCAGAATCAGGAAATCGCGCCCCTCGCCCTCTTTCAGATAGATCACCGACGCGACCAGTATCCCCGCATTACCCGCGATCAACCGCCCCGGCTCGATCTCGATTTCCACATCCAGATCGCCGAACACGCGCTGGATCATCGCGCCGTAATCCAGCGGCAAGGGCGGGGTTTCATTCGAGCGCGTATAGGGAATCCCCAGACCGCCCCCCAGATCGAGCCGCCGGATCACATGCCCGTCCGCGCGCAATTCCCGCGTCAGATCGGCAACCTTGGTGAAGGCCGCTTCAAAGGGCGCAAGATCGGTCAACTGGCTGCCGATATGCACATCAATCCCAACCACCTCGATTCCGGGCAGGGTTGCGGCTTCGGCATAGATGTTTCGGGCAGAGGCGATGGGCACGCCGAATTTATCTTCCTTGCGGCCCGTCGCGATCTTCTCATGGGTTTTCGCATCCACATCCGGGTTCACCCGCAATGTGATCGGCGCGCGCTTGCCCATGCTGGCCGCAACTTGCGACAGAACGCGCAATTCCTCTGCCGATTCGACATTGAACTGCCGGATACCGTGGCTCAGCGCATATTCCATTTCCTCGCGCGTCTTGCCGACACCGGAAAACACGATCCGTTCGCCCGGAACGCCCGCCGCCTGCGCACGGCGATATTCGCCGCCAGAGACCACATCCATCCCTGCACCCAGATTCCCCAGCGTGCGCAACACCGCCTGATTGGACAGCGACTTGATCGCGAAACAGACCAGATGATCCATGCCTGCAAGCGCGTCCTGAAACAGCCGGAAATGCCGCTCCAGCGTCGCGGTGGAATAGCAATAGAAGGGCGTTCCGACCGCAGCGGCGATCTCGGTCAGGGGGACATCTTCGGCATGCAGGATACCGTCACGATAGAGGAAATGGTCCATGGGCAAGGCTTTCGGTCAGGCGTCAGGCCGGGGCGCAAGCGTGGTGTGCCTCCGGCGGGAGTATTTGGGGCAAGATGAAATCAGGATTTGGCAGGGGCCGAGCGCAGGAACAGGTAAAGCGGCACCCCGCAGGACACGCCGATGCAGAAGGTGGCGGGAATGGCCAGCAGCCCGAGGAAGCGCCGCGTCTGCCAGGTCTCGACCATCACGAAGAGCGTCAGCGCCACAGCCGCGATGGTCAGATCCCAGACAAGGCCCGTGGTCGCGGCATTGGCATGCCAGGCATCGACCATGGCCATCAGCGACCATTCATTCTGTACAAACCAGGTGATGAACCAATACATCGGATGCACGCTGCCCCAGATCGCAAGCGCGAGCCACAGGATACGCAGCGGCGTCATATCCGACCGCTCACACCGATACGCGCCTCGCCCGAGATGCTCACGCCCGTAGGTTCAGGCGCGCGCGGCGGCGCTTCGGCCCCGCAAGCCGCGAGCAGCACAAGCGCCATGATCAGAGCAACAGGTTTCATCCCAACACCTCTTTCCAGCGGGCAATCTGGGCGCGGACATTCGCGGGCGCCGTGCCGCCGTAACTTGTGCGGCTGGCCACGGAATTCTGCACCCCCAGCACAGAATAGACCGCTTGGGTGATTTCGCCATGCACATTCTGCATTTCTTCAAGCGAAAGATCCGGCAGATCGCAGCCCTTGTCCTCGGCCAGTTTCACCAGACTGCCTGTCACATGATGCGCATCCCGAAACGGCAGGTTCAATTCGCGCACCAGCCAGTCAGCCAGATCGGTCGCGGTGGAAAAGCCGGAACTGGCGGCAGCTTCCAGTGCCACGCGATTGGCGGTCAGGTCGCTCACCATCCCTTCCATCGCGGCCAGCCCCAGCAGCAGATTGTCAGCCGCGTCAAAGACCTGTTCCTTGTCTTCCTGCATATCCTTGGAATAGGTCAGCGGCAGCCCTTTCATCACCGTGAACAGCGCCACGGTCGCGCCCAGAATGCGCCCCAGCTTGGCGCGCAACAACTCGGCCGCATCCGGGTTGCGTTTCTGCGGCATGATGCTGGACCCGGTCGAGAACCGGTCCGACATCCGCACAAAGCGGAACTGCGCCGAGGACCAGATCACCAGCTCTTCGGCGAAACGCGACAGATGCATGGCACAGATCGAGGCCGCACTCAGAAACTCCAAAGCGAAATCCCGATCCGCCGTGGTATCCAGCGAATTGGCCGTGGGCCGGTCAAAGCCCAGCGCGCTGGCCACCATATGCCGGTCGATGGGAAAGGACGTGCCTGCCAAAGCCGCCGCCCCCAAAGGACATTCATTCATGCGGGCCCTCGCATCCTGAAACCGCGATTTGTCCCGCGCGAACATCTCGACATAGGCCAGCATATGATGCCCCCATGTCACCGGCTGCGCAGTCTGCAAATGGGTGAAACCCGGCATCACCCAATCCGCGCCCGCTTCGGCCTGCACAAGAAACGCCCGCATCAGCGCCTCCAGCCCGGCAATCGCCGCGTCACATTGTTCCCGCACCCAGAGCCGGAAATCCAGCGCCACCTGATCATTGCGTGACCGCGCGGTATGCAACCGCCCCGCAGGTGCGCCGATGATCTCGCGCAGGCGATTTTCGACATTCATGTGAATATCTTCCAGCGCGGTCGAAAAGGTGAACGCTCCGGCCTCTATCTCGGCCAGCACCTGTTGCAGGCCCCGGTCGATCTCTGCGGCATCCTCTCGCGTGATGATGCCCGTGGCGGCCAGCATCGCGGCATGGGCGCGGGATCCGGCAATATCCTGCGGGGCAAGGCGCTTGTCGAAGCTGATCGAGGCATTGATCGCCTCCATGATCGCATCCGGCCCGGCACTGAACCGCCCGCCCCACATCTGGTTTGCCGCTGTCTTGTCCATCGCCACGCTCCTTTTGCCGCGCACCACCGCGATGGCTATACGCGCGCGGCCCCATGAAGGCAATCAAGCGCAGCGCCTGCCGGAAAATCGGTCGGATTTTAGTCAAAACGCATGTCTTTAACCCACGATTAAGCCAGAGGGGCCAGTCTGACCAAAATAGCGGAGTCAGCCCATGTCGCCTCACAGATCATCACAATTCACAGCAGATGATGTTGTCTATTCGTCCCCTGTCTCGGCCGCTGCCGAAGGCCAGCGCCGCGACACATTGGCCATGGTGCGCGAAGCCCTGGACCAGCGCCGCAGCATCCTGGCCTTTCAACCCGTGGTGCAGGCGCGCATGCCCAAGCGCGCGGCCTTTTACGAGGGGCTGATCCGCATCATCGACCATACAGGCCGGATCATCCCGGCGATGGATTTCATGGATGTGGTCGAAACCAATGAACTCGGACGCCGGATCGACTGCCTCGCGCTTGAAATCGGCCTGCAGACCCTTGCGGCAGAACCCTCGATCCGGCTCTCGATCAACATGTCGGCACGCTCGATCGGCTATCCCGAATGGCTGGCAACGCTGGAACGGGGCTTGCGCGGCAGCCCCGATATCGGTGAACGGCTGATTCTCGAAATCACCGAATCCTCGGCCATGATCATGCCCGATCTGGTGACGGTCTTCATGGAAGAAATGCAGGAACGCGGCATCTGCTTTGCGCTCGATGATTTCGGCGCAGGCTACACGGCCTTTCGCTACCTCAAGGATTTCTACTTCGATATCGTCAAGATCGACGGCACGTTCATCCGCGACATCTCTGCCTCGCCCGACAATCAGGTGCTGGTTCAGGCGCTGGTCTCCATCGCGCGCCATTTCGACATGTTCACCGTCGCCGAATCCGTCGAAACCGCCGAGGATGCGCGCATCCTGACCGAAATGGGCGTCGATTGCCTGCAGGGCTATTATTTCGGCGCACCCTCGACGCAGGAACCGTGGAAGATCACCCGCCTGAAAACCCGCGCGACAGGGTAGCGCGCGGCCACACCCGGCATGGGCGCTGTGACCGGCCAATGGTGCCATCAACGCATTAGGGGTTGATTTACGCCCCGCCTCCGTGGCCCACTCAGGGCTGGCGGGATGTGGCGGGCCACATCGCGCACCATGACAGGGAGGACCACGGATGCCCCGGAAAATACTGCTGCCCATCGATATGAACGCCCCTGCCTCCTGGATCAAACCCATGGCAGAAGCGCAGACCATGCTCGCGCAGGGCGGCGAATTGCATGTCGTGAGCGTGCTGCCCGATTTCGGCCTCTCAATGGTCGGCACCTTCTTCAAGGCCGGGTTCGAGCAGACCGCTTTGCATCATTTCAGCGAAGCCCTGCGCAATTGGGTGCGCCAGAACGTGCCCGGCGCGATCGAGGTGCATCCCCATGTGCTGCATGGCAATATCTATGACGAGATTCTGCGCGCCGCCGACAAGCTGGAGGTGGATGTGATCATCCTCGCCGCTCACCGGCCAGAAGCCGCCGATTACCTGCTTGGCCCCAATGCCGCGCGCATCGTGCGGCATGCCAAGCAATCGGTCTATGTGGTGCGCGGCTGACCAGGCGCGCCGGAAGGGCACCGCAAAGCGGCAGTCAGGCCCCTAGCACAAACCGGCCGACGCCACACGCGGGCCGGGACGATCACGCACAGCACGGGTTTCCATGCGTCCCCTGTGGCAAGCAACCCCGTGGCGGGTTCGCGCCCGCGCGCGGTCATTTCCGCGCGCAAGCGTCAATACTCTCGCACGACCGCTCTTTCAGCGCATATGCTGTTCAAGAAAACGCAAGCGAACTGTGCGACCAATCTGGTTTCCAAGCGAATTTGCGGCAAGCTGATTGTAGACGTGGTTTGCAAAGGGAATCCGCACCAGTTCCAGATCGACCCCTGCGGCTCTCGCGTCCTGAACAAAGGCCAGCGTTCCAGACGTGACGACCAGACTGTCCCTCTCCGGCAGGATAACAAGTGTTGGCGGGGCGTCCGGCGTCAGGAATGTGGCAGATGAGACCGCCGCGATGCGCTCGGGATACAGATCAGGACTGCCCCCGATATAGCCCTCGATAAGCATTCGGGGCGCAAAGCCGGGGATCGGAAAGCCATCCTCGTAAATGCTCACAGGGTCCACGGCGGGATATTGAACAGCGATGGCCATTGGCACAGCGATGTCCGCCCCGCAGATCGACTTCCCCCCGCCAGCAGCAGCGGCGAACCCCGCATTGATCGCCAGATTCCCACCGGCAGAATCGCCAAGGATTGCAAGACGCGTCGGATCGCCTCCGAACCGTGTCGCGTTCCGATATGTCCATGCCAGTGCGCATCTCACGTCGTCGGGTGCCTTGTCCCAGGTCGGACTGTCGGTCCCGAACAAGCGATATTCAACGCTTACGACCAGCCACCCGTTATCGGCGAACCATCGCAGATCCGCCGCAGTCTCGGTAGGCGTGCCTGTCATGAAACCGCCGCCGTGGATATAGACAATGACCGGTGCCGGGGTTGCCATTGACGGGGGCCGATATATCGCCGCGCGCAGTTCCGTGCCCTCGACACTCCGAACCGTCTCGACACTGTCGGGCGCAGGCTCCTCCATCGTTCCCAGCATCACAACTGCCGGCAGGTTGATTTCTGCACCAGCCGCCACGCCTGCAAGTGCAATTCGTGTCAGGATAAACCCCGCGCCGATCGTGCCAGGCACCGCAAGCACAAGCACAAGCCCCCCAAGGCGTCTCATACCCATCATGCGCAGCATGAAACCTGCGAGACATGCCGCGAGTGTGGCCAGAAACAGGAAGGGACCAAACGGCGCCCAGACCATCGAGCCAATCACCGCGAAAAGACTGCTGGTCGGATCGACGAACGCGCCGATAGCGGCACAAATCACAGCTGCGCTTGCAACGATACCAAGCAGCGCCAGGACTGTCAGGGATATGCGCTTCATGGCCCCAGTATAAGTTCGCGAGCCGCTATGACAATCAATCCGTCGGGTCACATTCCCTGTGCTCGGGCAGACCTCAACATCCGCTTCCCCGACCCTCTAACCTGCCAGCACAAACCACACCCGACCCCGCTCAGAACCCGAACATCGCCTCGGGCGAAATCGCCCGCGCGATGAAGCGCGCCTTGTCCGCCTCGGGCTGCCAGCCCAGCCCCTCGCAGGCCGCGCGGTTGGAAAACGTCGCCAGATGCGCGCGCGAGCGCCAGTCGCGAAATGACCCGCGCGTGGCCCCCTTGCGGCCCATCACATAGCGTTTCAGCGCATATTTCACCTGATCCCCGGCCCAGAACGCGGTCAGATTGCCGCCCGCAACCTCAATCCGCGTCCCCGTCTGTGCCGCAATCGCGTCAAACCAGCCCCGCGCACTCAACAGCGGCGGCCCCACCAGATTGAAGAACTGCCCCTCGATCCCCTCAGCCCCCGCCATCAGCACCAGCGCGCGCGCCACATCCTCGTTCAGCACGAAAGGCAGCTTGTTCAGCCCATTGCCCCAGATCCGCACCGCGCCCGCCCCAT
>JAFIEL010000105.1 GCA_020832585.1 Natronohydrobacter sp. | reverse complement strand
AAACAGCCATACCAGCGTTTTATACTCAATAGCTCTTTGAAAAATGCAGGAGGCTGAAATGCGTGGAATTCTTCTCTGGTTTATTGGTATTCCGATACCGATCATTATTCTTCTATTCCTTTTCGGAGTGTTTTAAGGAATTCATTTGAGGCAGCGCTTTTCCCGAGCGCTGTCTTTTTCTTTGCAACCCTTCCCTGATGACAGCGTTGCCTGGGCATGGCCGCGGCTCTGTTGAAAGCGTGGATGCCCTCTCCGGGTGGCAGCACACTGGGTCAAGGCGCTGTTTGCCAAAGACATCACCGAAAGCGGAGCGCCCATTCCCAAGCTACCATCATAGGGATCGAACGTGCAAAGCGCGTTTTTCAATTGCATGGCGCGCGTTGCCCAGGTCCAAGGGCAGATCGCCTATGTCTTCGCGGGGGCACATGGTCACAACATAGGCCAGGCGCGAGTGATTGAAGACGATAAACTCGCGCCCAGATCAAACCCGACACCGCTCCAGTTGATGCTGCAAATGTTCCCGGATGCACAAGCATCGCATGCGGGTTCTCCGATAGCGGTGCGAATGAACCGCGATTGGTCAGGGCAAGGTCTTGACTGTGTCGAAATCCGCATGGAGTGCGGCCCTCTCGCCCGACAGCAAATTCGCGATCTTCTGCCAGCGAGGAACCTGTTCCGTGATCACCCGCAACGCGACCAGCATGGGCACCGCGATGATCATGCCCATGAAGGACCATATCCATGCCCAGAACGCGATGGACAGAATGACCAGGACAGTGTTCATGCGCAAACGCCGCGCAACAATGCTGGGGGTGATCAGATTGCCCTCCAGTGTGGTCAGCGTCAGATAGGCGGCACCCACAAGCGCCACGCTGCTAAAGCTGTCGAACCACAGAAGCGCCACGGTGGTCGACAAGATCACCCCGATCAGCGCGCCCACGAAGGGAATGAAATTCAGCAGGAATGCCAGGACGCCAAAGAAGAGCGGAACAGGCATTCCCAGCAGCCACATGGCCGCACCAATACACATCCCAAGGCCAAGATTGATCAGCGCGATCGTGCCCAGATAGCCCCCCAGTTTCTGCTCGACCTGCCGCAGGGTTTCCAGCGCCATGCGCTTGTCTGCAAAGGCATCGAAACTCTGGATGATCTTGAGGTATAGCAACCCCGACGACGACAACATGAAGAACAACAGCACCAGAACCAGCAGAAACTGCCCGACAACCAGCGGAGCCTCGGCCAGATACACAATCGCGCCGCTGGCAGTCGTCAGCAAGAACTGATTGCCGTTGTCGTCATCGGGTCCGGTCACAACCGTCGGACGCAGTTGCGGGATATCAGCAGCCGTACCGGTCCGCATTCCCTCGGCAAAAGCGAATAACGTGTTGCGCGCCTGTTCAAGCCGCAGCGTGACCCCATCTATGATTTCGGGCAGATTGTTTAAAATCTGCGTCACCGGCCCGCTGAGCAGAAAGAAAATCACCAAAAGAAAGACCAAAAGACCGATCACAATCACTGCGGCCACGAGCGTGCTGTGGAAGCCTGCACCTTGCAGCCTGCGTTGCGCAGGGACAAACACGAAAAACAAAAGCAACGCCAGCACGACCGGCAGCAAGAAATCACGCGCGAAATGTATGAAAATCAGAAGAAAAATCAGGAAAATACCCTGCAGCGCAATCGGCGCCTGCGCTGGCGACGTTGTGGGGTGATGCACAGGCTCAGGCATTGTTGCCCCTTTACGGATGAATAGACAATATAACGTCCCGAGTCGGTGAATGGTTCCCCTTGAACCTGTCGAGGGAACCGCGCGCGACGCGGCGCGTTACCAGCCAAATCAGTTCAGAGCGCGACATGACCAGCCTGCCAGCACTACCTCATCGGATCCGGCGCAAGCTGCGCGCGGTTGTCGCGGGCGTCCTGATCGCCCTCTTGTTCTGGGCGGTAATGCTGGCCCTGATGCCCTATCGCCGCGAATTGCGGCGCAATGTGCCGCATGTCACGCCCGCGCATGACCCGCAATTCGCCCGCGACATGGGGGGGCTTTATGGCAGCCCGATCGTTGGGGGGAACCGAATTGAGACGTTGCTGAATGGCGATGTGATCTTCGATTCGATGCTTGGCGCGATCCAGCAGGCGCAGCACTCGATCACCTTTGAGTCCTATATCTATTGGAGCGGCATTGTTGCCGAGGAATTCTGCGACGCGCTGGTTGCGCGCGCACAGGCCGGGGTCGCGGTGAAGGTACTGATCGATTGGGTCGGCAGTTTGCCGATGAATGATGATCTGATCGACCGCATGCATGAAGGCGGCGTCATGCTGCGCATGTTCCGCCCCATGCGCCCGCGCACTTTGACGCGGATGAACAATCGCACGCATCGCAAGGTGCTGGTCATTGACGGGCAGGTCGGGTTCACCGGCGGCGTCGGCATTGCCGATACATGGCGCGGCAATGCGCGCAACCCCGACGAATGGCGCGACACCCATTACCGCGTCGAAGGGCCTGCTGTGGCGATGCTGCAAAACGCCTTCGCGCATAACTGGGTCGAAGCCAGCGGCGAAGTGTTGCGTGGCCCGGCCTTCTACCCAGTGCTTGCGCCAGCAGGCGAGCTGGATGTGCAGATGATCAAGAGCAATACCGGCAGCCGGAACGAAATCCATCTGATGCTGATGACCGCGCTGGCGGCTGCAACGTCCAGCATTCGCATTTCCACACCCTATTTCGTGCCCGATCGCGTGGCGATTGACCAGCTTCTCGCAGCACGCACGAGGGGCGTGCGCGTTGTGCTGCTTGTCGCGGGCGCATATACGGATTCGCGCATCGTGCGGCATGTGTCACGCCGGTGCTGGGGTGAATTGCTGGCCGCTGGTGTCGAGATCCTGGAATTCCAGCCCACCTTTCTGCATGCCAAACTGATCATCGTCGACGATTTCTGGACATCCATCGGGTCAGCCAATTTCGACGAGCGGTCGTTTCGCCTGAATGACGAGGCGAATCTCAATGTCTACTCGTACGACTTCGCGCGAGAGCAGATCGCGGTATTCGAGGCCGATTGCGCCCGCGCCCGTGCTTTCACCGAGTCAGACCTGCGTCGATTGAGTTGGTGGACACAGGGGCAAGCCATGGTTCTCAGCGTCATCCGTCCGCATCTGTGAGCGCGCCGCTTTGAGCCGCCAGGTCTTTCCAATGCGGAACCTAAAGCTGCGCCTTGCGTTGATTGACTGGATGCCTTTCGCGTTTTGCGCAGGTATCGATCAGGATTTCCGGAAAGGAGAACGCATGACAGCCCCCGACACCAACGTAAAGAAACAGGCCAAACGCCATGTCGGCCCGCTTATCGGGATGGTCATTGCAGTTGGCGTTGCCTTGGTCCTGCTGATCTGGTTCATGGGCCGGACAGTTTCCGATGTGCCGGAAACCGGACAGCCAACCCCCGCTGCCGTTGAAGAGACCCAAGGCATACCCGCTGAGGGGACCGTTTCAGGGCCAGGCGATACTGGAGCGCCACAGGCTGAAGAAGTTCCGCCGCAACCCGCTGACTGACGCCGCCCACCCCCCCGCTGTTCTTTGCACGGGGGGGCTCATGGCTCTGTGCGATCACCGTGATAGAGCGCGCTGTCCCTGTAGCGCGCCAGAAGATGACGGGCCACCACTCCTGTCATGGCGGCAAGCGGCACCGCGAGCAACGCGCCCACAAAGCCGAACACTGAACCAAAGGCCAGCACTGCAAAAATCAGCCAGACCGGATGCAGATTAACAGCATCACCCACCAGTCGCGGCACAAGAAATTCACTTTCCATGACCAGACCCACGGCATAAACCCCACCAACGACGGCAATCCAGATCGGATCGCCCCAGAATTGCCACAGCGCTACCCCGATCCCAAGGCTTGTGCCGATGAACATGCCAACATAGGGAATGAATGACACTGCACCCGTAAGCACCCCGACGGCGATCCCATAGGGCATGCCTACCAAAGTCAGGGCTGTGGCGTAATAGGCCATCAGAATTGTGCAGACGATTGCCTGCCCTCGAATATAGCCTGACAGGGTTTCATCGGCGTCTTGGGCAAGTTTGCGCATTTCAGGGGCCGAGGCGCGCGGAAGGTGCCTGTCCACATTTGCGATCAGTCGTGGCCAGTCGATCAGCAGATATACTGTGACGACAGGCATCACGATCCAGAATTTCACTACTGAGACCAGACCTGTCACACCCATGGCCAGCCCACCCATCGCATTCCGGATATTGTCCTGAAAGCCCTCGAAGGCAGACCGGGCCACTTCCCCCAGATCGTCGATTTGCGCGGTCGCTACCTCGGGCAGGTGGTCTTCGGCCTGGCCCTCGATCTCTTCCCAGCTTTCCGGGAGGGCCTCTAGCAGCGCGGATGCTTCTGACACGAGAAAAGGCACTGCAAATCCGATCATCGCGATCAAAGTGCCAAAGCAGATCACGGCCACAAGCAGGCCGGCCCAAACTCGCCTCAGCCCCCAATCAACCAGTTTGCGCACAACCGGATCCAGAAAGTAAGCCAGCACAAATGCGATCACGAAGGGCAGCAACACTGGCGCGAGCAACCAGATCAGGGCGGCCGCAATCGCCAGAATTCCGGCCCATGCAAAGACTTTCCAGTAAATCAGCATCGGGTGATGGCTGTCCCCGTTCTGTGGCGGCTGTTGCTGCGTAGGACAGGACGTTGTCCCCGAACTGGAAGATGTGAAGTCTTGCATTGCTCAAAGCCCTTTTTCGGTAACAGCAGGGAACCGAACGGCGCCCCGCGGGTTTCAATACTGTCCCTCTGGCGAGACAACCTTTCCGATTGTCTCGTTCCTCCCTCGACCCGCCATGTCCATTTCGACATGGCGGGTTTTTTCAGCTGCAGCTGCTGGCGATCAGCACAGGGAACAACGTGAACACAGTCGCCCCCAACCCGATCCACAGGCCCGCGCGCGGCAGGTCTATGCTGCAGGCATGGCCTGCGGGCATGTAGCGCAGCAAGGGCCAGAACAGTGCCACCCCGATGCCCCAGACCACGATCATCACAGCGCGCCCCGAGAAATCGACCACTCCCCATTGTGCGCAGATCAACCCGTGCAGCCCGTAAACGGCAAGGAAGATCGCAAACCACAAAGTCGGGCCGATCAGCACAGCGCCCAGCCATTTCATGTGAGCACCTCTTGCGCTATGGCCACAACCAGCGTGATCAGTGTCACCGCCCCTGTGTAGCGTTGCCACAGGCGGCAGGCAGGCCAAGCGCCCTGCTGCGTCGCCGTCACTTCGCTGCGCCGGTGCTGGTCAAAGACAAACGCTGCCATACCTGCGGCGACCAGCACATGCAGCCCAACATACCCTGCAAGAGCGGCGCGCAGCGCGTCGCGCGCATGGGCTGTCGGGTCATCCAGAAATGGCAGCACCGAAAGTAGCGCAGCAAGCGCCACAAGGTTTCCGACCAGCGCGACCAAGGCGTTGGTCGCGCTTTGGTCTGCAGTGGCGAATTGTGCCGCGACCAGTGATGCAGCCAGCACGCCAAGCGCCGACACGACTGGCACACCGCCGACAGTTGCAGCGGGCACTTCAGGGCCAGGGGTGACGACCGACAGGAAGGCAAGACCGAAAAGTAGCGATGCGTAAAGCGTGCCATTGGCTATCAGAAGGGCGAAAAGACCGCTTTGGCCAAGTGACGTCATGGCATGGTGGTGCACTGGCAAGCGAAAGTTCGGCGCAACCTCGACCGGATGCAGGCTGTCCTGTGGGGCCATCCCCCGCGCCCAGACCCAGATCAGGGCCGCAACTGGCAGCAGCGCCAGCCCCGCCAGCGCATACAGGCTGGCCAGCATCAACAGCACAAACGCCCCTATGGCCGAAGATAGGGCCAGAGGCAGCGCAGTATTGCCCGGCAGGATCGCGACATGGTCAGGGGTCGCATCGCCCACCGATGTTACCAGAAATTCGCGCTGTCCGCGCGGGGCACCCGCGAGCACGCCTTCGCCGCGCGCAAGAGGCAAGATGACCTCACGAGCATCGCGTCTCAGGTGCCGCGCTGTGGGCAGGGACGCGAAATTGTAATTGGGCGCGGGGAGCGGCATGGCCCAGTCAAGTGTGGGCGCTTGCCATGGATCGCGGCTCTGGCGTTTGCCAAGTGTCGCCTGCAAGATCAGGTCCATCGCATACATGGCGAAACCGATGGTCAGCACAAATCCGAATATCGATGAGGTCAGGTTCAGCCAGATCCATTCGGGATTGTCGGGATAGACATCGATCCGGCGCGGCATCCCCAAGAGACCCGTCAGATGCATTATGAAAAAAGTGCCGTGAAACCCGATCAGGATGACCCAGAAGGCGGCCTCGCCCAACCCTTTGATACGGCGCTTGCCGGTCATCAAGGGCATCCAGTAGGTTGCCGCCGCCATCATCGGAAAGACAAAGCCGCCGATGAGCACATAATGCAGATGCGCTGTCACAAACGCCGTGTCATGGGCCTGCCAGTTGAAGGGAACAATGGCCAGCATGACACCCGTCAACCCCCCCATCACGAAGGTCAGGAAGAAGCCAAGGATGTGATACATGGGCAAATGCAGTTGCGGGTTGCCCTTCCACATCGTGCCGATCCAGGCAAAAATCTGCACTGCTGTCGGCACGGCGACAAGCACGGACGCCGCCGAGAAGAAGGCCAGCGCCATATGGGGAATGCCCACTGTGAACATGTGATGCACCCACAACCCGAAGCTGAGAAATACCAGCGCGAGGATTGCGGCCACGATCGCCCCATAGCCAAGGATTGTGGTACGACAAAGTACAGGTATCATCATCGACATGACACCGGCGGCAGGCAGGAAGATGATATAGACCTCGGGGTGGCCGAACAGCCAGAACAGATGCTGCCACAACAGCGGATCCCCGCCGCGCGTCGGATCAAAGAAAGGCCAGTCAAAAGCGCGCTCCATCTCGAGCAGCACCGAGCCTGCGATCAGCGGCGGAAAGCCCACAAGCATCATCGCGGATGTGCCCAGCATGTACCACGCGAATAGCGGCATCTCCATCAGCCGCATACCCGGCGCGCGCTGGCGCAGGATTGTGACCGTGATCTCTATTGCGGCGGCAATGGCGGAAATCTCGACAAAGGTGACGCCCAGAAGCCAGACATCGGCATTGATGCCGGGCGAAAAGACGGCGTTTGACAGTGGCGTATACATGAACCAGCCATCGCGCGGCGCGACCCCGAACAGAAGCGCTGTGAGCATGATCAGACCGCCGAACAGGTAGCACCAGTAGCCCAAGGCCGTCAGGCGCGGGAAGGCCATGTCGCGCGTGCCCAGCATCTTGGGCAACAACCAGATCGCAATCCCTTCCAGCATGGGAATGGCAAACAGAAACATCATGATGGTGCCATGCATCGTGAAGATCTGGTTATAGAGTTCGGTGTCCAGAAAGGCCCCGTCCGGCGTCGCGAGTTGCGCGCGGATCAGCATGGACAGAATGCCCCCGATCGCGAAAAACACAAATGCGGTCGCCATGAAGCGCAGGCCCAGCGTGGTGTGGCTGACCGCTGTCACCTGCCCCCAAAGCCCGCGATCATTGGCCCAGACCTGCGACAACTCGCGATGCAGGCGCAAGGCGCGCTGCCGTGGGTTGGCGGCGAGGGTGATTGTTGTTGCGGCCGTGTCAGCCTGTGGACCTGCGGCTGGGGAAACATCAGTCATCGGGCGCATCCTTGCTCAGGGCGGCAATCGCGGCGGGCCAGTCAGCGGGATCATGCGCAATCACAGTGAATGTCATGCCTGCATAGCCTGTGCCGGAAAACTCGGCGCTGCGCCCCGCATAGATGCCAGGCGCATCAGCGCGCAGGCGCAGGCGGTTCTCGCGCCCTGGGATCGCGTCGATCTTGCCTGCCAGCCGTGGCACCCAGAATGCATGGATGACATCTGCCGATGTGACGCGCACTTCTATTGTCTGGCCTGCCGGAATGTGCAGCTCACCTTCGACCTGCCGCCAGCCGCCTTCACCGTCAGGATGCCCGAAGCGCCAGCCCCATTGCCACGAATGCGCTGTCACTTCGACCGCATCCCCGCGCGGCAAGATACGCTCGCCCACCCAAAGCCCTGCGCCAAGCGTCACGCTCAGCACCATAAGAGAAAACCACAGGCCCAGCCTGTGCGTCCAGACCCGAGGGTTGACCACGCGCGGGGGACCGAACGCCATGACCACCAGAACCAGCACCAGCACTGTCAGCAGCACCGACCCTGCCAGCATGCCCCACCAGAGCCACGCGATTTTTTCTGCGACAGGTCCTGCCGGAGCAAGTGTCGAAAGCGGCCCGGTACAGCCTGTCAGGACAATCGCGAAGAATGGCAAAGCGCATCTCATAGCGGGTCAAACCTTGCGGGGATGGCGTTGCCACGCGGTTCGCGCAGAATATCCGGCAAGCTGGCGACCAGCCCTGCCAGATCAGGCTTTGCCAGAACCAGCCACAAGACGGCGATCATCAAAGCCAATGTCGGTATCAGCGCCACGCTGACAGGGGGTATCTTGTAGTTGCCTCGGCCTTCGCCAGCTTCGACAATCACATGGCCCAGCCATGCATGCATCAAGACCAGCCCCGATACAGCCAGCAATTTGGCCAGCATCCAGACGGTCAGGACATGATGCGCGAAAATCAGCGCTGTGCCCGTCGATATTGCAACGATCGCGGCAGGCGTGACCACCCGCGTGTACGAATAATGCGTGAGCCAGCGAAATTCATCAAAGCCCGGTTGTGTCTGAATCTCTGCACGACGGCCATAAATCTGCATCACAATCGGCAAAGTCAGCAAACCTGCCATCCAGATGGACAATCCGATGATATGCACAGCCTTCAAGAGCGCGATCATGCTTGCCTCATCGACCCCAGTTGCCTCCAGGCCAGATAGCCGGCCACTGCCGCGATCGGCAGCATGCCGGGCACCCACATGATCAACCCCGCAAGCTGTTGGTCCTGCAACGCGGTCAGGCCGAAGCGTTCTGCAACTGCAAGATGTTCCAGATAGAACGGGCGGCCCGCGAATGTCAGGATGGCGCCCAGAAAGCCCATCTGTGCAACCAGCGGCATCAGCCAAGCGATGTCGCGCCATGACTGGCCCGACAGAATGACCGACCAAAACGCCCATGCGGGCAGCAGCAGCGCAAACTGCATGGCCCAATAGACGGCAGCGCTGTCCCACGCGGCACTGTAGATCGCCGGGATATGCCATGCCCAGAGCGCTGCCGAGAGCGTCAGAAAACTCGCTGCGGCTGGCATACGCAACACCGGGATGGCGATTGCCAGCGCAGGGGCGATGACTGACAGCAAGATCAGATGATGCCCGGCGCGCGCTGCGAACAAGGCTACTGTGAGCGCGCAAAGCGGTGAGACGAAGGCCACTACGGCTCCACTGCTTGCAACTGCAAAGGCGCGCTGGCGGGTTGCCGTGGCATGGCGCAAGAGCCAAATGCCACTGATCACGCAAAATCCAAGGCCCAAGATCAAGCTGGAATCGAAGTTCCATGCCAGCCAGAGATCACGCGGCACGGGCGCCGGGCCGCAATATGTCTGGTAGCTGGAACTGTATTCAATCATCTACGTTCAACGAGCGTGCGAGGATACGGTTCCGCGACGCCGCTATCGTTACGGCTGGCCAATGCGCGTCAGGCCTTTTTCGGACCGGCCAGGAACCAGATGATAAGACCGACCACCGGGAAAAGCAGGACCAGCAGGATCCACAGAACTTTCTGCCCTGTGGTGCCCGGCGCTCCCAGGATCGACACAGCCGCATAGACAACCAAGATCAGATGTATGAGCCCGATAATGCCTGTGAACTCCATATCGCTATCCTTTTCGGTTCGGACATATTCGCCAATAAACGCAAGGGTTGCGCCGTGGTTCCATGCCGATCCAAACATTTGAACCACCCTGGGTTTGCCGGAGAGTAAACACTCAAAGGATGCGCCCCATGACAAAGAATCGACATACCCCCGCCTATTCGACCGAACTGCGTGAACGTGGTGTTCGGGTTTTCCGAGAGAACCGCGCTGACTATGCCTGCGGTTCAAGCAGGTCTACACAGCGGATCAAACGGTCCGGGGGACCGTTTGAATGCGCAGAACGCCGCCTGTAAGGCAATTGCGCTGAAGCTTGGCTGTTCACCGGACAGCCTGCGCGTCTGGTGTCAGCAGGCCGAACG
>JAFIEL010000104.1 GCA_020832585.1 Natronohydrobacter sp. | reverse complement strand
TTCGACTGGTCCCAGATCTGGGGCGAGGCGAAGCGCCGCCGCGTCAGCCTGCCGACCTATCCCTTCCAACGGTCGCGGTTTTTCATCGAACCGGGGCAGGCTGCGCGTGTCGATGCGCCGCTTCTGGAACGGATCGACGATCTGGCGCAATGGGGCACGCGGCTGGGCTGGAAGCCTGCCTATGCCGATTGCGATCTGGATGTGGCGCGCGATCTTGGCACGCTGTCCGAAACCTGGCTGATCTTTGCGGATGAGTCAGGTATGGCGGCACCGGTGATCGCGGCTTTGCGCGATGCGGGGCAGAACGTGGTGGAAGTGCGCGCGGGCGACACATTCGCGCGCAAGGCGGGCGGGCTTTACACGCTTGCGCCGGAACATGGGCGCGACGCCTATGCGCGGCTGATTGCGGAGCTGGTCTCGGATGGGATTGCGCCCACACGGATCGCGCATTTCTGGCTGGTCACAGGGCGCGAGAATTTCCGGCCGGGATCGTCCTTCCTGCATCGCAATATCGAGCAGGGGTTTTATGCGCTGTTGTTCCTTGCGCAGGCGATGCAGAGCGAAAGCCTGCCCTTGCCGGTTCATGTGACTGTCGTGACCAATGGCGCGCAGGCCTTGGAGGGCGAGGCGCTGCGCCACCCCGAGAAAGCGATGATCGCGGGGCCTGCGCGGGTTGGCCCGCGTGAAATGCCGGGGCTGACTTGCGCCACGCTGGATATTGACGGCAGCGCCGATACGACAGCACTGCTGGAAGAGATTTGCGCGGTGCCCGCAAATGGCACCGCACTGATCCGCAAGGGCAAGCGCTATGCGCAGGTCTTGCGGGCTTTGAGGCTGGAAGAGCGCCTGCCCGAGATACCGCAGGGCGCGCATTGGGTGATCACCGGTGGTTTCGGTGGGATCGGGCTGACACTGGCCGAAGAACTGATCACGCGCTTTGGTGCGAAGATCACACTGCTGGCGCGCACACCCTTGCCCGATCGCGCCGATTGGGCGGCATGGCAGGCCGATCATGGGCCGATGGATGCGACGACGCGGCGGATCATGGCGGTGGAACGGCTGGAAGCGCTTGGCGGCGCGGTGCATGTCGCTGTGGCCGATGTCTGCAACATTGACGAAATGCGCGCGGCACTGGCGGGGGCAGAGGGTGCGTTGGGCAAGCCTTACGGGTTGATCCATGCAGCCGGCCAGATCAACGACGCGCCGCTGCTGGCGAAATCGACGGGCGATGTGGAAGAAGTCTTTGCGCCCAAGCTGCATGGGTTGCAGGTGATCGATGCACTCTTGCCCGATGGCGCGCTGAAGGTGATGGTGCTGCTTGCCTCGACCTCGACCCTGACTGCGCCTGTGGGGCAGGTCGATTATGTGGCGGCGAATGAATATCTGAACGCCTTCGCCCGGTCGCGCAGCGCTGGGCGCACCAAGGTCGTCGCGCTGAACTGGGGTATCTGGGCCGAGGCCGGGATGGCCGCCGAGGCGATGGCCGTGCGGCTGGGGACCACATCGCAAGCCCCCATGACGCCCTGCGCCCTGCCGCTTTACGACGAAATGGGTTTTGACCCGAAGGGCAACCGGCGGCTGGTCAAGCATCTCTCGCCGTCTGACTGGATCGTGGATGAACACCGCACGAAGGATGGTGCCGCCGTGCTGCCGGGGACCGGGGTTCTGGATCTGGCCGCGCAAGCCCTGCGCGCGCAGGGCGAGGTGGGGGCGTTTGAAATCCGCGATCTGTATTTCTTCCGCGCGCTGTCCGTGCCGGGGCCGCGAGAGGTCCGCGCGACACTGGCGCGCACGGGCGAGGGCTATGATTTTGCGCTGCGCAGCGATGTGATGCAGGGCGGGTCCAAGGGGTTCGTGCTGAACGCACAGGCGCAGCTTGGGCTGCTGCGCGACGCCGCGCCCGCGCCGCTTGATCTGGGCGCGATTGCAGCGCGGATGGGCGAGCCGCGCGAAGGGCAGGGGTTGGTCAGTCCGCAAGAGGCACATCTTGATTTCGGGCCGCGCTGGCGGGTGCTGAACCGCATGGCCCTTGGTCAGCGCGAGGGGCTGGCACAACTGAGCCTGCCGGGTGACTATCGCGGCGATCTGGACGCGGGCCATGTGCTGCATCCGGCGCTGATGGATCTGGCGACCGGCTGGGCGATGGAGCTGATCCCCGGCTATCAGGGCGCGCATCTGTGGGTGCCGCTGTCTTATGCGCGCATCCGCGTCTGGCGCGACCTGCCCGGTGAAGTGTTCAGCCATGTCCGGCTGCGGGCCGAGCCGGAACCGGGATTTGCGAGTTTCGACATCACGTTGGCCGCGCCGGATGGGTCGGTCGTGGCAGAGATCACGCGCTTCACGATCAAACGGCTGGAGGCCGGGGGGTTTGCCGATGCCCCGCCCATTCGTGCCTCGGAAATGGAGCGCGACGGCCCTGTGCAAAGCACATCGCTTTCGCCTGCAGAAGAGCGGTTGCGCGATATGCTGGCGCTGGGGATCACCCCGCGCGAGGGGGGCGCGGCCTTCCTGCGGGCCTTAGCCAGTGGCGTGTCGCCGATTGTGGTTTCGTCCATCGATCCGAAAGCGCTGATCGCGCAGGTCGAAAGCGAGAGCACGCGCGCGGGCGGCGAGACCAAGTTCGAGCGGCCTGATCTGGGCACGGATTATGTCGCGCCGCGCAATGATGTGGAACGCACCCTGGCCGGGTTCTGGGCCGAGTTGCTGGGGATCGACCAGATCGGGGTCGAGGATAATTTTTTCGATCTGGGCGGCCATTCGCTGATCGCGGTGCGGCTGTTTGCGCAGGTGAAGAAAGCGTTCGGCGTCGAGTTCCCGATTTCGGTGCTGTTTGAAGCGCCCACGATTGCGGCCTGTGCGGCGATGGTGGCCGAGGTCACGGGTGCCTCACTCGATGGTGGGGCAGAGGTGCGCGAATTGCCCAAGCGGCGGCGGTTTACCCATCTGGTGCCGATGCATGAGGGCGAAGGCGGGCCAGAGACGCCGTTCTTCCTTGTCGCGGGGATGTTCGGCAATGTGCTGAACTTGCGCCATCTGGCCACGCTTCTGGGGCGGGACCGGCCCTTCTACGGGTTGCAGGCGCGCGGGCTGTTCGGCGGCGAGGCCCCGCATGACCGGATTGAGGATGCCGCGCGCGATTACATCGCGGAAATGCGGCAGGTGCAGCCGCAGGGGCCGTATCGGTTGGGCGGCTTTTCTGGCGGTGGGATCACCGCCTATGAAATCGCGCTGCAGTTGGAAGCGGCGGGCGAAGTGGTCGATATGGTGGTGTTGCTGGACACGCCGCTGCCTGTCCGCCCAAGCCTGAGCCGTCAGGACAAGGCGCTGATCAAACTGGCGGAATTCCGGCGCAAGGGGCCGGGCTATGCGCTGGAATGGTGGCGCGCGCGCAAAGCATGGCAGGCACATCTTGCGCAGGGGCCAGCGGCGGACAGTGCCGATGCCTTCCACAATGCCGCGATTGAAGCGGCGTTCCGGCAGGCTGTGGCGGAATATCAGGTGCAGCCCTGGGATGGAAACCTGATCCTGTTCCGCCCGCCACTTGATCAGCATTGGCAGGTCGCGGGGGGGCAATGGGTCAGCCGGGGCAAGGAATATGTGTTTGACGATAATGAATGGGGTCAGTTCGCGCCCAATCTGCAAGTGTTCGAGGTGCCGGGGGATCACGATTCTATGGTGCTGGAACCGAATGTCCGCGTGCTGGCCGCGCGGTTGCTCAAGCTGATGCGCGCGACGCCCCACAGGCAGGAGGCGGCGGAATGAGTGCGACAGTTCTGACAGTCATCCTGAATTACCGCACGGCCGAAATGACCCTGCGCGCGGCGCAAACGGCTGTGCGCGCGATGGAGGGGGTCGCGGGTGCGATCACGATTGTCGATAATGACAGTCAGGACGGATCGTATGAGGCACTGGTCGCCGCAACCGAAGGCTGGCCGCGCGTTCGGGTGATCCAGTCGGGGCGCAACGGGGGGTTTGGCGCGGGCAACAATGTCGGCATCCGCGCGGGTCTGCCGGATGGTTCAAGGCCCGATTTCGTCTATCTTTTGAACTCGGATGCCTTCCCCGAACCGGACGCCATTGCGCGGTTGCGTGACTATCTGCTGGAAAACCCCGATTGCGGCTTTGTCGGCAGCCATGTGCGCGGCGAGGATGATGTGGCGCATGTCACCGCGTTCCGCTTCCCCTCGGTCTGGTCGGAATTCGAGGGGGCGGCGCATACCGGCATCGTCACGCGGCTACTGAAGCGCCATGTCGTGCCGATGGGGGTGCCGGATCAGCCCAGGGAAATCGACTGGTGCGCAGGCGCGAGCGTGATGTTCCCGATGCCTGTGCTGGATCGGGTTGGCCTGTTTGACGAGGCGTTTTTCCTGTATTTCGAGGAAACCGACCTGTGCCATCGGATCAAGGATGCAGGCTGGCGCGGCGTCTATCTGCCAGAGGCGCGGGTGGTGCATATCGGCTCGGTCAGCACCGGTATGAAGCAATGGAAACGCCAGCCGCGCTACTGGTTTGACTCGCGGTCGCATTATTTCCGCAAGCGCGGCGGGGCGGTTTATCTGACGCTTGTGACGCTGGCGCATCTTTTTGGTGCGGGTGTCTGGAAACTCCGTCGCTTGCTGGAACGTAAAGAGGAACGGATCGCGCCATATTTTCTCCGCGATCTTGTGTCAGAGACATGGCGAAACCTCATGCCGGGCGCGACGGCCACTGAGGGCAGAACACGGGGGCAAGGGGCACCCGTCGAGAGGTAAGAGTGATGCAGAACCTGTCCGCAATCCTGATCGGCGAAGAGACACTTCTGGCGGAATGTGCCGGGCAATGGCTGGTGCGTGGGCATGGGATCACAGCGATTGCGACGCGCAATCCGCGACTGTCGGATTGGGCGGCAGAGCGCGGGATCGCGGTTGTGGCACCGGGACCGGGTCTGGCAGAGCGTCTGGCGGAGCTACCCTGCGACTGGCTGCTGAATATCGCCGGGCTGGAGATCCTGGGCCGTGATCTGCTGGCCATGCCGCGCAAAGGGGCGGTGAATTTTCACGATGGCCCCTTGCCGCGCTATGCCGGGCTGAATGCGCCGGTCTGGGCGCTGATTGCGGGCGAAGCGGCGCATGGGATCACCTGGCACCATATCACGCCGGGCGTGGATGAGGGCGCGGTGCTGGTGCAGCGGCGTTTCGCGATTGAGCCGGATGACACGGCGCTGACGATCAATGCCAAGTGCTTTGCCGCCGGGTCCGAGAGTTTCGGCGATGTGATCGCAGCGCTGGAACAGGGCGCTGCCGGTATGGCGCAGGATCTGACGCAGCGGACGATCTGCAAGCGCGATGATCGGCCTGATTGCGCGGGGTTTCTGGATTTTTTGCGGCCTGCCTCTGATCTGGTTCGGCTGGTACGCGCGCTGGATCATGGCCCCTATTGGAACCCGCTGACCATGCCCAAGCTGCGTTTGGGCGGTCAGGTGGTTTGTGTCAGCACGGCCCATGCTGTCGAAGGCGACGGCAGGCCGGGACAGGTGCTGGCCGTCGATGCCGATAGCGTGACCGTGGCTTCTGGGTCGGGGGCGATTGTCTGTCAGGGGTTGCTGTGCCAGCAGGGTCTGCCCGTCGCACCGGATGCGCTGGTATCGGTCGGGGATATTCTGCCTGCGCCCGAGGCGCGCTTCACGCAGGCCCTGGCCTTGGTCGTATCGGGCGAGGGCGCTTATCGTGCGGCCTTGCGCCAGATGCAGCCTGCGCCGATGGGGGCGGGGGTGGCCTCGGTCGCGGTTGGCTTGCCTGCGGCGGATCAGCCCGCGCTGGTCGCGGCCTTTGGCGCGGCGCTGTCGGCGCAGTTGGGGTTGCGCGCCTTTGATCTGCGCTATGTAACGGCCGCCATGCAGGACGCGCCCGAAATCCTGTCGGGTTGGGTGCCGTTGCGCGTGGACATGGCCGCGCCGGAAGCCGCGCTTGCCCGCCAGCTAGACCTTGCCGCCCGCACGCCGGGTTTCGCGCGCGATATCGCCGCGCGCGATCCGCAGCTGGGCGTGCTGAATCCGCCGCCGATTGCGGTTTGTGACGGGGCAGAGGTTGAGGCAGCGCTGGTGCTCGACCTTGGGGCGGGCTGTCTGCGCCATGATCCGGCTGTGGTTCCGGCTGACATGGCCGCGGCGTTGCTGGCCGCGATGGCGGCGCATCTGAATGGCGAATCCGCGCCTGACCTCAACGCCACGGCCCGCGATTATGATCGGGTCTGCATCCATCATGCGTTTGAAGCGCAGGTCACGCGCACGCCTGATGCGGTGGCACTGAGCCATGAGACGCAGAGCCTGACCTATGCCGAATTGAATGCCCGCGCCAATCGCGTCGCGCATGTGCTGACCCAAATGGGGGTGGGGCCGGATACGCCGGTTGCGCTTTGCGTGCGGCGGGGGCCGGGGCTGCTGGTGGGCGCGCTGGGCATTCTGAAGGCCGGGGGCGCTTATGTCCCGATGGACCCCAGCTATCCGGCGGATAGATTGGCGCATTTCGTCAGCGATTCCGGTGCGCCGGTGATCGTGACGGAACATGTGCTGCTGGATGTGCTGCCTGCGCATGGGGCGGATGTTTTGCAGCTTGATACGGATATCCGGCCGGCCACGGTCCCTGACACCAACCCCGAAAGCGGGGTCACGCCGGATGATCTGGCCTATCTGATCTACACATCAGGCTCGACCGGGTTGCCCAAGGGGGTGATGGTCGAACATGGCAATGTTGCCAATTTCTTCGCAGGCATGGATGACCGCATCCAGCACAACCCGCCCGGCGTCTGGCTGGCTGTCACCTCGCTTAGTTTCGATATTTCGGTGCTGGAATTGTTCTGGACGCTGGCGCGCGGGTTCAAGGTGGTCCTGATGGGCGACGAGGATCGCGCGATGGTGGCCAAGGGGCCTGTGCGCGTATCCGGTCAGGGCATGGATTTCAGCCTGATGTATTGGGGCAATGATGACGGGCAGGGGCCGCAGAAATATCGCCTGCTGCTGGAAGGCGCGAAATTCGCGGACACGCATGGATTCTGCGCGATCTGGACGCCAGAGCGGCATTTCCATGCCTTTGGTGGGCCATTCCCGAACCCGTCTGTGACCGGGGCGGCTGTCGCGGCGGTGACGAAGAATCTGGCCGTGCGTGCCGGGTCTTGCGTGGCCCCCTTGCACCACCCGATCCGCATTGCCGAAGAATGGGCGGTGATCGACAACCTGACCAATGGGCGCACGGGAATCGGGATTGCCTCTGGCTGGCATCCGGTGGATTTCGTGATCCGCCCTGAAAATCAGGTGCCGAAGAACAAGCCCGCGATGATGGAGGCCATCGAGACCGTGCGCAAGCTGTGGCGCGGGGATAAGGTCGAGTTCGACAAGGGCGACGGGCCTGTGCCGATCCAGACCCTGCCGCGCCCGGTGTCGAAAGAGCTGAACATCTGGCTGACCACCGCTGGCAACCCCGAGACATGGCGCGAGGCAGGGCGTCTGGGCGCGCATGTGCTGACGCATCTGCTGGGCCAGTCGATTGCGGAAGTGGCCGAGAAGATCAGGATTTATCACGAGGCGTTGCGCGAGACGGGCCGCGACCCGGCCGATTTCACGGTCACGCTGATGCTGCATACATTTGTAGCGCGCGACCGCGACCATGCCCGCGAAGTGGCGCGCGGGCCGATGAAAAGCTACCTTCTGGCGGCGGCGGCGCTGGTCAAGCAATATGCCTGGGCGTTTCCGGCCTTCAAACGGCCAGAGGGGGCGAAGAACCCGATGGATATTGACCTCTCCACGCTGTCGCAGGACGAAGTGGACGGGATTCTGGATTACGCATTCAACCGCTATTTCGAGGATTCGGGTCTGTTCGGCACGGTCGAGGATTGTCTGGAGCGCGTCGAGCAGTTGAAGGCCATTGGCGTCAATGAAGTCGCTTGCCTGATCGACTATGGCATCGCCACGGAGCAGGTGCTGGAAGGGCTTTATCCGCTGGCCGAAGTGGTGCGGCGGTCGAATGCCGGGGTTGATCTGCCCGAGGATGATTTCTCGATTGCCGCCCAGATCATTCGCCACAAGGTCACGCATTTCCAGTGCACGCCGTCCATGGCGCGGATGCTGTGCATGAATGACGACGCGCGCGCGGCTTTGGCCCGCGTGCCGCATGTGATGGTGGGTGGCGAAGCGCTGCCGGGGACGCTGGCGCAGGATATCGCCGGGCTGACCGGGCAGGCGGTGCAGAATATGTATGGGCCGACGGAAACCACGATCTGGTCATCCACCTGCCTGTCGCGCGGGGGGGCCGGAACGGTCGGGATCGGTGCGCCGATTGCCAACACCACCTTGCATGTCGTGGGCGATAATCTGCGCGAACAGCCCGTGGGCGCAGAGGGCGAATTGCTGATCGGCGGGGATGGGGTAACGCGCGGCTATTGGAACCGCCAAGAACTGACCGAAGAGCGGTTCATTGAGAACCCCTTTGGGCCGGGGCGGCTCTATCGCACGGGTGATCTGGTGCGGCGCAATGCGGCAGGGGGCATCGATTTCCTTGGCCGGGTCGATCATCAGGTGAAAATCCGTGGCCACAGGATCGAGCTGGGCGAGATCGAGGCCGTTCTGGAAGCGCAGCCGGGGATCACGCAAGCCGTGGTCATCGCGCGCGAGGATCAACCCGGCGATCAGCGTTTGGTGGGCTATTACACCGGCAGCCCGACGGGCGATCTGCGTGCGGCACTGGCGCAAAGCCTGCCTGCGCATATGCTGCCCTCGGTTCTGGTGCCGGTCGCGGAATTCCCACTGACGCCCAACAAGAAGATCGACCGCAAGGCGCTGCCCGCGCCGCAAATGACCCGCGCGCCCGAACCGGCACCCGTGGCGGCTGCGAGTAGCGGCGACACGCTCGGGCAATTGTCGCAGATCTGGTGCGATGTCCTGGGGCTGGCGCAGGTCGGGCCGTCGGACAATTTCTTCAATCTGGGCGGTCATTCGCTGCTGGCCGTGCAGGCGCATCGTGAGATTCGCGCGCGGCTGAACCTGCCCGGCGTCTCGATCACGGATGTGTTCCGCTTCCCGGTGCTGGGCGATCTGGTGCGGCATCTGGACAGCAAGCAACGTCCAGTGGCTTCGGCCCCGGTGGCAAAACTGGCGCAAGCGCGCGTGGCGGCGCCAGAGCCTGTGGATACGGGCGAACCCACTGGGCGGATGGATGCGATGGCGCGCAGGCGCGCGATGAGAGAGCAAAGGATGGGCCGCAGATGATTCAGCAGAAGTTCGATTTCTCGGAATTCGCACGGCCCCTGTTCTCGGATCGGGTGGCAATGGCCTGGAGTGACCCGCGTGCGCCCATGCCGCGCCTGATGGGGGATGAAGTGCTGGCGATCGAGCAGGTGACAGCGGCGCGCGCCCGTGAATTCGGCGCAGGCCGTGGGGCGGCGCGGGCCGCGATGGAGATGCTTGGGCAAGTGCCGCGCCCAGTGCTGCAGGGCGAGGATCGCGCCCCGATCTGGCCGGTCGGTCTGCAAGGCTCGATCAGCCATACTGGCAGGGATTGTCTGGCCGTGGTCACGGACGCACCAGAGATCAGGGCATTGGGATTGGATCTTGAACCCTCGATCCCGTTGGAATCTGCGCTCTGGCCCGAAATCTGCACGATGGAAGAAATGCAGTGGCTGGCAAGCCTGGGCCCGTCGCAACGCGGGCATTTCGCCAAGCTGATCTTCTGCGCCAAGGAAGCGGTCTACAAGGCGCAATATCAGATCAGCCGGACGATGCTGGATTTCCATGCTGTTACGCTGATCATCGATCTGCGCGGTGGTCGGTTCAGCGCACAACTGAACACGGAGATTCCGGGCTTTGCGGCGGGGGGAATCATCGCGGGACGGTTTGCGATTCTCTCGACGAACTTTGTTGCGGCGGTTGAACTGCCCGCCTGAGCTGTCGCATTTGGGCGGATTCTCGCGCATTATGGGGCAATACGATCCTTGGAAAACTCCAGCTTTGGTGGTTGGTGCCAAACAGCACTCTAGATATGTGCGGAGGCGATTTCAGGCTGAGACAATTCGTCTCAAACAGAGGAAACTGTTAGCGAATCTGGTGCAAATTCTGTTATTGTCCGGACACAAACCGAGGCAGTGATCGTTGTCGCCTGAATGGGTGGTCACAAGAACCGACGACAGCGTGACAGAACCAGAGAACCTGAGAGGGATTCATGCGAAAGACACTTCTTGCAGCGAGCCTGGCCATTCTG
>JAFIEL010000103.1 GCA_020832585.1 Natronohydrobacter sp. | reverse complement strand
CCATCGCGCCAGTCCGACAGCGGCATGTAATTGTCGATGCCGATGAAATCGATCTCTTCATCCGCCCAGAGCGGGTCGAGATGAAAGAACCGGTCCCCGTCATGGGTGATATAGCCGAAATATTCCGACCAGTCGGCCGCATAGGTCAGCTTGACATCCGGCCCCAGGATCGCGCGCACCTCGGCCGCCAGCGCACGCAGCGCAGCGACCGCCGGAAAACTGTTGCCAGGGCCGCGGATCTGGGTCAGCCCGCGCATTTCAGACCCGATGCAAAACGCGTCCACACCCCCCGCCGCCGCACAAAGCGCGGCCTGATGCAGGATGAAGCGCCGATAGCGCCATTCTTGCGGCCCGGTATAGCTGACCGTCCCGCCCGAGACGCTGAAATCGCTCGCCTGCGCCGTGCCAAAGAACGCCGCCACCTCCGCCTCGGCGTCCGGCGTGCCATCCGTGCTGCCCTCAACCCCCGGTGCCTTCAGCGTCGTGATCCGCCCACGCCAGGGCAGCACCGGCTGGTCCCCGGCATCCGACCACGGGTCCGGCAGGCCATTGCCTGCCAGAACTTCCATCAACATGAACGGGTAATAAACCACCTTCTGCCCCCGCGCGTTCAGGGCAGCAATCGCCTCGATCACAGACGCATCTGACGGCGTGCCGCCATAAACCGGCCGCCCGTCCACGCGCGGCACTTCCGGCGTGTCAATCGCCGCGCGACCGGCCACGGACCAGGGCTGCGCCGGTGCCTCGCGGTCCGCATATTCGACCTTTGGCTCAACCGTGCACACCCCCGCCCGCAGATCAGAGCCGAACCATGACACGATCAGCAGACTAGAGCCGCAATTCGGCAATTCCCGCACCAGCGCGTCCAGCGACGCGTCCAGATCGCTCAAGCCCGTAGGGGAATTGAGGTTCATCGGCGCATCGGCAGGATTGGGGTTGAAACTGCCCAGCGCGCCGCCCAGCGATGCGCCCCCGCCCAAGCCCCCGCCCGCGCCGCCGCTGACCTGCTGCGCATAGACCGGCGTCGTCGCCAGCGCGAAATCTCCCGATCCCGGCATCAGCGCCACCGCCTGCACATGATCCGACAGGCTTTGCGGCGCGTCCGACTGCACCGCGCGGATCACCTCGAAACTCAGTTGCGGCACGCGGTTGCCGAACTCGCCCAGTTCCAGATCCTCGATCACCAGATAGGCAACCCCGCGATAGGCCGGCACCTGACCTGCGCCCTCGATGGCCTCGATCAGCGGATCAGGAAGCTGATCCGCGCCGCCCGTATACAGCCGGGTGTTCAGATCCGCAGGCGCCAGTTCCTGCCCATCGGCCCAGATACGCCCCACGCCCAGGATCGGCCCCTCGCACAGCGCGACCGCCAGCGAGATCGAATAGGAATATTCCCGCACCTTGGGTTTCCTGACGATCTTGCCACCCCCGCCAGAGGTGGTGACAGTCTCGCGAAACTCGGACGACCAGATCACCTGCCCGCCCAGCCGCACGCGCCCCCAGACCAGCGGCACAGGCGCGCCTTCCGTGGCCCCGGTCACGCGCAGCCGCTCGATCCGGCCCGTCTCGATCACCTGAGAGCCCCCGCCCATCAGCCGCTGGTCGATCATGCGTCCGACCGTCGCGCCGACGGCGCGGCCCACGACCAAGCCGGTCAGGCCCAGAAAGCTGCCACTGACGCCAGAGCCGATGGCCGCGCCGACCGCAGAAAGGACCAAGGTTGCCATGAGTTACACTCCAGTTCAGTCAGAAATCGGCGGAAAATCGAAACGCGCCACGATGCGCCGCGCCCAAGGGCTTGAAAGCGGGGCCTGCACCACACCGGCACGCGGGCAGGCATGAATGAACCCCTGCCCGCCCGCGCATTGCACCCCCAGATGCTTGGCCAGCGCGCGCGGTTGCAGGCGGAACAGAAGCACTTGCCCATCCGCAGGTGCCCACGCCGGGACCATATGCCGCGCGAGTGCCGCCCAGAGCCGTTCCTCGGCCCCGACCTCATCCCAGCGCGGGCTGTAATCCGGCAACGCCTCGGGCAACCGCCCATAGCGCGCGCGCCAGATGCCACAGATCAGCCCCAGACAATCCGCCCCCACCCCGCGCAGACTGGCGCGGTGGTGATAGGGCGTGCCGATCCAGAGCGCGGCCTCGTCAAGAACGCCGCACATGCTCATAGCGCCGTGCGTCGCGCACCGCCCGAATTGACCTGCCCCGCCTTGGGATAGGCGGTCATCCAATCCTCGCCCGGAATATGCGGGAAGCCCTGAAAATTCAGCATATTGTCGAATTTCAACCGACAGGTCGCGGCCTGCTTGTCGCATCCCACGGTCAGCCGAACCATATCCCCCGGTGCAATCGGCGCGCGCAGGCTGTCCCAGAGCGTCAGCACCCGCAGACCCTCGCGCATCCGGTCATCGCGAATATGGCCCACCAACCCCTCTGCAGCACCTGAGAGCACCATAAGCCGCCCAAAGGCGAACCAGCCCGGCCCAACTGTGTCGATAGGGTCAAAGCTGATTTCCACCCCGTCACGAACGGAAACCACTGCGCTTTCGGCAAAATACCCCGGTGTCTCCAGATCGAACCGACACGCCCCATCCCCCAGCACCGCCGAACAGGCCGCGTGATAAATCCGCCCGCCCGGCTGGCCCAGCGGCTCTGACAACCCGCGCAATTCGGCCCGGAAAGCCCCGCCCGCCCGTGTGATCTCGCCCAGCGCGCCGCGAAAGATCAGCCGCCGCTGCACCGGATCGGCCCAGTTGACCTCCCAGATCCGCAAGGCCGCGCCATCATAGCGGCCTGCCAGAATATCCTCTTCCCGCAGACCTGCGTCGCGCAAGGCCCCCACGGCTTCGGAATTGTCCACAGCCAGCCCGGTGACCTGCTCGAGCGCGCGCGCGGTCAGCCCCGCCTCGGCGCGAAACATGACACCCTCGAAACTCAGATCCCGGTCATGATCGGTAAAGCCCAGCACGACCCCGTCGCGCCGCTCCAGCGCCCATGCGCGACAGATCGTCGTGGCCCCTGTGGCCAGATGTTCGATCAAACTCACAGCCGCACCTCCACCACAGGCACTTTCGGCACTTCGCCCGCCTTGAAACTCGCGACCGAGATCTGGATCAGGTCAGCATCGAACCGCACCGGCACGTCAAATTCGAACCCGGCAGAGATCTCCGCCCCCGGACCCGGTGCCCAGTTGAAACTCACAATCCCGGTCGCGGCATCGACCTCGTAATCCTCGCCCAAGGTCATCGCATCCGCGCCGATCCCGGCCAGAACGGTGCCTGCGACGGGTTTCACAATCTCGCGCCACCAGACCTGTTCGCCCGACCGATAGCCCTTGCGCAACTGGAACGCCCGCGTCTCGCCATCCCCGATGGCCAGCAGCTGGTCAAACGCCGTCAGGGGTTTTGACGCCGGGGCCGAACGGTAATCCCCCCAGTCCTTCCAGCGAAAGCCATGCAACATGCCCTGCCGCGCCTCGAAAAACGCGATCACCGCTTCCAGATCATCCAGCGCACGAAGCCCGAAGCCCGCGTCATAGCGCCTGCGTGACGCAGCCCAGGGCGTATTGCGCTCTTCATGCCCGTTGGCCAACTCGACAATCTCTGTGCGCCGCTCCGGCCCGCCCAATGCGCCGAAACTCAGATTGGCGGGAAAGCGAATTTCGTGAAATGCCATAGCCCAAACCCTTTCAACGGTTGCGCGCGCCCTGCGCGAGCAGGCGGCTCATCTGTGCGGCGACCTGTGTCTGCGAGCGCTGGAACCCCGCCACATCGGGCGTCGAGATGTTGAAGGTCACATTGACCGGCCCGGCCCCGCCCGCAGCCCGCACCCCAAGCCGCCCGTCAGGGCCGCGCGACAGCGGCATGATCGCCTCTGGCCCCGCCTCGCCCATAAGCCCTGTGGCCCCGCCCCGCATGGGAAAGGCCGTCGCCTGCGAAATCACGCCCCCCTTGGCGAAGGGCATCACCCGGCCCGAACTGAACGCGCCGCCCTGCGCGAATGGCAGGATTGACCCCATCGCCCCGGAAATCCCGCGCGCCAGCAGCCCGCCCAATGCGTTCTGCACGGGCTTCATCGCTGCGCCATAGACCGAATTGATCATGGTCTGCGCAATCGAGCGCAGCGCATCCTGCAGCCGCATCCCGTCGAAGATCACCCCGTCAAAGGCTCGCCGCAGCCCGGTCGAGAAATTGCGCGACAGCGTCTCCACCTCGCGCCCGGTGAACACCAGATTGCGCCCCAGCCCCGCCAACTCGCTGTCGAACTCGGCCACCTGTCCCGCTGTCTGGCCCAGACGCGCCTCAAGGGCCGCAATCTGCGCTTCAAGATCGCTGAGCGTTGTCATGTCTCTTGCCTTTCGTGTCAGGGTAGCGCGCGGCCAGTTCCTCCAGCCGGGCGCGCGTCAGGGGACCGGGGGCCGCATCCAGCCCCGCCATCAGCATCAGTTCCGCAGGCGTCAGCGCCCAGAAATCGCGCGGATGCAGGCGCAACTCGCGCAGGCCCAGCCGCATCAGCGCAGGCCAGTCAAACCCGCGCGCACTCATGCAGGCGGCATGAAGGCACGCGCGAGCAGTTCGCCCGCGACCCGCGCCGCCCCCGGCAGACCGCCCGCGATCTCGGCGCGCAGCAGATCGGACGCCTGCCCCTGCCAGCCGCCCCCGCGCAGCCCCGCCACGATCAGCGCCAGCACATCGCGCGAGGAAAACCGCCCCTGCTCGAACCGCTCGACCAGGCTCAGGATCGTGTCCTCGCCCAAAGCGGTTTCCAGTTCCGCCAGCGCGCCCAGCGTCAGGCGCAGCACATGGGGCTGGCCATCGATGACCAGCGCCACTTCGCCTGCAAGGGGGTTGGTCATGGCGCCCCCAGATCATCGGGATGCGGCGGCTCCACCGGATCGGTCGGATCGCCCGGATCTTCCGGGTCCACCGGATCACCGGGCGCAAATTCCGCGCCCGTATCGGCCAGAAACTCCAGCAATCCCGCCGAAGCCAACGAGACCTCGAACGTCGCCTCGCCATTGTGACTGCCCGCATAATCCAGCCCCGTGATCATGAACGGCCCTTCGACAACACCGAAATCGGGAATGATGATCTGGAACTCCGGCGTCTCGCCATTGAAGAAGATCGCCCGCGCGCGCTCATCGGTCGCGGCATCCCGAAACACGCCCGACCCCGAGATGGACGCGGATTTCACCCCCGCGCCGCCCAACAACTCGCGCCAGCCATTCTGCGACGAGACCGAGGTCACATCGACAGTCTCGGCGTTGAAACTCAACCGCGTGGCGCGCAGGCCCGCGACTGTCTCGAACTGCCCATCCCCGGTCATGTCGACCTTGACCAGCAGATCCTTGCCATTCTGTGCGCCCATCTGCGCCACCTCCTTCAAGTGAACTCAATCATCCTCGACGCGCGCCCGAAAGCGCAGGTCGATCCGCCGGGTCTGGTCGCCTTCGATCTTGCGCGCCTCGGCGCGGTCGAACCACAGCCCGACCAGCCGCCCACGCGACAAGCCCAGCGCGGGCGCGTCCAGCAACTCGCAAATCCGCGCGGCAATCTGCTTGGCGCTCAGAAAGCCGCCCGCATTGCTGACCACGCTGATCACCAGCCGATGCTCGGCCCCGTGCCCGGTCTTGTCGGACCGGTCAAACACCTCTTCCGGGCCGATCAGCGCATAGCTCGCAGGCGGCGTTGCGGGCGGGATCGCGTCAAAGATCGCGCCCCCCAGCAGGCCCTGCAACTCCGTATCCGCCACCAGATGCGCATAGATCGCCGCCTGAAGCGCGGGCGCAATCATGTAGCTCATGCGGGAACCTCCTCTTGCGCGGTGCAGATCAGATAGCGGCCCTGCACATCGGCCTCTGTCACCGCGAGGATACGAAACACGCGCACCCCCTCGCGAAACCGCTGGTCCGGGCGCGGGCGCTGATCCGCACCCACAGGCGCACCCCGCACGATGATGCGACAGCGCACCTCTCCCGCAGGCCCAAGTGCCGCGAAACGCTCCCGCCCCAGACCCGCCCGGATTTCCGCCCAGAGCGTGCCAAGCCCCTGCCAGGTGATCGAAAAGCCCCCCGCGCCATCAGGCACAGTGACGGGAGTTTCCAGCACCAGTGCGCGGCTCAGATTGGGCGCGCGGCTCATGCGCCACGCCCCAGCCGCACATCGCGCCAACGCTCCAGAAGCGCGCGAATCCCGAAACCCGCGTCACTGTCGCCGGTGCCGTCCCGCCCCTCGTAATATTGCGCGGCCAGCATCAGCACCGCCTGCCGCAGATCCGCCGGAATATCCGCCCAGTCCGGGCCGAACCCCGCCGCAAAGGCAATCTCGACCCGCCCGCCGGTCGGGATCATCGGCAGGGCACTGCCCGCCGCCTCCAGCCGGGGCCGCGTGCCATCACCGTCCAGCCGGTAGCGCGACGGCGACACCACCATCTCGACCCCGGCCGCATTGACCAGCGTGACCGAGGCCACCGCCGCAACCGGCGCCACCGGCAACCGCTCGGCATGACCATCGCGCCAGCGCGTCAGATGCAGCACGAACTCACGCCGGAACAGGGCCCGCGCGACGCGCCCCTCGACCGCAGCCAAGGCCGCGCGTAGATATTGCGCCAGCGTGGCGTCCTGGGTTGCCGCGTCGGAAAAGCCGCTGCCCAGACGCAGATGCGCGCGAAACTCCGCCAGAGGCAGGGCGGCAGCAGGAACAGGGCTGGTCTCTCTCAGATCCATCTCAAGGCCTCGTGCAGAAGAACAGGAAAAAGGGGTGCCCCGCACCCGCGCCCGGCCTGCTCATGCGGCGGGGGCGCGAAGGGAAAGGCCGGACAGGCCGGACCGGGCCGGGACACCCGTACCCTGCCCCCCTGCAAAAGCGCACAGGGACAGGGATCGGGGGACAGGGATCAGCGATCACTCTTCGCCGAATTTCAGAAGCTTGATCGCCTTGAAATCCGACACATCCCCGCCGACGCGCTTGGTGGCATAGAACAGCACATGCGGCTTCGCGCTGAACGGATCGCGCAACACGCGCAGATCCGGGCGTTCGGCAATCGTGTAGCCCGCCGCGAAATCACCAAAGGCGATCGCATAGCTGTCCGTCGCGATATCGGGCATGTCCTCGGCCACCAGCACCGGATAGCCCATCAGCCGCGCAGGCTCGCCCGCCGCCAGACCATCCGACCACAGGAAGCGACCATCATTGTCCTTCATCTTGCGCACGGCCCCGGCGGTTTTCGAATTCATCACGAAGACCGCATTGGCGCGGTAGGTCGCGCCCAGCGCATAGACCAGATCGACAATCGCATCCGCCGGATTGACGCTTGCGAAATCGCCGTCCACACCGGTCGCGATATAACCGATCTCGCCCCATTCCCAATCGCCATCGGCAACCGTGTCATGGTCCAGAAACCCGCGCGGCTTGTCCACACCATCGCCATTGATGAACGCCGCAGCTTCGGCACGCGCGAATTTCGACGCAATCCGCCCCGCAAGCCAGCCCTCGACATCGAACGCACTGTCATCCAGCAAGCGCTGGCTGGCCTTGGGCATGGCCGACAGCTCGTGCAGCCGGATCGGGATACGGTCGATCTTGGGTGTGGCGGCTTCCAGCACATCATCCGCTTCCGTCGCCCAGCCCGAGGCCACATCCGTATGATCCACCAGCACATCGAAGGAACTCGCCTCGATCGTCACCACCGACGCAATCGCCCGGATCGAGGCCGTGGCCGACAGCGTGGACTTGATCGTGTCAGCCGTCTGCGGGTCAACCAGATAGCCGCCATCGACCGGCGAAATCGTGTTCAACCCCTTCATCTCGATTTCCAGCCCGCGCATCGGGCTTTCATCGCCACGGCGCAGATAGGCGTCAAACGCCTTGTGATGCAGGCTCAGCCCTGCATCGGCCTGGCTCAGAACCGGGCGGGCGGGGGTAAAGGCAGTCTTGCGGTCCAGCATGGTCAGTCGCTCTTCTGTTTGAGAAAGTTTCCGGGTGATCTCTGCCTGAAAGGCGTCGAAATCCTGCGCGAAGCCCTGCATCGCACTTTTCAGTTCAAGGCCATCAGCGACGGGCAAGGCCGTGCCGGTCTGGCCCGGTGCCATCGGCACGGGGTCTGTCATGGTCGTCTCTCCTGTTTGGTATGGTTTTCGTCTTTGGGGCTAACCTAGCGGAGCGCCCCCAAGATCCGGTGAAGCCAGCGTGCGCTGCCCTCAGGTCCGCGCAACACGCGCGCGCGCCGCCCGCATCTGCGCGCTCAGACCTGCCAGATCGGCCAGCAGGTCCGATTTCAAGGCAATCCGCGCCTCGGCCTGCATCGGGAACGTCACCAGCGAGACCTCCCACAGATCCAGCTCGACCAGCCTGCGCCCGCCCCCCGCAACCGGTTCGGCGCGAAGCGTGCGATATCCAATCGACAGCCCATCCACCGCGCCCGCTTCCAGCAGCGCCTTCGCCTCGCGCGCCCGCGCCACGTCCGGCAGCAAACGCCCCGAGACATGCAACCCATGCGCATCCTCATGAACCTCATCCCATATCCCGATGGGTTGCGCCGGGTCATGCTGCCAGAGCATCCGCACCCGCTCGCCCCGCGCCGCCAGCCGCTTCAAGGACGCGCCGTAAGCACCGGGCAACACCGTATCGCCGCCCTTGTCACGCCGCCCAAAGACCGAGGCATAGCCCGAAATCCGATGCCCTTCCTGAAGCGTTATACCAGATTCCGGTCGCAAATACTTGTATTCCATACATAATCCTTTCACTGCACCATGCTGACCAGCGCCAGCGCGCCATGCATCAACACCCCCGCCGCCACACCATACACCGCCAGCCACAACCGCTTCTCCAGCCGCTCGACAGCACCCTCCAGCCGCGTCAGCCGATACTCCAGCGCCTCCCGATGCGCCGCGTAAAGCCGCTCCTGCGCATCCAGATGCACCTGCGCCGCCTCGAAACTGTCATAGAGAAACCGCGAGCCCCCCACGGCCCGCCGCGCGCTCATGCGCCCTCGACCAGCGGCGGCAGCCCCAGCAGCACCCGCTTTTCCGCATCCGTCAGAAACGTCGCCTCGCCCACGCGCCGCCATTGCTGTTCACGCTCGACCGCCAAAGCGGGAACCTGATCCAGGTCCGGCTTCAACTCGACCTCCCCCGGAATGAACCCCGACAACCAATGCGCCACCGCCGCCGTGACCCGCATCGCCATCGGCAATACGGTCAGCCGGTAAAACGCCCGATGCGCCTCCTGATAATTCGCATAGGTCGCCTCCCCCGGCACCCCCAGCAACATCGGCGGAATCCCGAAAGCAATCGCGATTTCGCGCGCCGCCGCTTCCTTGGTTTTCTGAAATTCCATGTCGGACGGGCTGAACCCCATCGGCTTCCAATCGAGCCCCCCCTCCAGCAACATCGGACGCCCCGCATTGCGCGCGCCTTGATGATGCGCCTCCATCTCCGACTGCAACCGCTCGAACTGCTCCGGGCTCAGCGCGCCCTGCCCATCCGCACCGCGATAGACAATCGCCCCCGATGGCCGCGCCGCATTGTCCAGAAGCGCCTTCGACCAGTTGGACGCGGCATTATGCACATCCACCGCCCGCCGCGCGGCTTCCAGCGGCGACAGCCCGTAATGATCGTCCTGCGGATGAAAAGACCGGATATGACAGATGGGCGAGCGCCCATCCCGCACCTGAAACCGATGCGCCTTGTTGCCAACAGTGTAATCATACCCCACTGGCCAGCCATCAGCACCGGGTACCACGCTCATCCGGTCCGAGCGCAGCACATGCAATTCGCGCACCGCGCCCGCCTCATCCGTGACCGCCTCCAGATAGGCATTGCCCGACAGCAGAAGCTGCGCATAAAGCGCCTCGAACAACTCGCCCCGCCCCTGCGCCGGATTGGGCCGCGTGATCAGATCCAGCACCGGATGGCTCTCATAGCGCCGCTCACAATCCTGCAACACCAGGGGCAGCGCGCTCGCCGCTTCCGCAATCAGCTTCACGGCCCGAAACCCGACCGGATTGCCCAGAAACCCCGCACGCGCCAAAGACACCCCGTCGCGCGCCGTCCAGCCCGCACCGGCCACGCCGTAAGCCATGCCCTTCCCGGCAATCCGCCCCGCCGTCAATGGCCCTACAGCCGAGGCCTTCGCCTCCGCCCCCACCTGCATGGCAGTCTCCGGGGCCTTGCCCTTGCGCAAAAACTCGAACATCTCAGGCTCTCTCCATTCTTGAACCCACCGCTTTCATTCTTGCAAAAATATCCTCGGGGGGTGGGGGGGGGGGGCCCCCCACCCCCCGC
>JAFIEL010000102.1 GCA_020832585.1 Natronohydrobacter sp. | reverse complement strand
CCTCGCAAGAGGATCAGCGCGCAAGCGACAGGATTTGCAGATCGGCCACATTCGTGCCCGTGCCGCCCGTCACCAGCAGATCGCCCGCAAGCGCGAGCGCGCGGTTGCTGTCATTATCGGCAAGCAGCGCCGCCGGGTCGCCGCCTGCCGCGCGGATACGCGCGCAACTCTCGCCGTCGACAATCGCGCCTGCGGCCTCGGTCGGCCCGTCGCGCCCATCCGTGCCAGCCGACAGAAAGCGCCAGCCATCGTGTCCGTCGAGCGCGATGGCCACGCGCAGCGCCAGATCCTGATTGCGCCCGCCCAGCCCGGTGCCGCTCAGCGTGACTGTGGTTTCGCCGCCGAACAGGGCAAGCGGGCAAGGGGCGTCCTGCGCGGTTCTGACGATCACCTCGGCCGCATCGGCCACATCGCCCACCAGCGCGGTGGACAGAATCTGCGCCTCTGGCCGTGCTTGTGCCATCGCTTCCAATGACTGACGGTTCGAGCCGATCAACCGATTCTCAGCGCCAATCGCGGGCAAATCTTCTTCGGGGCGCTGGAGTGCCGCCTGTGCAGCTTCAGGCAAGCGGTCCCACATGCCAGAAGCGCGCAGCATTTCGACCACATGCGCGCGCGGCGCAATCGGCGCGACCGTGGGGCCAGAGGCAATCGCGCGTAGATCATCGCCGATCACATCCGACAGGATCAGCGCCGTGACCGGGGCAGGCTGGGCCGCACGCAACAGCCCGCCGCCCTTCAGCCGCGATAGATGCTGGCGCACCGCATTCATGGCTACAATATCCATCCCGCCTGCCAGCAGCACACGGTTGACCTCTGCCTTGTCGTGCAGGCTCAGCCCATCGACAGGGGCAGGCAACAGCGCAGACCCACCGCCAGACACCAGCACCAGCACCCGGTCTTCCGCGCCAGCCTGTGCCAGCATCGCCTCGGCGGCAAGGGCCGCGCGCAGCCCGTTTTCATCCGGCACCGGATGGCCCGCGGCCATGACCTCGGCCCCTGCGACCGCCGCTGCATTCTCGTAATTCGTTACCACCAGCGCCCCGGCAGGGGCAGGCAGAACCGCAAGTGCTGCGCGCGTCATGGCGCAGGCCGCCTTGCCCAGCCCGAGCACGAACAGGCGCGCAGCGTCGGGCAGGGGGGCCGCGCGAAGGCTGTCTTGCACCGCTTGCACAGGGTCAGCGGCCTGAACGCCAATACGGAACAGGTCCGTCATCTCGTCTGTGGTCATCATCTCGAAAGTCCTCCCGGCGCGTATCTGTTGCCGGTTCCGGTTGCGGCGACAAGCCACAACTTCGTCATGGCATCAACCCGCCGCGATTGCTATAGAGCGCAGCGCATGAACAGCGCGTGCCAGATAAGGGAAAGGAAAGCCATGTTCGATCTGACCGGAAAATCCGCATTGATTACAGGCGCATCGGGCGGCATCGGCGCGGCCATCGCGCGCAGCTTGCATGGCGCGGGCGCAACCGTTGCGCTGTCGGGCACGCGAGAGGCCCCGCTGCAGGCGCTGGCCGCAGAACTGGGCGCGCGCGCGCATGTGCTGCCCTGCAACCTGTCCGACCCTGCCGCAGTCGAAGCCCTGCCGAAAGCGGCCATCGAGGCGATGGGCGCGCTGGACATTCTGGTGAACAATGCAGGCATCACCCGCGACACGCTGATGATGCGCATGTCGGATGATCAATGGGCGGATGTGCTGGATGTGAACCTGACCGCCGCGATGCGGCTGATGCGCGGATCATTGCGCGGCATGATGAAAGCGCGTTGGGGGCGGATCGTGAATATTTCCTCTGTCGTGGGCGCAACCGGCAATCCGGGGCAGGCGAATTATGTCGCCGCGAAAGCCGGGCTTGTGGGGCTGTCCAAGGCACTGGCGCAGGAAGTGGCGTCGCGCGGGATCACGGTCAACTGCGTGGCCCCCGGTTTCATCGCCACCCCCATGACCGAAGTGCTGACCGAGGCACAGCAGGACGCGATCAACCAGCGCATTCCGGCAGGCCGCATGGGCACGCCGGAAGAGATTGCGGCGGGCGTGTTGTATCTGGCCAGTGCCGAGGCGAGCTATGTGACCGGCGCGGTGCTGCATATCAATGGCGGCATGGCGATGGTCTGATCTGCGGAATCATTTGTGCCGGTCGCGCGCTGTGCTATAGCAATGCCAGCCTCGACATGGATTTGCAGGGCACTTGACCTGCAAGATCATTGCGCTTAATGGGGCGCGCAGACTACCGTTGCCCCGTGTGACGGATGAGGGACAACAGGCCGCAGGGCGGCGAAACCTAAGGGGAAGAACATGAGCGATATCGCGGATCGCGTGAAGAAAATCGTCGTCGAGCATCTGGGCGTCGACGAAGGCAAGATCACCGAGGGCGCGTCCTTCATCGACGATCTGGGCGCAGACAGCCTCGACACGGTCGAGCTGGTCATGGCCTTTGAGGAAGAATTCGGCATCGAGATCCCCGATGATGCCGCAGAGAACATCCAGACCTTTGGCGATGCGGTGAAATTCATCACTGAAGCTGCCTGATCCTCGCGTCTTGCTGCGGATTTTGAAGCGCCATCCCGTAGGGGTGGCGTTTTCTTCTTTCAGGCTGCGGCCCGGGCAGGGCGCGTTTTCGCTAACTGACCGAATGACTTTTCAGCGATAGCCCGCCATCGCGAAAGGCTCTGCTCTTCCCCCGACGCAAAAATCCCGTTATCAGATCGACAGAAATTCGAGGCAGTTTCAGGAGAAAGTCGCGATGCGCAGAGTTGTCATCACCGGGCTTGGCATGGTCACGCCGCTGGCCTGCGGCGTGGCGGCAACATGGGAGCGGCTGTTGGCGGGCCAGTCCGGGGCCGGTCCGATCACACGCTTTGATGCAAGCCGGGTCACAACGACTTATGCGTGTGAAATCCCGCGCGGCGACGGCTCTGACGGCACCTTCAATCCCGATGACTGGATGGAGCCGAAAGAGGCGCGCAAGGTCGATGAATTCATCCTCTATGGCATGGCCGCAGCCGATCAGGCCGTGCGCGATTCAGGCTGGATGCCGCAAGACGAAGAAGGCCGGTTGCGCACTGGCGTCATGATCGGTTCCGGCATTGGCGGGCTGTCTGCTATCGCCGATACCGCCGTGCTGATCAAGGAGCGCGGACCGCGCCGTGTGTCGCCCTTCTTCATCCCCTCGGCGCTGATCAATCTGATTTCGGGACAGGTCAGTATCCGCTTCGGCTTCAAGGGGCCCAACCACTCTGTCGTGACCGCCTGTTCCACGGGTGCCCATGCGATTGGGGATGCCGCGCGGTTGATCCAGTGGGGCGATGCGGATGTGATGGTCGCAGGCGGTGCGGAAAGCCCGATTTCGGAAATCGGCATTGCCGGGTTCAATGCCTGCAAGGCCCTGTCCACCAAACGCCCCGACAATCCCAAGGCCGCCTCGCGCCCCTATGACGCGGATCGCGACGGCTTCGTGATGGGCGAAGGGGCGGGCGTGGTGGTGCTGGAAGAATACGAGCACGCCAAAGCGCGCGGCGCGAAGATCTATGCCGAAGTGCTGGGCTATGGCATGTCGGGCGACGCCTGGCACATCACCGCGCCGTCGGAAGATGGTGACGGGGCGCTACGCTCGATGAAAGCCGCAGTTGCGCGCGCGGGCATTGATCCGGCGCAGATCGATTATATCAACGCGCATGGCACATCGACCATGGCGGATGTGATCGAACTGGCGGCGGTCGAGCGGCTCTTGGGCGATGCTGCCGCGAAAGCCACCATGTCGTCCACGAAATCCGCCATCGGGCATCTGTTGGGCGCTGCGGGCGCGGTCGAGGCGATTTTCTGCGTGCTGGCGATCCGAGACCAGATCGCGCCGCCGACGCTCAATCTGGACAATCCGGCAGTGGAAACACCGCTTGATCTGGCTCCGAACGCCGCGCGCAAACGGGAGATCACGATTGCGCTGTCCAACAGCTTCGGCTTTGGCGGCACCAATGCCAGTCTGATTCTGGGCAAGGTGGCGGGGGCATGATCCGCCATTTCGTCGCCAATATCCTGACCTTGATGATTGTCGGCCTGATCGGGCTGGCGATTGTCATCTCCTCGGGCAAGCGCAGTTTCTATGCCGAAGGGCCGCTGGAACAGGCCATCTGTTTCCGCGTGGCGCCGGGGTCGTCGCTGCGCGTGGTGTCGACCGGACTGGCGGAGCAGGGCGCGATTTCCTCTGAACAGATTTTCCGCATTGGCGCGCAATATACAGAGCGCGCCGGGGCGTTGCGCTTCGGGTCCTACCTGATCCCGGAACAGGCGTCGATGGACGAGATCATGGACCTTCTGACGCGCGGCGGGGCGTCTACCTGCGGTTCAGAGATCCAGTATCGCATCGGGGTCACGCGGATCGACACGCTGGTGCGCGAGCTGGACCCGGCCACGCAGCGGTTTGAAACCATCGTGCAGTTTGCCAGCGACGAAGAGCCGCCCGAGGATTATGCACGCTTCGCAGGTCAATCCGATATCCAGTATCGCATCACGGTCGCCGAGGGCGCGACAAGCTGGCAGATCTGGGAAGGTCTGCGTCTGGCCGAGTTCCTGTCGGGTGATCCGGGCGAGGTGCCGCGCGAGGGCTGGCTGGCACCTGACAGTTACGCTGTATCACGCGGGGCGGATCGTCAGGCTTTGCTGACCGAGATGGAAACGCGCCAGACCCGTATTCTGGCCGATCTGTGGGACACCCGCGCCGAGGGGCTGCCTTATGCCACTATGGAAGAGGCGCTGATCATGGCCTCTATCGTGGAAAAGGAAACCGGCGTTGCGGATGAGCGGCGGCAGGTGGCGAGCGTCTTTGTCAACCGGTTGCGTATCCCGATGCGGCTGCAGACCGACCCGACGGTGATCTATGGCATCACGCTGGGGCAGGGCACATTGGGCCGGGGTCTGCGGCGGTCGGAACTGGACGCCGTCACGCCCTATAACACCTACCGTATCGACGGTCTGCCGCCCACGCCGATCGCCAATCCCGGCCGTGCGGCAATTGCGGCGGCGCTCGACCCTGATGATACGCCATATCTCTATTTCGTGGCGGATGGCACCGGCGGGCATACCTTCTCGACCAATCTGCAGGACCACAACCGCGCCGTGGCGCGCTGGCGCGAGATCGAGGCGCAGCAGCGCCAGCAACAAGGGCAAGCGAATTGAATTGAAAAAGCGGCGGATTGATCCGCCGCTTTTTCCATTACCATAGCGTTAGAGCTGATGCTCAGGTCGTTTGCGACGCGCCCCAGTCGCGCGGGTTGCGCAAGAACGCCTCGACCGCATCGAGCGTGTCCGCATCGAAATCTGCGCCGCGACGGGCCTCTGCCAGAACATCCCACCAGGTGCAGAGATAATGCAGTTTCACCCCATGCTCGGCCAGATGCGGCTCGGTCTCGGGGAAGATGCCATAATAGAAGATCACCGCCGTATGCGCGCAAGCAGCACCCGTTTCGCGGATCGCATCGACGAAACTCAGTTTTGAGCCACCATCCGTGGTCAGATCCTCGACCAGCAGCACGCGCTGCCCCTCGCTCATCGCGCCCTCGATGCGCGCGTTGCGCCCGTAACCCTTGGGCTTCTTGCGCACATAGGTCATGGGCAGCGCCATGCGTTCGGCGACAAGTGCTGCAAAGGGGATGCCCGCCGTCTCGCCGCCTGCGATATTGTCGAAAGCCTCAAAGCCTGCATCCTCCAGCACCCGGCAGGTCAGGAAATCCATCAGGCTTGAGCGGATGCGCGGGAAGCTGATCAGCTTGCGGCAATCGATATAGGTCGGCGCTTTCAGGCCGCTCGCGAAAGTGAAAGGTTCGGTCGCATTGAAATGCACGGCCTTGATGTCGAGGAGCATCCGTGCCGTCAGACGGGCAACTGTGGCACGGTCGGGATAGGTTGCGGGGATCATGGCTGTCCTCTCGGGCGTCTGGGCCGTGGTGCAGGCGGGGTGTTGAGTATTTTTGGCAAGATGAAACAGAGGGTTATGTTTGCGCTGCCTGTCTGACCTGCCAATAGAGCGGGAAACCGGGGTCAAACACTGTCACCGGACCCGCGCCGGTCTCGATCTTGGCAGGGTAGATGACAGGCTCGGCGGTTTTCTCCAGCGTGATTGTGTCATTGTTCACGGGCAGGCGGTAGAAGGCTGGTCCATTGCGCGAGGCAAACCCTTCCAGCTTGTCGAGCGCGCCCGCATCATCAAAGACCTGCGCCAGTATCGACATGGTGTTGGTGGCAGTGAAACAGCCCGCGCAGCCACAGGCCGATTCCTTGGCGTCATCGGTATGGGGCGCACTGTCGGTGCCAAGGAAGAAGCGCGCATCGCCAGAGGTTGCGGCCTGAACCAGCGCCACACGGTGCGATTCGCGCTTGGCGACAGGCAGGCAATAGTAATGCGGCTTGATGCCACCGACGAGGATATGATTGCGGTTGATCACCAGATGATGCGTAGTGATCGTCGCGCCCAGCCCCTCGGGTTGGCTTTGGACGTAGGCCACGGCGTCAGCGGTGGTGATATGCTCCATCACCACGCGCAACCCCGGTGTCGCGCGCCGGATCGGGTCCAGCACGCGGTCGATGAACACGGCCTCGCGGTCAAAGATATCGACCGCATGATCCGTGACCTCGCCATGCGTGCACAGCGGGATGCCTGCTTCGGCCATCGCCTCCAGCACGCCGCGCACGCGGTCGAAATCGCGCACGCCGCTTGCGGAATTGGTCGTGGCCCCGGCGGGATAGAGCTTGACCGCCGTGATGATCCCCGCCTTGTGCGCGGCTACCACATCGGCGGGGTCGGTCGCTTCGGTCAGATAGAGCGTCATCAAGGGCGTGAAGCCCGCACCTGTCACGGCAAGGATACGCTCGCGATAGGCGCTGGCCTGCGCGCCTGTTACCACAGGCGGCACAAGGTTGGGCATGATGATCGCGCGGGCGAAATGGCGCGCGCTCTCTAGCGCGATACCGGCCAGCATCGCACCATCGCGCAGATGCAGATGCCAGTCATCGGGGCGGGGCAGGGTCAGCGTCTGGGTCATGCTTTTCCCTATACGGAAAAGCACCGCGCTTTCCAGCCCGGAAATGCGCTAGTCAGGCACATCCGCCAGCGTTTTCTCGGCGCGCTCAAGCCGCTTGCGCATCCCGTTGGTTTCTTCCAGCGCAAGGGCATGGCGGGCGGCAATCGCCATCAGCGCAAGGTGATCGGCCTTCGCCGCGCGCTTGGCAAGCTTGCGCAGATATCCCGCATCCGTGCGCCGCTTGCGCATCAGATCGTAGAAGCGCGCAGGCGTCAGCCGCCCGCGCATCGCCGCCTCGATCAGCGTATCGAGCACACCGAAGCGGTGCAACGCCGCTGCGGTATGCTCTGCCCCCAGCACCGGGCTGCGCAGCATGGTCACGAAGGGACGCCGGAACAGGGTCGCATGCATCGCATCCAGATCATTGCCGGGGTCATAGACGACAAAGGCATCGCGCACCCCCTCCAGCATGGCGGGGGCAAATCCGAAGCGCGTGCGGAAATCAAGCCGCCTCTGCAGGTGAAACCGCGTCTCCCATGGTGCGATTTCCGGGTCCAGCGTGGCATGGGGGGCCACCGCAAGCACGCGCGCCCCCGGCGCGGCCAGACTGAAACAGGCGGCCGCATAGCCGCCCATGCCTGCGCCGTAAAACAGAACCCGCTTGAAGCTTTCGAAGAAACCGGCGTCGATCTGGCTGTCGAAGAAGTCCAGCACTTCGGCATCACGGTACCAGCGCGGCGCGCGGGCAAGCAGCATCAGCGCACTCCAGCCATGCCGATCCGCAATCTGCAGGCCCAGCGGCCTGTGTCCGGGTTGCAGCGCGCGGATCTCGTCCACGGATTCGAAGGTCACAAGAAGCGTGTCATCGCCATCGACAAAACAGCCGAAATGATGCGTGCCCAGCGGCATGAACGCGCCGCGCTCATCCGCGATCTCGTCCAGCCGCGCCAGCCATTCGGCATCGGTGCGGGCAGTGGCGAGATTGATGTCATCGGCGGTTTCGAGCATCGGTTTTTCCAGATGGTGTGCTGCGGGTCGCGTGCAGCCCGGTTGGAGACAGCCCGACACGCGTTAATCATGTATTAGCCTACGCATCCGCCCAAGTTTCACAAGAAGGCGGCGGGCCGGTTCGCCCTGGCAGACTGCAAAATGCCGCTTCGCGCGCGGGCGATGTTTCGAAAACACAACCAATTCAAGCTGGCTGTAGCGATTGCGTTCTGGCAAGAAAAAATCAATCAGCGAGGGCAGTTTGATCAGGATCAAAGTCAGCCTCACGAAAATGCGATATCAGGAGTCATGTTTTCAACGGGCAGCCCGGCCCTGCGTTCTGGCAGCACATGAAAACATTCCTCCCTGTCCCGTATTGACGGGCCGACTTGCCACCCCGGTTTCGGGGTGGTTTTTTCTTGCACCTCAGCCCGCGACAGCCCGTGCTAGCCTGCACCACGCTTCAAGCCCGATCTCTTCGGCGCGCGCTGTGGGGGCGATGCCGCTGTGCTCCAGCAGGGCCTCGATCTGCAGATGCTGGCCTTTCAGGGATGCCCGCAGCATCTTGCGCCGCTGGTTGAACCCGGCCGCGACCAGCCGCTCCAGCACGCGCGCATTGGCCGGGTAGCGCGGTGCCTCCAGCCGCGTGATATGCACCACGCTCGAGCTGACCTTGGGCGGCGGCGTGAACGCCTCGGGCGGCAGATGCAGCGCAATCTTCGCATCCGCCCGCCACTGCACCATCAACGCCAGCCGACCGTAAGCCTTGGAACCGGGCCTGGCCACGATTCGCTCCGCGACCTCTCGCTGGAACATCAGCGTCAGGCTGTCCCAATAGGGTGGCCAGTGATCCGGTGTCATCCAGCGGATCAGAAGTTCCGTGCCGACATTATAGGGCAGATTGGCCACAACCTTGATCGGCGGTGTCAGATGCGCCAGAGCATCCACCGCCAGCGCATCGCCCTCGATCACCTGCAAGCGCCCCGGATAGGCGTCGGCAATCTCGGCCAAAGCTGGCAGGCAGCGTGCATCCTTCTCGATGGCCAGAACCCGTCGCGCCCCCTCGGCCAGCAGCCCGCGCGTCAGCCCGCCCGGTCCGGGGCCCACTTCCAGCACATCCGACCCCGACAGATCGCCCGCCACCCGCGCAATCCGCGCGGTCAGGTTCAGGTCCAGCAGGAAATTCTGCCCAAAACTCTTTTTCGCGCGCAGATCATGGGCGCGGATCACATCGCGCAACGGGGGCAGGGCGTCAATCATCCGCGTGCCTCTGCCATCCGTGCTGCCATCCGCAAGGCCGCGACCAGCGAGGACGGGTCCGCCACCCCTTGCCCCGCAATCCCGTAAGCCGTGCCATGATCGGGCGAGGTGCGCACAAACGGCAGACCCAGCGTCACATTCACCCCGCCCGCGAAATCAATCGTCTTGATCGGGATCAGGGCCTGATCGTGATACATGCAGACCGCCACATCATAGCCCGCGCGTGCCCCCGCATGAAACATCGTATCGGCGGGCAGGGGGCCGTCAATGATCCAGCCCTCGGCACGCAACCGCGCCAGCACCGGCGTGATCACCTCGATCTCCTCGCGCCCCATCACGCCCTCTTCGCCTGCATGCGGGTTCAGGCCCGCGACCGCGATGCGCGGGGCCGCGATCCCGAAATCGCGCATCAACCCCGCCCGCGTGATCTGCAAACACTGCTCCAACCCCGCAGCCGTCAGCGCGCCCGGCACCTCCAAGAGCGGGATATGGATCGTCGCAGGCACCACACGCAGCCCGTCACAGGCGAGCATCATCACGACCGGCACACCGCCCGCGAGATCGGCCAGATACTCGGTATGGCCGGGAAAGCCGAACCCCGCCCCCGATTTCAGCGCCGCCTTGTTGATCGGACAGGTCACGACCCCGGACGCCGCCCCGTCCTGCACCAGCCCCACTGCCCGCGCGATCACCTCGACAATCGCGCCCGCATTGACCGGATCCGGTGCCCCCGGCATGGCCTGCGCCGGAAACTCATGGCGCAACACTGGCAAGACCCCGCCCGCGACCTCCAGCGCGCCCGCGACACTCTCAACCGCGACCCATTCCGTCCCCTCCGGCAAATGCTGCGGATCGCCCAGCCAGACAAAGGGCAGCGCAGCCCCCAACGCGGCCCGCGCCTTCACCGCAATCTCCGGCCCGATCCCAGAGGGATCACCACATGTCAGAACCAATGGATACATGCAAGTCATCCCCCAGGGGCTTTCATCTTGCCCCAAATACTCCGGGGGGTGAATTGGCCGCAAGGCCGAG
>JAFIEL010000101.1 GCA_020832585.1 Natronohydrobacter sp. | reverse complement strand
TCAATAGGCAAGCTGTCGCACAGGGTCAACGGACAAACCTGTTCCTGCGTCACTGTAGCGTCGCCAGACAAAGACATTGGAAGGGCACAGGGAATGAAGGCATGTTTTCGCCGCTGGGGGGGGCTCGCGGCCTCGGCCTCGGTTTTTGCATTGATCGCGACAGGATCGGTTCAGGCGCAAGACCAACGTTGGGTGCAGGTCGAGGCCCATCGCGACATCGAAACCGCGCTGGAGCGGGCCGAGTTGCTCAATCAGCGGCTGGGGAGCATCAGCGGGTTCCTGCTGCCCAGCAACTGGTACGCGCTGAGCATCGGTCCCTATGAAAGCGAAGTCGATGCGTTCACTGTGCGGCGTCAGTTGCGTTCGGAGGGGGCGATCCCGGCAGATGCTTTTGTCAGCAACGGGCTGGATTATCTGGAGCAGGTTTTCCCGACGGACGGGGTTGAACGTCCTGCCCTGACAACAGTGCCAGAGGCCGCACCCGAGCCGGAGCCAGAGGCAGAGGCGCTGGCTGAAACCCCGGAACCGGAGGCAGAGGCAGACGTCGAGATTGCGGCTATCGCTGAGCCTGAACCTGAACCCGAACCTGAACCTGAACCTGAACCTGAACCCGAGGAAACCCTGCGCGAGGCACAGGCCAATGAACGCCTGCTGACCCGCGACGAGCGCGCAGAGATCCAGACCGCGCTTCAATGGTTCGGGCATTACACGATGGCCATTGACGCGGCCTTCGGTCCCGGCACGCGGCGATCGATCAGCGCCTGGCAGGACGCGAACGGCCATGAGACCACTGGATTTCTGACCACGCGCCAGCGGGCGGAACTGATTGACGGCTATATGGGCGAACTCGCTGCCCTTGGCATGCAGAACATGCGCGACGAGATGGCGGGGATCAGCATCGACCTGCCGATGGCGATGGTCGAATTCGACCGCCACGAGACGCCGTTTGCGCATTTCCGTGCAAAGGATGACAGCGGGGTTCAGGTGCTGCTGATCAGCCAGCCCGGCACGCAAGCCACGCTGTTCGGCCTCTATGAAATCATGCAGACGCTGGAAATCGTGCCGCTGGAAGGGGCGCGCGAGCGGCGGCAGAATTCTTTCCTGCTGACAGGCCAGAACGATAAGCTGCGCTCACACACATTCGCTCAGTTCCGCGACGGGGCGGTAAAAGGCTATACGCTGATCTGGCCCCCGGAACGTGATGCGCAGATGGCGCGCGTGCTGCCAATGATGGAGGCCAGTTTCGCCACCCTGCCCGGCACCCTGCCCGAAAGCGCAGGCCAGCCCAGCACAGTGCAGCGTGCGGCCCTTCTGGCAGGGCTTTCGGTGCGCCGACCGGAATTTTCGCGCTCTGGCTTCTACATTGACGCAACCGGCACAGTGCTGACCCAGGCCCAAGCCGTCGCGCAATGCGGGCGGATCACGATTGATGAAGCCTATAACGCCCGTGTCCATGCGATTGACGAGGCGCTTGGCGTGGCGGTGCTGAAGCCCGAAACCCCACTGGTGCCGCTGGCTTTCGCGCAATTCGAGGATCGCGATGCAAGCCTTGGGTCGGAAATCACCATTTCGGGCTTTTCCTTCGAGGATATGATGTCGCGCCCTGTCCTGACCTTCGGGCGGATCGAGGATCTGCGCGGTCTGGCAGGCGAAGACAACCGTTTGCGGCTGAGTGCGGATGTGCGTTTGGGCGATCTGGGCGGTCCGGTTTTCGGGGCGAATGGCGGCGTGATCGGGCTTTTGTCCGGTGCGCCGCAGGATGGCACGCGGCAACTGCCCGGCGATGTGAACTATGCCGTGCCTGCCGCCGCGATCCGCCTCTTCCTTGACGGTGCCCGCGTGTCCAGCGGCACATTGCGCGAGGATGTGGTGATGCCGCCAGAGGTGCTGACACGGGTTGCGGGCGATCTGACCGTGCTGGTGTCGTGCTGGAACTGAGTCAATCGCGCGCGAAGTGACGCACGAAGTTGGCAAGGATACGGCCTGACAGGGCCGTATCAACACCATTCACGCGCGATGTCAGGGCTGCGGCCTCTTCGGGCGGGAAATAGCCCTTTTCACGATACACCCGGATGCGCAGGGCGAAACTCTCGCCATCAGCTTCGGGGTGAAACTGGGTCGCATAGACGCGATCACCGTAGCGCAGCATCTGGATCGGGCATTGCGCCCCTTCCAGCAGATGCGTTGCGCCCTCTGGCAAGCTGTCCAGCGCCTCCTTGTGACCAACCAGTGCCGTGAAACTGTCGGGCAGCCCTTCCAGCAATGGATCAGCCGCGCCCTCGGGGCGTCGGGTGCAGGTGATGGGGCCTACCGGTTCACCGTGATGCGCCTTGCTGACAGGTGCCCCCAAATGGCGCCCCAGAATCCCGATCCCGTAACAGCAACCGAGAAAGGGCACATTCCCGGCCACGATGCGCGGCATCAGGCCAAGGATTTGTGCCTCGATCCGGGCCTCTACCGGGTCTTTCTCTTCGGGCGGATCACTCACACAGCCCGGCCCGCCGCCCACAATCACACCCGAATAGCGGTCCAGATCCAGCGTATCCGGCAAGACCGTCTGATCCAGCCTTATGCGTGTGACATCGCCTGCCTCAAGCCCCGCACGGCGCAGGATGGCGTTGTATTCCTCGTCGGACGCTTCGGCCTCGGGGCGCAGTTGGAGGATCAGAAAGGGTTTCATGCCAAGCCCTCCTCAGCCGCGCCAGAAGCGGGGCAAGAGCAGGACCATTACGGCCAGCACTTCCAGCCGCCCCAGATACATGCCCAGCATCATCAGCCATTTCGCAGCTTCGGGAAAGGCATCCACCGCACCCGTCTGGCCGACTTCCGGCCCGAAGACCGGACCCACATTGCAGATCGCGGTCCAGGCCGCCGTGATCGCTGTGCGCAGTTCCAACCCGGTCATGGACAGCGCCACGGTCAGCAGCATGAAGCTTGCGATAAACACCGTGAACATCACGATGACCGAGGAAATAACGTCGTCTTCCAGGCGCTTGCCCCCCAGCTTGAGCGAGACGACTTCATGCGGGCGGCGCAGGCGCTGCATCTGGGCGCGGATCGCCTCGAACAGCACGAGGTAGCGAAACACCTTGAGCGAGCAGCCCGTCGAAGCTGTGCAGGCCCCGATGAAGCCCATCAGCACCACCACAAGCAGCGGGAAATCGCCCCAGTCATCAACCGCTTCACTGCCATAGCCGGTGCCGGTTATAAGTGTCACCACATTGAACAGCGTGCCGCGCAGCACGTCGAGCGGGTGGCCGTCACTGTGCACAAGACGGTAGGCGATGATCGCAAGCACTGCATAGGCCGACCAGCGCAGGAAGGCGCGCACCTGCACATCCTTGAACAGCGGCATCCACGATCCCCCGACCAACTGGACGAAGCGGATGAAGGGCAGCCCCGCAAGCACCATATAGAGCACTGCGACATATTCCAGCGATCCGGTGAATTTCGCGAAAGACTCGTCACTGGTCGAAAACCCGCCCGTCGCAATGGTCGTCATCGCATGGTTGATCGCGTCGAACCCGTCCATGCCATAGGCCATGTAGGACATGGTCGCTGCAAGCGTCAGGCCGATATAGACCTGCAACAGCCCCATCGAGATATCATAGACCCGCGGCAGGACCTTGCCCATTGTATCAAAAGCTTCGGCCTGAAAATGCTGCATGCCGCCGACGCGCAGCACGGGCAGAAAGACCAGCGCCACGATGATGATGCCCAAGCCCCCCAGCCATTGCAGCATCGAGCGCCAGAGCAGCACCCCAGGCGGCAGGTCATCAAGCCCGATGAAAACCGTGGTGCCCGTCGTGGTCATGCCCGAGAGCGCCTCGAACAGCGCATGCGTGGGGCTGGCATGGGGCGCACCCAAGATAAAGGGCAGCGCCCCAAGTGCAGGCAACACCGCCCAGACACTCGCGGTCAGCAGAAAGGACTGCCGCCGCCCCAGCCCGTCTGCCAGCGCCTGCCGCGTGGCCATGGCCGCAGCGCCGCCGATCAGGCAGACGAGGAAGCTTGCACGGGCAAAGGCGTGCCAATTGTCATTGCCCGCCTGCCAGTCCACCGCAGCCGGAATCAGCATGAGCACGCCCAGTGTCAGGCTCAGCAGGCCGATCAGGTGAAAGACAGGGCGCAGGTCCAGCATGGGTCGCAGCCTTTGCGCCGGGCGCGGCAAGTGTCAAGTATCAAGCGGTTCAAGCCTGCACTCCGGTTGCAGGCGCGCGACCTCTGCCGCATCGCAAAGCCCGGTGCCCGCAGTCATCACAGTTGCCGCAGCCGCGGCTGTGCCTGACCTCAGTGCCTCGGGGGCGGACTGGCCCTGCGCAAGCGCCAAAGTGAAAGCTCCGGTAAAACTGTCGCCCGCACCGATCTTGCTCTGAACCGGCACTTGCGGCGGGCGGCAGTGAAACAGCCCGTCTTGGGTCGCGAGCGTATTGCCATCGCTTCCACGCGCAATGGCAACCATCTCGGCCACACCCCGCGCGCGCAGTTCAGCCGCGAATTGCGCTGTGTCCATCGCGCCTGGCAGCGTGCGGCCTGCTTGCGCCTCGGCTTCGGCCTGATCCAGCCGCAACAGCAGCACCGGGGTATCAGGCCGCGCGATCAACCGCACCAATGCAGCCCCCGAAGTATCGACCACCAGCCGCCCCGGCCCAAGCCGAGCGGCCAGCATCTGTGGAAACTCCGCATCAAGCCCCGGAGGCTGGCTGCCCGACAGCACCACAAGCCCCGATGCCTGCCCGACAATACTCTCAAGCGCCGCAATGCCCGTCTCGGCTGCCCAGTCCGGTCCGGGCAGTTGCAGGCGGAATTGCGCGCCGGTCGCATCAGTGATGGCCCAGTTCTGACGTGTCTCTCCAGCGCAGTCGAAGGGCATGACAGCCACCCCCTGCGCGCGCAAGAGCGCCATATGCTGCGCCCCATTCGCGCCCCCCAGCGCCACCCATGCGATGACATCGCCGCCCAACGCGTTGATCACGCGCGCGACATTCACCCCACCGCCGCCGGGTTCCAGAACAGGGTCCTGCAATCGCAATTTCGGCCCGGCCTCCATACGCGAAACCCGCGCGGACAGGTCCAGCGCGGGGTTCAGCGTCACAGACAGGATGGGCCGGATCACCGCCACATCGTCACACCCGCCCCGTCAAGCCGGTTGCGCGCAGTGGCCCGCAGGGTGATGTTCGCATTTCCGAAGGCATCACTCAGAACCAGATCGTTGCCGCGCAAGCTCCAGCGCGAGATATTCAACAGGTCGTTGAAACAGCCCATGTTCTGCACCATGGCCTGCGCGGCCGGGTTTGACGGTGTCTGCAGGTTCAGGCGACATTCGGTATTTCCAGGGCTGGTGACACGCCAGGTGCCTGAATAATCCGCCGCCGTGTTGCCCGCAGGCGCTGCGCCCCCGCTCAACGCCCCGAGCAGCGCCGAGGCATCGACCGAGACGCTGGACGAGCTGGTTTCCGTGCGCGTTGTATTGCCTTGCACTGTCGTCGTGGTGGTCGAACTGCTGTCTGTCAGACGCGCAGTCGGCGTTGGCGCAAGTGGCATGATCGCAGCCTGTGGCGCAGGTGCTGGACGCGCAGCAGGTGGCGGCGCCCCTTCCATCGTGCACGCCATTGTCAGGCTGCACAGCAAAAGTGCGCTCAGGGATCTGGGGATCATGACAGGCTCCGGAAAAGAAAATGTGATTGAAATCTACAGGTTTTCTTTCCCGGAACAAGCGTCAATCAGCCCACATGGAAGAGTGTCGCGAACAGCCGCGGATCGAGGCTCGCGGCTTCGAAACTCGGGCCCCGCGTCAGCACGCTGACCGCATCATGGCTGTGCAGGCTTTCCTGATGGCTGGCCACAACGCGGAAATCACCAATGCGCGCGTCCCTGTCCAGTTGTTCGCAGAAACTGCGCGCTGCATCCTCGACAAAGATCGGATTGGCCGCATTCAGTTCCGCGAAAGCCTGCTCATCCTCGCGCTTGACCATGACCTGTGTCTCGGTCGGCACTGCCGCGCGGCACAGCTCGATCATGTCCTCGAACCACAGCTTCTCACCTTCCAGCACCTCGACCGAAATCCGCGCGACAGAGCGCTGCGAATGGGGCGTGGCCAGTTGCCCGCGCGTCGCGCGGGCATGTTCGCTCAATTCCAGCGAACAGGGGCAGGTCGAGGAATAGACGTAATCGAGGTGCAGGAACATCTGGCGCACCCCGCCCTGATCCACCAGTTCCAGCGCGATGTCGTAATACTGATACCCCGACAAGCCCGAGCGCAATGACTGCACTTTCATCGGAAAACTGAAACGCATCATGATGCGCGCGTCGAAACTTTCCAGATCGGCCTTGTAGTCATCAAGTGCCGCGCGGATCACATCAGCACTGAACGTGCGCTCGGCATGCGCATAGAAGCTGCGCATGATCCGGCTCATGTTGATGCCCTTTTTCTCGGCCTCCAAGCTCACTGTGCCCGTGACCGAGGTTTCCAGCGTCAGATCACCATTATCGCGCGTGTGGTAGCGGATCGGCAGGCGGAAATTGGAAATACCCACATGCTGGATCAGCGCCTTCGCACCCTTGATCAGGCTCGCCGGGCCGTTCTGCAGATCGGGCAGACCTGCCTTATAGGCTTGATCCACAGCGAAATCAGACGGGTAATCGCGGTTCAGCACCGGATAACCCGCAGCGGGCAGCAGGCTTGTCACGGCTGCCTCCAGTTCCGCCTTCTCTGCCTTGGGCGCTACATCGGTGAAACGGCGCAGCAGATCAAGTGCGGCTTCGGCCTGTTCGCGACTGGGCGGCGTGTCGAAACCGGGGACATGCAAGTTCATTGTGGGATTTCCTTCCTGTCTGCCCTTCTGAAGATAGGCAGTGGTTTTTGCTTTTCCACAAACAATACGGGCCAGCCCCGCAATCAGATCATATCAAGCCCGCCGCGAATGTCAGCAATCAGATCCGCCACATCTTCCAGCCCGACCGACAAGCGGATCAATCCCGGCGTGATCCCAAGTGCAACTTTCTGATCCTCCGGCAGGCGCTGATGGGTAGTAGTCGCCGGATGCGTTGCAATCGTGCGCGCATCGCCCAGATTGTTGGAAATCACCGCCACTTGCAGCGCGTTCAGCAGCTTGAAGGCCGCCTCTTTTCCGCCTGCCACATCAATCGCCATGACAGTGCCGAACCCGCCCATCTGCACTTTCGCAATGTCATGTTGCGGATGATCAGACAGACCCGGATAGATCACCCGCGCCAGCCGCGGATCACCCGACAGCGCCTCGGCCAGCGCCTGCGCGGATGCGGCCTGTGCGCGCACCCGCAGGTCAATCGTGGTCAGCCCGTTCAGCATCACCCAGGCGTTGAAGGGCGAGAGCGCCCCGCCTGTGTGCTTCATATAGGGCTCGACCGTCTTGCGGATGAACTCCCGCGTGCCGCAGATCACTCCGCCCAGAGCGCGCCCCTGCCCATCGATATGCTTGGTCGCGGAATAGATGATCACATCCACGCCCAACTCGACCGCGCGGCTGAAAACGGGCGTGGCGAACACATTATCCACCACGACATGCGCGCCTGCCGCATGGGCAATCTCGGAGACAGCTTTCAGGTCGATCACTTCCAGCGTCGGGTTCGAGATGCTTTCCAGAAACACCGCCTTCGTGCCGGGCCGCACGGCCGCGCGCCACTGGTCCAGATCGGTGCCATCGACGAAGGAAACCTCGACCCCGTAGCGCGTCAGGATCTCCTCGAGGATATAAAGACACGACCCGAACAGCGCCCGCGCGGACACGACATGATCGCCCGCCCGCAGCATCGAGGTCAGCGCCCCCGACACCGCCGCCATGCCAGAGGCCGTAGCAAAAGCGTCCTCGGTGCCTTCGAGCGCGGCGATACGCTCCTCGAACACCGCAACCGTGGGGTTGCCATAACGGGCATAGATGAACTCATCCGCGCCGCTTTCCACAAACCGTGCCTCGGCAGCCTCGGCGCTCGGATAGACAAAGCCCTGCGTCAGATAGATGGCCTCGGCCACCTCGCCATATTGGCTACGCCGCGCACCATGATGCACGAGCTTCGTGCGCTTGCCCCAATCCTGTGTCATCCCGCCCAGACCTTTCGCGACCCTTTCGGCCAAAAGAAAACCCCCGGACCTGTCCAAAGGCCGGGGGCTGCGCCCTGACCTCTTTAGCGGCATATTTAACGTGGCCCGCAATCCGGAAAACAAAGCGCCACGGGCCATCGGCCATGAAATCGCGCTAAGCGGTTTTCAGCGCAGCGTCAAGCTGCAAGCGCGCGAGGGAAAGACAAAGGCCGATGCAACAGCATCGGCCAGCGCCCGTGAAGCGTGCAGGGGCGGGTGGGTGGGCACGCTGAACGGGCGCTCCTTACGCCACATTCTCCAGCGCAACCTGCGGCACAACGCCCAACGCATGGCAGACATCACGCGTCAGATGCGGGCTGTTGAGCGTGTAGAAATGCAGATCCTCAACCCCTTCGCGCACCAGCTTGTCGCACAACTCGGTGCATAGCGCGGTCGCCAGCAAATCCTCGCGCCCGTCGCGCGCGGCCTTGTCGAAGGCGTCATCCAGCCACGCAGGCACGGTCGCACCTGTGGCGAGCGCGAATTTGCGGATGCCCTGCCAGTTGCCGATCGGGATGATACCGGGAATGATCCGCCCGGTGATTCCCTCACGCGCGCAAGTGTCGCGGAAGCGCAGAAAGGTCTCTGCCTCGAAGAAAAACTGCGTGATCGCACTGTCGGCGCCTGCTTCGAATTTCCGCTTCAGCCAGCGCACATCGGCCAGATCATCGACGGCATCAGGGTGCGGCTCAGGATAAGCGCCGACGCGCAGCTTGAACTTGCCCGTCGCGGCCAGCGCCTCGATCAGCTCGACCGAATGGGCAAACCCCTCGGGATGCGCGGCAAACCCGCCCTGCCCTTTCGGCGGATCCCCCCGCAGCGCCACGATTTCAGTCACACCCGCCTTGGCGTAGCTGTCGGCAATCGCCAATGTCTCGGCCCGCGTCGCATCCACGCAAGTCAAATGCGCCGCCACATTCAGCCCGAATTGCGCGCCAATGGTCGTGACCGCCTCATGCGTCAACGCCCGCGTCGTGCCGCCAGCGCCATATGTCACCGACACGAAGGACGGCGAGAGCGGCGAGAGCATGCGCACCGTGTCCCACAGCCGGAAGCTGGCATCCAGCGTCTTGGGCGGGAAGAATTCGAAGGACACATTGGGCGTGGTCATCAGGGATACTCCAGATTTGATGCCCCCTTGTGCCATGCCTTCGAATGTGAAACCAATTCATTATCTTCAACACGATTATGAGCCAGACATGCATATCGAGTTCCGCCACCTACGCACGATCAAGGCCATTCATGACGCGGGCGGGCTGGCGCGGGCGGCGGATCTGTTGAACATGACGCAATCGGCGCTGTCGCATCAGGTCAAGGGGATCGAGGAACAGGCGGGGGTGGAACTCTTCGTGCGCCGCTCGAAACCGCTGAAACTCTCGGCGGCAGGCCTGAAGATGCTGCGCGCCGCCGAAGATATCCTGCCGCGTGTGGCGGCGCTGGAGGAAGAATTCACCGGGCTGCGCAAGGGCAGTTCAGGCCGGTTGCACATTGCCATCGAATGTCACGCCTGTTTCGACTGGCTGTTTCCGGTGCTGGAGCAGTTCCGCAAGGCCTGGCCCGATGTCGATGTCGATATCCGCCCCGGTCTGGCCTTCGACGCCCTGCCCGCTTTGCGCCGGGAAGAGGTCGATCTGGTCGTGTCCTCGGACCCTGAAGAGATCGAGGGCGTCAGTTTCCTGCCGCTCTTTGATTATGAGCCGGTCTTTGTGGCGGCGTCGAACAGCCCGCTTGCCGGTCGGGAGTGGATCGAGGCCGAGGATTTCCGCGATCAGGTGCTGATCACCTATCCGGTGGAACGCACGCGGCTGGATGTGTTCACCCAGCTTCTGACGCCTGCCAAGGTCGAGCCGCGCGCGATCCGGCAGGTGGAACTGACGGCGGTGATCCTGCTTTTGGTCGCATCCGGGCGCGGGGTGGCGGTGCTGCCCGACTGGGTGCTGCGCGAGGTGCGCTATCATTCGGATTATGTGACCAAACGGCTGACTTCGGGCGGGCTGACCCGGCGGCTTTATGCAGCGGTGCGGAGCGAGGATTCGGGCAAGCCCTTCATGGCGCATGTGCTAAGGCTGGCGCGGACGGAGCCAGTGAAGTTGCAAAGGGGGTGAGGGAAACCTTGCCAACAATTAGTCACCCTAAATACAGATCATACTATGCTCCATCTCCACGCCAGCGGAACGCACGACGAAAGCCGCGATCCTCAGCTTCGCGCGCAGTCCAAGCCCAAGCATCACCATTAACAGGTCGCTGAAATAGTCCCCGAGCCGGAACGCTGTCCCTTCATTTGGGCT
>JAFIEL010000100.1 GCA_020832585.1 Natronohydrobacter sp. | reverse complement strand
GGGGCACTGAATTTGAGTGCATTGGACAGCAGGTTGTCAATGATATGACCCACCAAATCGCCATCTCCCCAGGCGACAAGCGGCCCTTCGGCGCAGGACAGGTCAATTCGGCGCACGCGATGTTGGGCTTGCGCCTCGGCCGCAAGGGTGCGGGCGATGTCGGCCATGTGCAAAGGTTCGAACCGGACCCCAAGTTGCGAATTGTCGATCCTTGCCAGCAGCAGCACGGTATCGCTGAGCCGGACAAGCCGCTCGATCGCGCCAGAGACAACGGCCCGTCTGCGGGATACCTCTGCCGCCGAGACATCCTCTCCCAGACGCTCCAGACGGTGCATGGCGCTGTCGATCAGGGTCAGCGGCGTGCGCAACTGATGCGAGACGATCGCCGCGAAATCACGGTAGGTCGATGCCGTGTCTCGCTCTTGCTTTAACAGGCGGCTTGCGCGCAGGGTCTGCACTTCGGCATGAAACAACTGGCGCTGTTTGCTCAGCAGCAACCATGTGATCGCCAGCGCCGCCAGCAACGAAAACGTCACCGACACCATGACCAACCGCTGCGTATCACGGTAAGTGTCCAGCCGCGCAGCCGCCTTGTCCCAGTCAGTGACCATCACGTCATTGGCGATGCGGTTGATCTGGGGATGCAAATCCGCGGTCAGATCAGCCAGAGCGCCATGTAGCCGCGCGGAATGACCGTGGCGCTGCGGGTCCAGGTCCAGCAGCGCGGCTGTCATGCGTTCGATGCTATCCAGATGGCCCAGCGTTTCCAGATACCGCGCTTGCGGGCCTTGCTGAATCAGGTTCAGCCGCGACATGGCCAGATCATAGCGCCGTGCGATCGCATTGTCGTCGCGGTCGGGCACCGATACGGCAAGAGCCAGCGCGTAAACCTCCATCTGTGTCTGGCTGACCACCCAGAGCATGTTTTGCGTAGCGGCGATGCGCATGTCGCGTTCAAGCGTTGAAGATTGCGCCAATGCAAAAACCAGCGCCCCCAGAAAAATCGCCAGAACAGGAACGAATAGCGCATAAGACAACCATTCTGACCGCCACGGGCCTTTTGGCTGTTCGGGGCTCATTGAACATGCAGCGATACGAGCTGCCAGACCCAACGCGTGTCGTAGCGGATATCCTGCAATTCAGGATGGTCGTCACGCGGATAGACGATCCAGATGGGCCCCTTGTCGCGGGGGCTAAGAGGGACACCCCCCATCGACAAGGCGCCAATAACATCGAAGCATTCAAAATCAGAGATCGGGATCTCGATCTGGTAGTCATTCAGGGCGCGCGCGACGACAACGTCCCCATCAGCGTCCAAAGCCTGAAGCAGGTCGCGGATCAGGAACCCCTCAAAGGTCTGCGGGCCATCGGTAACGCTGGTTGTGGTAACGATCTGGTGCTGCGGGAACTCCAGAACATCGGCGCGGGTCAGCGCGATTTCGCCGCCTGCAATCGCGCCATCAAGCGTCAGGATACGATCCTGCGAGGCTTGTGTTTCTGGATTTGCAAAGACGGCAGTGGCCAGAGCCACAAGCGGGATCGAAATCGTCGGAAACTTCATGTTCAAACATCCTCCACACTGTTCAGCTTTCCAGACTCGCACAAATCACCAGATATGCAAACCTGAGCGCATAATGCCGCGATGTCCGTTACAGTCGTTGTTCAGCTGATCTTGGATGTTGTCATCCAGCTGAGTGTCTTGAGAGGTGTGGGACAAAACAATCCAGAGCACGACCATGCTGCGCTGCGCTTGAACGGCTGCTTCGGTGAATTCATCTTGAGAGGTAGTCCGGCTGTTGCGGGCATGTCATTACGATGCTGCCATCGCTTTCGCACAGGGCGGGGGGGCCGCCCGTGACCTTACAGCGTTGCACTCGAGGCATATCATAGAAGCCGTCTGACAAGTATCAACCTACTGCCGATTGCCGTGTGAACTGCAGTTCCAGAATAATTATCAGCTGTTGTTGTGCCATCCGAGAATGGCTTTCGGTCGACATTGACCGAAGTCTTTCCGAACCCCTCTTGTCGACTTCCTGATTTTGTCAGATGTCACAGAATTTGAAGCCATTCTTCTCACAAGCTCAGCGCAAAACCCGTCACGATCACAAGGAATGTGGCTCCGATGCCAAGCATGCGGCCTGTGCGTGCGCGATCCTGACGCGAGCGGGCGCTGCCAGAATAGTCGAAACGCTCGTAAATGACGTTGCGCATCGGCAGTCCGGCGTCCAGCAACATGTCCGAGACAGCGACCACCATCGGCCCCGGTCCGCAAATCAAGGCCTTGGTCGTGTCGGGGGACAATCCATTCAGCATGTCGGACAGATGCACCGGCGTCAGCCGTCCGTGGATCATGTCGGAAGCGTCAGGCGGGTCCTCACTCAAGAGCCAGAGTTGCAGATCCAGTGTTGAACTGGCCGCACGCAATTCGTCCAGACAGGCGAAATTCTGTGGCTGGCCCACGGCATAGACCAGCCGCACGGGCCGTCGGTCGCCACGCGCCACCATATCGCGCAGGATGCCCAGGATCGGCGCAATGCCGACCCCGCCACCGATCAGCAGCACTGCATCTGCGGGATGGGCTTCCAGCGTGAATTCGCCATAGGGGCCATCAATGCCGATGACGCGGCCTGCGGGCAGGTTGCCGATCTGGCTGGTGAAATCGCCCGCTTCCTTGATCAGCAGGCTCAAGCCCTCGCGGCGGGGGCTGTCGGCAATGGAAAACGGGTGGTCAAAGAGCGGGATACGGTGCGCGCCTTCGGTCATCCAGACGAATTGACCGGCATGATGGGGCATCTGTGGCGTTCCGGGGCCAGGCTGGATGTCCAGCTCCCACATGCGATCAGCGCGCTTCGTCACCGAGGCCAGTCGCCACGGCCTGCGATGCAACAACCACCAGCGCCAGCCATGCAGCACAAAGACCACGCACAGCACAGCCAGCGCGACCAGACCCCAGAACCATGCAAGCGCCCCTTCGGCGCTGAACCGGCCCACGGCCAAGGCGTGATGCAGCCCCGCCAGCACAGTCACGAGCCCCAGCAGGAGATGCGTGCCGCGCCAGGCCTCGTAGGGCCAGGGCAGGCGGTCGCGCAGAAGCGAGGTCAGAACCAGCGCCACCAGCGCCCCCAGACTGATCACCCCGCTGCGATAGCCGGGATCCGTGAGGTAGAACCGCAGCCTGATCCAGCCCAGATCCGGGTCATCCAGCCATGTCGGCAGAACATAGACCAACGGGTGCAGCAGGACCGCAAGGCCGAGCCATAGCGCCGCCAGCTTGTGGAATGCCATGATCTTGTCGATCCCGAGCGCGCCCGAGACCACCTCGAACCGGCCAGAGGTCACGAATTGCACGGCCATGCCCCAAAGCGCGATCATTCCCATCGCGGCGGCTGCGTATTCCCATCTGTCCATCGGCGCGGTGGACTGCGCGCGCGCCAGCATCAGGGGCACAAGCGCCGCGACAATATAGACAGTCGCGAGGACAAGTCCGCCAGGGCGGGTCTGTCCGGTCGCGGGCTGTCTTGCATCTGTCGCCATCGGTTTTCTACTCGCCTGCGGAATGCACGGTGGTCCATGATGTGGATCAAGGTCAACCGGGCTGCGCAATGTGACCCTGCGCATGTTCACCAGCAACATACGAGGTCGAGGGAAACCCCATGCGCCTGATCGCCCTGCTGCTCGCATTCGCAATCTTCCTGCCTGCCCCGGCACGCGCCGACGGGCTTGACGGGCTGGAGCGCCTGATCGCCGCATGGCTGAATTCGCCACATGGGGATTACCGCTCGCCCTCGTTCACCTATTGGAACGATCAGGGCGCGGTGCCCGAAAACTGCGCCATGTGCCATTCTGAAACGGGCTTTCTGGATTTCCTGGGTGTGGGCGGTCACACAGCGGGACAGGTGGACCACCCCGGCACGATCAACAGTGTGATCGGATGCGCAAGCTGCCACACTGCCGAGGCCCATGCGCTGGATGCCGTCACCTTCCCCTCGGGGGTCGAGGTGGCAGGGCTTGGGTCATCGGCCACCTGCATGGTCTGCCATCAGGGCCGCCAGTCCAGCGATCATGTCGAAGCGCGCGTCGCGGGCAAGCCCGAGGATGAGGTGTCAGCCGACCTGGCCTTCGTGAACATTCACTATGCTGCCTCTGCCGCCACCATGCTGGGGGCGGAAGCGCGTCCGGGCTATCAATATGCCGGACGCAGCTATGCGGGGCGCTTCATGCATGTGCCGAGCGCAGATACCTGCGTTGCCTGCCACGAGCCACACAGCACAGCGGTTGAAACTGATGGTTGTCTGGCCTGCCATCGCGGCGTTGACGCGTTGCGCGACATCCGCACCCAGCACCGCGATTTCGCGGGCACCGGTGATCGCTCGGGCGGGATTCACAGCGAAATCATTGCCCTGCAAGGCCAGTTGCTGGATGCGATCCGCCTTTATGCGGCCGAAATCGCAGGCACGCCGATCGCCTATGCCAGCAGCTTTCCGTATTTCTTTGCCGATCCGTCCGGCACGGGTGAATTGACCCCGGACCAGATCACCCGCGACAACCGCTATCAAAGCTGGACACCGCGACTGCTGAAGGCCGCGTATAACTATCAGGTGGCGGCAAAAGACCCCGGCGGCTATGTGCATAACCCGCGCTACATGCTGCAAATCCTGCATGACAGTCTGGCCGATCTGGCAGGGGTCACAGGGCTGGACGTGTCGCATATTTCCCGGCCCTGAGATCACCTTGCAAGCGCCTCAGGGCTGGAACACATAGCTTCCGGGCGCGGCCATCAGCGGGGGATAGCCCTTGTCTGGCGCCCCCATCTGCGGTGCTGGCACTGCTTTGCCGCTCCGCGTTTTCAGCCATTCGGCCCACTCAAGCCACCATGATCCGGGCTTTGGCGCATTTTGCGCCAGCCAGGTATCCGGGCCCGTGTATAATGCCCCTTTGGGTCGGTGTGAGATGCGGTAATGCCGCCCCTTATGGCCCGGCTCGCTCAGGATGCCGCCATTATGGCCACCTTTGGTCAGCACGAAGGTCAGGTCGCAATCGGTAAAGAGCCGCGTCTTGTAGACGGACTGCCAGGGCGCGATATGATCGGTTTCCGTGCCGACCACAAACAGCGGCACGGCGATATCCTTGAGCGCGATCACCCGCCCTTCGACCGCGAAACGCCCTGCAGTCAGCCGGTTTTCCAGAAACAGCGCGCGCAGATATTCGGAATGCATGCGTGCCGGCATGCGCGTGGTATCCGCGTTCCACACACCAATATCGCTGGGCAGATCCTCGCGACCCAGAAAATAGCGCTGCACATTGCGGGTATAGATCAGATCCTCTGACCGGATGGCCGCAAAGGCGCGGGCCATTTGCGGGCGGTCCAGATAGCCTTGTTCCCACATCAGGTCTTCCAGAAAGGCGATCTGGCTTTCATCCAGAAACATCAGCAATTCGCCCGCTTCCACGAAATCCACCTGCGCGGCCATCAGCGTGACAGACCCAAGCCGCGTATCACCATCGCGCGCCATCGTGGCAGCGGTGATGGCCAGCATCGTGCCGCCCAGACAATAGCCGACCGCATGCACCGGCACATCGGGCACAATTGCGCAGACGGCTTCCAATGCGGCCAGAACACCGCGCTTGCGGTAGTCTTCCAGCGACAGCTCCGCCTGCGCGGCGGTCGGGTTGCACCATGAGATCATGAACACCGTGAAGCCCTGATCCACCAGATAGCGCACCATCGAATTATGCTGTGACAGATCCAGAATGTAGTATTTCATGATCCATGCAGGTACGATCAGGATGGGTTCCGCCTGCACCTGTTTGGTCTGCGGGGCATACTGGATCAGCTCGAACAAATCGTTGCGATACACAACCTGACCTTGGGTGCAGGCCAAGTCCTTGCCGATTTCAAACCCTTCCGGTGCGGGATCGCGATGGCCACTGAATGTCTTGACCATATCGCGGGAAAATCTGGTCATCCCTTCGGTCAGGTTGCGCCCGCCCGTGTCGCGGGTGGCCTCGATGATTTCGGGGTTGAGCCAGGGGAAATTGGAGGGCGCGACCAGATCAAGTGTCTGGCGGGCCAGAAAACGCGCGCGTTCGGCATCTTCGCGGCACAGGCCGCGCATGGGCTCGGTCGCATGGTCCCACCAGTCCTGCATCGCCAGAAACCCCTGTTGCCACATCCGGAAGGGCGGCTTTTGCCAGTCGGGATGCGTGAAACGATGGTCATAGGCTTTTGGGGCAAAGGGCGGTTCGGCATCACGATCGGTCACACTGGCCAACAGCTTCAGTGCGTTTTGTTGCGCATGCTCCATCAGTTCCAACTGCCGACCCGGTGAGCGCGCCATTTGCTGCGCCCAATCGCTCCAGGCCTCGATAAAGGCATGGTTCGACACACCGCCGCTGAGCTTTGCCATGACACCCCGCGCGGCACGATCAAAATTCTGATGTGACTGTTTCGGCTCTGTCGAAGCGGCAGGCGTCACTGCGGGTAGCTGCACCATGGCGGGCGGGTCAAGTTTGCTTTTTGGCGTCTTGGGGCGGCGTGGGGGCATGGCTTATGTCCTGTTTCTGGTGAAAGACTTGATCTTGCTGTCCGGGTCCAGGCATTGGCGAATGGCCGTCAGATCAAGGGTTTCTTCTGCTTCCAGCCGCGTCACAAGGCGGGTGATCTGGTCGCGGTGATCTTCGATCAAGGCCACCGCCTTGGCTTCGGCGTCCTGCAGCAGCGCGATCACAGCCTGATCCACGCGCGTGGCGGTTTCGTCCGAATAGCTTCGCGGTTTGGAAATTTGCTGGCCCAGAAAGGGGTGATCTTCGCTGTCGCGCAGATCGACCGGGCCGATGTCGGGGTCCATGCCCCAGCGCGCGACCATCGAGCGCGCCAGCGCTGTGGCGCGGCGAATGTCATCATCCGCGCCCGAACTGACCGAGCCAAGCAACAGTTTCTCCGCCGCCCGTCCCGCCAGCAGCGTGACAAGTTGCGCGCGCAAGTATGCCTCTGACAGAGTGTGGCGATCATGGGCGGGCAGCATATGCGTGCTGCCAAGGCTGCGCCCGCGTGGGATGATCGTAACCTTGTAGATCGGATCACCGCTGGGGTTGTAGAAGGCCGCTGCCGTGTGTCCGGCCTCGTGGATGGCCAACCGGTGGCGCTCATCGGGCTGGATGGCCAGCGTGCGCACTGTGCCCATCATCACCTTGTCGCGGGCCTCGTCCAGGTCGGCTTGGGTGATGTCACCAGCCCTACGGCGCGCGGTGGTGATTGCAGCCTCGTTCAGCAGATTCTTCAGATCGGCCCCGGAAAAACCCGGCGTGCCTGCCGCGACCTGATCGAGATCGACATCGCGGTGCAAGGGCAGCCCCTTGATATGCACATTCAGGATCGCGCGGCGCGCGTCCTTGTCAGGCAGCGACAGGGTGACATGCCGGTCAAACCGTCCCGGACGCAGCAGCGCCGGGTCCAGCACATCAGGGCGATTGGTGGCGGCCAGCACCACCACGGCTTCGCGCGCGCTGAACCCGTCGAGTTCGGCCAATATCTGGTTGAGCGTCTGTTCGCGTTCATCATGGCCGCCACCCAAACCCGTGCCGCGGGTGCGTCCGATACTGTCCAGCTCATCAATGAAGATGATCGCAGGCGCGTGCTTGCGGGCGGCTTCAAACATCTTGCGCACGCGCCCCGCGCCGACCCCCACGAACATTTCCACGAATTCCGACCCGGAGGTTGAAAAGAACGGCACATCCGCCTCGCCTGCCAATGCGCGCGCCAGAAGTGTCTTGCCTGTGCCGGGCGGTCCCATCAGCAGCACACCATGCGGCACGGTGGCACCCACGCGCTGGAACCGGTCGGGATCGCGCAGAAACTCGACCAGTTCCGACACTTCGCGCTTGGCTTCATCCTGACCTGCGACATCGGCAAAGGTGACTTTGCTGGTCAATTTGGCGGGTTTCGAGGACCGCCCGCTGAGGAAATCCCCCATGCCGCCCAAACCACCCCCCAGACCACCGCCCATACCGCCAATCATCCGACGGCTGAGCCAGAAATAGAACGCGATGATCAAAATCCACGGCAGCAACCAGATCAGGGTCGAGGGCGCGCGGGGGGCTTGGGCCGTCACAGTGACGCCCATCTCCTCCAGCTGCGGTAAAAGCGTCGGGTCGGGCTGCACTGGCGTGATAGCCCGCACACGAAGAACACCGTCGGTCCTCTGGTCGTGGAGCAGGGCGACGATGGCGTTTTCTTCGAGTGTCACCTCGCGCACGTCGCCATTCCGGATCAGGGTTTTCACCTCACTGTAGGACACCGTCGCCGTGGCACCTGGCGCGCTCGGTTGTTGCGTCAGCAAGAATGTCAACGCGACGAACCCGAAAACAAACAGCCAGAGCATCCGCGCCAGTCCCGGCTCGTCGGGCTGTCCAGATGGCGGTGGCATCTTTGGTGTGTTCATGATGCCTCCTCGGTGCAAATGCCCGTTCGTTTCGCACGAAGAATACGAACAAGCGTGAAATGCCTTGAAAATCAGGATAGCAGCTGAGCGGGGACCCGTCCTTGCGATGCATCAAGTTGTCGCGTTTCGCAGAACGCATGAGCTTGACCAAAATGATCGGCGTGCACCAGTTGCGCTGCAGCATCGTCATGTATCCGAAAGTCTGGTCTCGTTGCCATCACTTTCAAGGCCGGCCGCTATGGGCCGGGCTCGTCGACGCCAAGCCCACCAGCGCACCGAGTTCGAGCAGCCTCGCAATAGCGCAGCCGCGGTTTCCTGTGGAAGCGGTCAGTCATTCTTCTCTGTTCACCCCTTCACCGTCTTGAAACCGTTATCTGCTTTCACAAGGTTGCCAGACGCAGTAGGTAGCGCAATCTCCGAAGAACTGGGACCAGTCATGGCGCAAAATTCCACTATTTATAAAGTTGAACTTTCCGTCTCCGACATGGATCGTCACTATTATGAGACGCATAAACTGACCGTTGCCAAGCATCCCTCCGAAACGGATGAACGCTTGATGGTGCGCCTTGTGGCTTTTGCGCTGAATGCGCATGAAAACTTGGAAATGACCAAGGGTCTTTCAACGGATGATGAGCCGGACATCTGGCAAAAAAGCCTGAGCGGCGAACTGGATGTGTGGGTGGCTCTGGGCCTTCCGAGCGAGAAGGTGATGCGTCAATCCTGCAGCAAAGCGGTCAAGGTGATTGTCTATCCTTACGGCGGCAGGACGGCCGAGATATGGTGGGACAAGATCAAGAACACCGCAACCCGTTTTGAAAACCTTCAAGTCATAAACTTTTCCGCCAGTGACACTGGCGCGCTCGCAAAGCTGGTAAGCCGGGGGATGAAACTCAATGTCAACATTCAGGACGGCGAAGTGATGGTCAGCGTCGGCGACAGCGTCCTTTACGTTACCCCGTTGCAGTGGAAAAATCCGGCATAAAGCCCGACTCCCGCCACACATATCGAAGATCTAACTGCGACCAGCCGTTCGATTGACAAATCCGGCGACGATTACTTCGAACATACATATCACCATCGACAGCCCGGCCAGCCCCCACAGACTGCCCGCCACCCCCCATAGCCAAAAAAGCGAGAACCGCAACGGCGGGAAGGCCACTCGCAGCCATCAACGCGAAGAGCAGCGCCGAGAGGCCAAACCCCCAGACCACAATTCGCGGTGTCGCTACATGGGGCGACAGAAAACCTGCAGCAAAGGTACCCAGTAAGTTTGCGACCGGAAGCACCAGAAAAAGCCACATTGCCCCCATTGCAGCAGGCAGGAACGCCACAAGCTCTATAAAGAGCGCCGCTTATGTACCAGATTTGACAATAACTCCTACGCTTGGCATCGTGCACCGCACAACCAAACCAAAGCATCCCTGGACGAACGGTCAGGTTGAACGCATGAACCGCGCGATCAAGGACGCTACCGTCAAGCGCTACCACTACAATGACCATGACCGGCTCACCCGGCACATGACCAATTTCATCAGGGCCTGCAACTTTGGACGAAGATTAAAGACCCTCAAAGGCCTCACGCCATACGAGTTCATATGCAAATGCTGGACATCAGAGCCAGAACGATTCATCGTCAATCCGATTCGCAAAATGCCGGGACTGAACATCCAGGCGCTGATCGTCACACACCACGACGCTGAAGCAACTCGGTTCTCTATCGGACTGCTTCGATACCGAGTTGGAATGGCATGCACCTGCATCAGGCATCTGAGAATCTGGCGACGGCGCATCATGACAATTGGTCAGGAGCTTGGGGCCGCTTCCACCAAATTACTGCCGCCTCGGATGTGTTCGCGGATGGCAGCTATCTCGATGTTCGTTTGTGTCGATATCGCAGGGCTAGAGGCCGTTTTCTGTCCCTTGCGACCTCGGGATCTCGGTTGGCAGTCAAGGTTGCGACTGCCATACACCCCCCAGCGCGATTGTCGCCAGCGTGATTTCGCGATCGCCTGAAGCCTTGACCATGGCGTTCCAACTGGCGTGCAATAGCGCCG
>JAFIEL010000099.1 GCA_020832585.1 Natronohydrobacter sp. | reverse complement strand
AGAAATTGTTGATCTCGACATAGCTTTCGGGCCGCACCGGATGGGCCAGCGGGCCTGCATCCTCGCGGAACTGGCGCGCGCGCAGGGTCAGCACATCCTCGATGCGCTTGACCGCATGACTGCGCATGTCGCCCATGAATTGCTGGTCGCGAAAGACTGTCAGCCCTTCTTTCAGCGAAAGCTGGAACCAGTCGCGGCAGGTAATCCGGTTGCCGGTCCAGTTGTGAAAATACTCATGTGCGATGATCCGCTCGATGGCGGCGTAATTGCCGTCCGTTGCGGTCTTGGGCGAGGCGAGAACATAGGCAGAGTTGAAAATGTTCAAGCCCTTGTTCTCCATCGCGCCCATATTGAAGTCATCGACGGCTACAATGTTGAAAATGTCCAAGTCATACGCCCGTCCATAAACCTGTTCATCCCAGATCATTGACCGCTTGAGGGCGTCCATTGCGTAGCCGGTCTTGCCCTCATCACCCGGACGCACCCAGATATTCAGCGCCACATCGCGCCCGTCCATTGTCCGAAACTGGTCGTGTGTGGCGACAAGATCGCCGGCGACCAGTGCGAACAGGTAACTGGGTTTGGGATGCGGGTCATGCCATTCTGCCCAGCCTGGCCCCTTGGCCAGCAGATTGCCGTTTGACAACAGCACAGGCAGGTCGGAGTCGATCCGCACCCGGAAGGGTGCCATCACATCGGGCCGGTCGGGGTAGAAGGTGATCTTGCGAAACCCCTCTGCCTCGCATTGGGTGCAATACATGCCGCGCGACATATAGAGCCCTTCCAGCGCTGTGTTGCTCTCAGGGCTGATCTCGACCTCTGCCTCCCAGACAAAGGCACCTTCTGGCAGGGCCGTTGCGGGAATGGTCAAGCCAGTCTGATCGGGTTGAATGTCAACAGGCTGCCCGTTCAGCGTGGCGGAAACAAGGCGCAGGGCTTCACCATCCAATCGCAGGTCATGGTCGGCATGAACGCCCGGATTGGGCCGGAAACAGATCCGCGACAGCACCCGCGTCGCCTGCGGGGCCAGACGAAAGGTCAAGTCTACCTGATCCACCAGATAGGCAGGGGGCTGATAATCTGCCAGATGGATCGGCTGCGGGCTGGTGTCGCGCATGGGGCACTCCTGCTGGGTCAGTCCTGAGCATGATCTAGACCAGCCAGCGCCGCGCGGCAATCAGCAGGCGCCTGCAAAAACCTGCACCCAATGCGCGCCGGGTCCGCGTCCGAACCCGACAAGTCGGAAATCCCGGTCAAGAATGTTGCGCCTGTGACCGGGCGAACGCATCCAGCTTGCCACGACTGTTGGCACATCAGACTGACCTTGCGCGATATTCTCGCCCATAGTGCAGATGCCGCTGATCCCTGCGCGCCGCGCACGATCTGTCATGCTGCGTCCGTCTGGCGAGTTGTGGCTGAAATAGCCGCGACGGGCCATGTCGCAGGCATGGGCCTGCGCGATTGCGCTGAGCTCCGGCGACAGGGCAAGTGCGGGGCGTCCGGATTTGGCGCGCTCGGCATTGACGGTGGCAAGGTGGATTTCCATCTCGATCTGTGGCGGAGGACTGCACGCCAGCGCTGATTTGCCTGCCAGCACGCTGCATATCAACAGAACACGAAACATGCGAATCCTCCCACAAAAGCCATGTTGAGCGTGCTGCAGGATCACGCATTTGGCCCATGACGCTTGCGTGAGCGCATCGTTGCATGGCGAAAACCTGCGCAAGCTTGCACCTTGCCTGCCATCCCGATAAATGCGCAGGGAAACCCTCTGACAGAGACCGGAGTCCCCATGTCCGAGATCGACCTAGACACAGCGCGCAAAGTGGCCCATCTGGCCCGTATTGCCGTTCCAGACGAAAACCTGCCTGCTCTGGCGCAAGAGTTGAGCCAGATGCTCACCTTCATGGAGCAATTGAACGAGGTCGATGTCGAGGGGGTAGAGCCGATGACCTCGGTCACGCCAATGCGTCTGAAGCGGCGCGCCGATGGCGTGACCGATGGCAATATGCAGGCGAAAATCCTGTCCAATGCGCCCGATGCGCGCGAAGGGTTCTTTGCAGTGCCGAAGGTGGTGGAATGAGCGATCTGAACAAACTGACGATTGCCGAGGCGCGTGACCTTCTGCGCGCGGGCGATGTGACCTCGGTGGCGCTGACCGAAGCCTGTCTTGCGGTGATCGAGAGTGCTGGCAAGCTGAACGCATTCGTGCACCATACGCCTGATCTGGCGCTGGAGCGCGCCAAGGCGGCCGATGCCCGGATTGCGGCAGGAGATGCGCCTGCCATGTGCGGGATTCCCGTGGGCATCAAGGATTTGTTCTGCACGGCAGGCGTGGCGTCGCAAGCGGCATCAGGGATCCTTGAAGGGTTCAAACCGGAATACGAATCGACGGTCAGCGCACAATTGCGCGATGCAGGCGCGGTCATGCTGGGCAAGCTGAACATGGATGAATTCGCCATGGGGTCCAGCAACGAGTCCTCTGTCTATGGCAATGCGGTCAACCCGTGGAAAGTGGATGCGCGCGATCTGACGCCGGGGGGATCGTCGGGCGGATCTGCGGCGGCGGTGGCGGCGGATCTGTGTCTGGCAGCGACCGGCACGGATACGGGCGGGTCAATCCGCCAGCCTGCGGCATTCACGGGCACGGTCGGGATCAAGCCCACCTATGGGCGCTGCTCGCGCTGGGGGATTGTGGCTTTCGCGTCCTCGCTCGATCAGGCGGGACCGATGACCAAGACGGTGCGCGATGCCGCCATCATGCTGGAAGCCATGTGCGGCCATGACCCCAAGGATTCGACCAGCGCGGATCTGCCGGTGCCGGATCTCGAGGCGATGCTGACGGGCGACATTCGCGGCACGAAGATCGGCATCCCGCGCGAATACCGGATGGATGGCACGCCTGCCGAGATCGAGGCGCTCTGGGCGAAGGGTGCGGAGATGTTGCGCGATGCGGGTGCCGAGATTGTCGATATCTCGCTGCCGCATACGAAATATGCGCTGCCTGCCTATTATGTCATTGCGCCTGCGGAAGCGTCCTCGAATCTCGCACGCTATGACGGGGTGCGGTATGGGCACCGCGCCACGCTGGGGCCGGGGGATGGTATCACCCAGATGTATGAGAAGACCCGCGCCGAAGGCTTCGGGCCGGAAGTGCAGCGCCGTGTGATGATCGGCACCTATGTGTTGTCGGCGGGCTTTTACGACGCCTATTACAATCGCGCGCGCAAGGTCCGAACACTGATCAAGCGCGATTTCGAACAGGCGTTCGCGGCAGGGATCGATGCGATCCTGACGCCCGCCACGCCCTCTAGTGCATTTGGTCTGGGAGAAATAGCAGAGGCTGATCCAGTGCAGATGTATCTCAATGACGTCTTTACCGTGACTGTGAACCTTGCGGGACTGCCCGGAATTGCCGTGCCTGCCGGGCTGGATGCACAGGGGCTGCCGCTTGGATTGCAACTGATCGGGCGGCCTTGGGAAGAGGGGCCATTGCTCCGGACAGCACATGTTCTTGAAACCGCTGCGGGCTTTGTTTCCAAACCCTCAAAATGGTGGTAATGTCGCCTGAAAATGGCATGAGGCCGAGAGTAAGATGCGTGTAATGACTGCCCTGACACTGGCCGGGTCGATAACCCTGCTTGTCGCTTGTGATACGTCTGCCCCCTATTCCAATGTGATCGACACCACCGGACGCGGTGTCGGTTTCAGCGATTACGCGCAGTATCTTCGCGCGCAGGAAGAGCTTTCGCGCATCAGGCGTGCAGAAGCGACACAGGCGCGAGGTGTGCAATCGGCACCGCAAGGTGCGCCGCAATTTGCCCCCCAGACTGCACAGCCTGCCTCTGCGCCGGCCACAATCGGTCAGCAGGCGGTCGCTGCCGTTCGCGGAACCCCGCAAGCTGCGCCACAGTCTTTCCCGGTTGCACAGCAGCAACCCGCCGCCCTGCCGCCTGCACCTGTCGCACAACCGCAAGCGCCCGTGCAGACCGCAGCGCTGAATTCCGCCCCGCAGTCAAACGCCCCCGCGCCGCGTGCGGCAGGGGTAAGCGAGCAGGCATTCACGCCGCAACCTTTCGGCACACCCCAGCAAAACCGGCTGGTCGAGCGTGATTTCGTGCCGCAAGTGCGTGTGTCCGAAGCCGAGTTGATGCAGGGAACCGGTGGCCCGAACCTGTTCGTTTATGCATTGTCCACGCAGCACAATGTTGGTGAGGCGCGGTATAACCGGTCGCATCCGTTGCGCTGGCGGCGTTGGGAAGCGGCTTGCGCGCAATATCCCAGCCAGGATCTGGCCCAGGAAGCCTTTCTTGCGGCAGGTGGTCCTGTGAATGATCCCAACCATCTGGACCCCGACGGCGATGGTTTCGCCTGCTGGTGGGATCCTGCGCCTTTCCGTCAGGCCGCGCGGACTGTGCGCGCGCGCCAGTAAGCTTGCCGTTGCAGCCGATCTGGCATCCGTCACCGAATTTTGGTCCGCGCCGCGCGGGGCTGCGCCCGTCGATGATTGTGCTGCATTATACGGGCATGCGCGGTGCGGCGGATGCGCTGGACCGGTTGTGTGACCCGTCAGCCGAAGTGTCTGCGCATTACATGATCGGTGTCTGCGGCACGTTGTGGCAACTGGTGGCAGAGGATCAGCGCGCCTGGCATGCCGGGGCAGGGGCATGGCAAGGTGCCTCTGATGTGAATTCGCGTTCCATCGGGATTGAACTGGTCAATACTGGCGCACAACCCTTCCCCGAGCCTCAGTTCAGCGCGCTGGAACAGGTGTTGCGCGCGGTGATGGCGCGTTGGTCGATCCCGGCGCACAGGGTCATTGCCCATTCCGACATGGCGCCAGAGCGCAAGGAAGATCCCGGCCCGCGTTTTGACTGGGCCCGCCTCGCACGGCAGGGGCTGGCGCTCTGGCCTGAAGGGTCCGGCGCGGATGTCGCGCTGGATCAGAGCCTTGATACGATAGGCTATCCGCCTGCTGATGCCCTGAAACGCCTGCAAGCCTTCCGCTATCGGTTCCGGCCAACAGGGCAGGGCGCAGAGTCCGAGGCCGATCGTCGCCGCGCGGACTGCATTGCGCGCGCTGTCAGACAACTCTGCTGATTTCAGTCTTGGCCAAATATCCGCGGGGGAACCAGTCCGCAGGGATGGTGGGGGCGGCAGCCCCCTTGCTCCCTCTCAGCGCAGATGCCGCAGTGCAAGCGAAAGATCGTCGAACAGTTCCGCGCGTTCTTCAGGGCTCAGAAAGGCCCCCAGTTCGACCTCGCGCCCGGCGCCTTCCAGGGTCAGGTAGTTTTCGACCGGTGCGCCCTTTTCCGTCAGTTTGACGCGCACCCAATAGGGGTTTGCCTCCCAGCGTTGCTCGGGGTGACGTGGATTTGTGCGCAGGATCTCGATCCTGTCGCGTGTCAGGTGCAGATCTTCGCGCAGAGCACGGCGTTCACGGCTGTTGCGCCGAAGCGCATACCACAGCCCCCCAAGGGCCAGACCCGCGAAAGGCAGCAGACCCCACAGGATCGGTGTGCCCAGGACACCCAGAAGCGGCAGCGCAAGAAAGGCCGCGCTGATCAGGATGACCCGCGCGAATCCCACATTCCCCATCGAGATGTTTGGGGTCAGGACAAGGCGATATTCCGCCCCGTCCGCTTTTGCCAAGGCAAAGGCCCCGAGCATGGTGCCCGGGGCCTGTGGTGTTATCGTCCAGTGAGCGGGCATGTAGCTATGCCTGGATCACATCAATGTGCGTGCTGCTTGTCCCAGTCCTCGCGCTTGGGCAGTTGCTCGAACGTGTGCTCGGGCGGCGGCGAGGGCAGGGTCCATTCCAGCGTATCCGCATGCTCGTTCCAGTAGTTCTTCTCGGTGATGCGTGCGCCGTGGCGCAGCGTGTAATACATGACCCCGATGAAGAACAGGAAGGACGCAAAGCTGATGAAGGCACCGATCGACGAGATGTAGTTCCAGAGCGCATAGGCTTCCGGGTAGTCGATGTAGCGGCGCGGCATGCCCTGACGACCCAGGAAGTGCTGCGGGAAGAAGGTGATGTTGGCACCGATGAACATGGTCCAGAAATGCACCTTGCCGGCCCATTCCGGGTACTGGCGGCCCGACATCTTGCCGATCCAGTAATAGATGCCCGCGAACAGAGCAAAAACAGCGCCCAGCGACATCACATAGTGGAAATGTGCCACGACATAGTAGGTGTCATGATAGACCCGGTCGATAGGGGCCTGAGACAGCACGATCCCTGTAACCCCGCCCACAGTGAACAGGAACAGGAAGCCGAAAGCCCAGAGCATCGGGGTTTCAAAGCTGACCGAACCACGCCACATGGTCGCGATCCACGAGAAGATCTTGATCCCCGTCGGGACCGCAATCGTCATGGTGGCCAGCATGAAATAGGTCTGCTGTGTCAGCGACATGCCCACCGTGTACATGTGGTGCGCCCAGACGATGAAGCCCAGAGCGGCAATAGCGATCATCGCCCAGACCATCGGCAGATAGCCAAACACGGGCTTGCGCGAGAAGGTCGCGATCACATGGCTGATGATCCCGAAGCCCGGAACGATGATGATATACACCTCCGGGTGGCCGAAGAACCACAGGATGTGCTGGTAGAGTATCGGGTCGCCACCACCTGCCGGATCGAAGAAGGCTGTGCCGAAGTTGCGGTCGGTCAGCAGCATGGTGATCGCACCTGCCAGAACCGGCAGCGCCAGAAGGATCATCCACGCGGTGATGAAGATCGACCAGGCAAACAGCGGCACCTTGAACAGCGTCATTCCCGGCGCGCGCATGTTCAGGAAGGTGGTGATGATATTGATCGCACCGAGGATCGACGAAGCCCCCGAGACATGGACCGCGAAAATCGCGAGGTCCATCGAGTAGCCCGCTTCATTGGTCGAAAGCGGTGGATAGAGGACCCAGCCCACACCCGAGCCAAGCTGGCCATTGCCACCCGGAGACAGGACGGATGCGACAGCCAGTGCCGAGCCGGCCACAAACAGCCAGTAGGACAGGTTGTTCAGACGCGGGAAAGCCATGTCCGGTGCACCGATATGCAGCGGCATGAAATAGTTGCCGAAGCCCCCGAAGAGTGCCGGGATCAGCACGAAGAACATCATCAGGATGCCATGCGCTGTGACCAGCACGTTCCAGATGTGACCGTTGGGCGTACATTCGTCCTGTGCGGTGAAGCTGGCGCCTTCCATGCACATGTATTGCACGCCCGGTTCCATCAGCTCCATGCGCATATAGACCGAGAAGGCCACTGCGATGAAGCCGACAATCCCGGCCGTGAAAAGATAGAGGATCCCGATATCCTTGTGGTTCGTGGACATGAACCAGCGGGTAAAGAAGGACCGTGTGTCCTCGTGCCCGTGGTCATGGGTGGCTGCGTCGGCCATAGGCTACTCCAGTTCCCGGTTCCCGTTGCAGTTGCTGCAACTGTTCTTGTCGTTCGCCGGAAACAGCTATGCTGACCGGCTCTGCGGCCTGCGGAGACGACGTGTCATTCACGCAGTGGTGTTCCGCAGTATACTCAGCTTCTAGAATGTGTCTTTTTGCAGGGCAATGCTCGAGTTGTCGCAGCCTGCATTTTTTTGATACAGATCAAGGTAATTTCGTGGCAGGCACGCCGCAGACCCCGCGGCCTTGCGCCTCGCGGTGCCGCGCTTCGTTGAAAACCGCCTCGAATCCCCGCATCAACGCAAGATCGAGGTCTTCCATTGTCACCGGCAGACCAAGATCCACCAGCGAGGTCACACCGTGATCGCGAATCCCGCAGGGCACGATTCCCTCGAAATGACTCAAATCCGGTTCGAGATTGATCGAGATCCCGTGAAAGCTCACCCAGCGGCGCAGTTTGATCCCGATTGCTGCGATCTTGTCTTCGCGTGTGCTGCCATCGGGCATGGGGGGCTTGTCGGGCCGTGTGACCCAGACGCCCACGCGACCCGCGCGGCGCTCGCCCGTGATGCCGAATTCCTGCAGGGTGGTGATGACCCATTCTTCCATCTGATGCACGAAACAGCGCACATCCCTTCCGCGCGTGTTCAGGTCCAGCATGGCATAGACCACGCGCTGGCCCGGCCCATGATAGGTATATTGACCGCCGCGACCGGCGTGATGGACGGGGAATCGGTTGGGTGCGGTCAGATCGGCGGGGTTCGCACTGGTGCCCGCGGTATAAAGTGGCGGATGTTCAAGTAGCCAGATCGCCTCTGGCGCGTCACCGCGGCTGATCGCTGCGACCCGCGCCTCCATCGCGGCCAGAGTGCCGGAATAGTCCGACAGGCCGGGCAAGATACGCCATTCCGGTGCAAGAGTATGCGATTGATCACGTTCGATCAAAAAACCGTTAGACGACTGCGTATGATTCGGCATAGCGTTTGTCACCGATTATCTGGAGAAAAAGCATATGGTTGCGAAGTATAGTCTGATTGCCGTCTTGTCTATCAGCGTCAGTGTATTCCCACTGGAAACCGCGCGCGCGCAAGATGGGCTTGTCGGGGGCATTATCGGGGGAATTATCGGCGGAGCGATTGCCAATCAGCAACGCGCCCAACCCCGCCAGCAGCAAAGGGCACAGCCCCAGCGCGCGCAGACCCAGCAGCGACGTCCGGCGGCACCTGCTGTCAGCACCGCGCAGCGCGAGCAGAACAGGTCAGTGCAATCTGCGCTCAATCATTTCGGCTGGAATGTCGGCACGGCGGACGGCGCGATCGGCCCGCGCTCGCGCGAGGGCATTTCTCAATATCAGGCCTTTCTCGGATTTGGCGCGACAGGGCAGCTTACGGATTTCGAGCGGAATATCCTTCTGACGGCACATCAGCGTGCTTTGGGTGGGGGAGCCGCGGTCACGCAGGTTGTCTCGACCCATCCGCAAGGGATGCGTGGATTGCTGATGACCGTTCGCGATGAGTTGTCGGGCCGTTCGCCGGTTCAGGCTGCCGGAAACTATGGCTTGCCGCCGTTGGTGGCGTCGGCTGTCGATGAAATCGCGGCTTCGTCTGACCCGACAGCAATGCAGCTTGTCCAGCGCGCAGGCTTCATCCAGCTTGCTGACCTGAACGGAGATGGGCGGACCGATTACATCCTTGATACTTCGGTGACAGGCAGTGCCTTCTGGTGCAGCGCGCAGGCTTGCACTGTGCAGGTCTTCGTTTCGACCCCGGATGGCTATGTGCGCAACGATTTTCAGGCGTTCAACGTGACGCCTGCCATGTTCCGCTGCACGCGGGGCACCTGTGAACTTGGGGATGCCAATGCGCCTGTGACTGTTGTTGCGCAGCAAACGACAGTGCTGTCGCCCACAACAGAGGTTGCGCTCTCAGTCCCTTCTGCCCAGCCTGCCGCGCGGATGCCTGACGCCCAGCCGCAAGCAGAGGTCGCGATCCCGAATTTCTTCGGCGGCGGTCAGGCAGAACGGTCACTTGCATCCCATTGCAATCGCGTGGGTTTGCTGACCAACGCCAATGGCGGCTTCACGACCCGCGATACCATGACTGACCCTTCGCTCGTTCTGAATGAGCAGTTTTGTCTTGCCCGCACCTATGCGCTTGCCGATGGTGAGGAGCTTGTCGCCAAGGTGCAGGGGGCCACACCCGATCAGGTGGCGGCGCAATGTCAGGCATTCGCTCCGGTTCTGGCCTCGCATGTTGCGGCGCTGTCCGTGCAGTCGCATGACGAAGTCATTCGCGGGATGAGCAGCTTTGTGCTGCAATCCGGCATGAGCCCCGAGCAGCTTGCTGCGACGGCGCGTATCTGTCTTGGGGTTGGCTACAAGATGGATGACATGGCGCTGGCGCTGGGGTCGGGCCTGTTGCTGGTCACGATGGGCGAACGTGCCTATGCCGAGTTGATGGGGCATCATCTCGCGCTGGGCTTCGGTGCAGTGGAAAGGCAGGATCTGGCACGGCCGTGGTATGTGCATGGGCTTGATCCGACCAAGAAAGCGGTTTTCGCACCGTTTCAGCCAGAACGCGATTTGCTGCTGCGCGCGGCGCTCGAAATGACGCATGACCCCGTGCCGAGTGCAATGGCGGAGCCGCAACCCGTGACAATGCCTGTTTTTGTCCTGCCGCAGGACTGATCGCGCGGAACTGATCATGTGTTTTTGAAGCGCCGGCGCGAAGTTGCGTCGGCGTTTTCCCATTCGTGCAAGCGCGAATGCCCAGAAAAATGCGGGCCGGTCTGATCATCGGTTTTTTCCTCTTCCCTTTCTCGAAATCAGGTTGTAACAGGCCCTCATCTGGCACGTGCGGTCGTGGCGGAATTGGTAGACGCGCAGCGTTGAGGTCGCTGTGGGGTAACTCCCGTGGAAGTTCGAGTCTTCTCGACCGCACCATCCCCTCCCTGTTTTTATTCAGACCCGATCATGGCGCACTGCTTTGTCAGAGTGCGATGCCGGTTTTTTCTGGCAGTCGGATCGGCTGAATGCGTCGCAATTGCAGGACCAAACGCCGCAAATCCGGGCTGCAGCGGGAAATATTAGCGTATTCTCCCTCAGATCGCCTGCAAACAACTTATTGGTTGCAATGCAGTGTGTGCTTGGTTTTACTGATCGCATGACAAGAGCGGATTACCGCCGAGACACGGGGAGATAAGCGTGGTCGCAGCACA
>JAFIEL010000098.1 GCA_020832585.1 Natronohydrobacter sp. | reverse complement strand
CACGCCCCCCTTGAGAAACCCCGTGGATATTTGGGCAAGCGTGAAAGGATCAGATCGCGGCTGCGAGTTTGGCGCGCCGTCCCACCAGTTCCTCGGCCACAAGGAAGGCCAGTTCGAGCGATTGGCTGGCATTCAGACGCGGATCGCAGGCCGTGTGGTAGCGCTGCGACAGATCCTCATCCGTCACCGCGCGCAAGCCCCCGGTGCATTCGGTCACATCCTTGCCCGTCATCTCGAAATGCACACCGCCGGGGATGGTCCCTTCGGCATTATGCACTGCGAAGAACTCGCGCACTTCGCGCAGCACCGATTCAAAGGGCCGCGTCTTGTAGCCGGTCGAGGATTTGATCGTGTTGCCGTGCATCGGATCACAGGTCCAGAGCACATTCGCGCCCTCGGACTCGACCGCCCGGATCAGGCGCGGCAGATGATCGCCCACGGTCCCGGCCCCAAACCGCGCGATCAGCGTCAATCGGCCCGGTTCATTCTCGGGGTTCAATGTCGCCATCAGCCGCTTGAGATCATCGGCACTGATCGAAGGACCGCATTTCAGCCCGACCGGGTTCTGCACGCCGCGGCAGAATTCGACATGCGCGCCATCCGGCTGACGGGTGCGGTCGCCGATCCAGATGAAATGCCCCGACCCCGCGACCGGGAGACCAGAGGTCGAATCGATCCGCGCGAGCGCTTCCTCATATTCCAGCAGCAGCGCTTCATGGCTGGTGTAGAAATCCACCGTCGCCAGATCCTGACTGGTCTGCGACGTGATCCCCGCCGCCGTCAGGAAATCCAGCGTATCGGTGATTCGATCCGTCATCTCGCGGTAGCGCTCGGCCTTCTCGCCCTCGGCAAAGCCCAGCGTCCAGGCGTGCACCCGGTGCATATCCGCATAGCCGCCCTTGGAAAAGGCGCGCAGCAGGTTCAGACTGGCCGCCGCTTGCGTATAGGCCTGCAGCATGCGGCTCGGGTCAGGGATCCGCGCCTCGGGGGTGAAATCAAACCCGTTGATGATATCGCCCCGGTAGCTCGGCAATTCCTGATCGCCCATCTTTTCCATCGGCGCAGAGCGCGGCTTGGCGAATTGGCCCGCCATCCGGCCCACCTTCACCACCGGCACTTTCGCGCCATAGGTCAGCACAATCGCCATCTGCAACAGCACCTTGAACGTGTCGCGGATACTGTCGGCAGTGAATTCCGAGAAGCTCTCGGCGCAATCCCCGCCTTGCAGAAGGAAGGCCTCACCCTTGGCCGCAGCCCCCAGCTTGCGCTTGAGCGCACGCACTTCACCCGCGAAAACCAGCGGCGGGTATTTGGCCAGCTGCGCCTCTACCATATTCAAAGCGTCCTGATCGGGATAATCCGGCATCTGGATGCGCGGGCGCGTGCGCCAGGTCGATTTCGTCCAGCCATGCGTGGTCATGGGAGCCTCCGGGTCCGTCAGGTCATGTGTTAGCGGTCTCATAACCGCCGGTGCTTCTATACAAAAGCCCCGCACCGCTTGCAAACAGGATTGCCCTTGCGGAACGGTCTGAAAATTGATTGTGTCCCGCCGAAAGCCAGCCCGGATTCCGCGCCCCATGAGCCAAGCCAATCCCGCCCCACGTTCCCGCAGCGCCACTGATGCAAAGCATCAGGTCGTGTTCCTGCTGCTCGAGCGCTTTACCATGATGGCCTTCGCCGCCGCCATCGAACCCTTGCGGCTGGCCAATCGCGTGGCCGGAAAACCGCTTTACAGCTGGAAACTGGTCAGCGAAAGCGGGCAGAGCGCAACGTGTTCGAACGGCACCGCAGTCACCGTCACAGGCGGGCTGGAGGATATCGCGAACGAGGCGATGATCGTCGTGTGCGGTGGTGTGGATGTGCAGCGCACGACCACGCCCGCGATCCTGGCCTGGCTGCGCAAACGCGCACGGCACGGCAACATGATCGCAGGTGTCTGCACCGGGGCCTGGACATTGGCCAAGGCCGGGCTTCTGGACGGGCACCGCGCGACAATCCACTGGGAAAACCACGATGCGCTGATCGAGGATTTCCCCGATATCGACCTGACGAAATCGGTGTTCGTGATCCATGGCAAGCGGCTGACCTCTGCAGGCGGCACGGCCCCGCTGGACATGATGCTGACGCTGATCACCAATAGCGAAGGCGCGGATCTGGCCCATGCCGTCGCCGACCAGTTGATCTATTCCTCGATCCGCACCAATCGCGACACACAGCGCCTGTCGATCCCGGCCCGCATCGGGGTGCGCCACCCGAAACTGGCGCGCGTCATCGAATTCATGGAAAACCATATCGAAGACCCGATCAGCCCCTCGGATCTGGCGCAGGAAGTGGACATGTCCACGCGGCAACTGGAACGGCTGTTTCGTCGCTACCTGAACCGCAGCCCGAAACGCTACTATATGGAACTCCGTCTGGAACGCGCGCGCAACCTGCTGATGCAGACCGATATGAGCGTGATCAGCGTGGCGCTGGCCACGGGCTTCACCTCGCCCTCGCATTTCTCGAAATGCTACCGCGCCTATTACGACACCACGCCCTATCGCGAGCGCGGGGCCCATTCCAGCCCCGAAGACGAAGAATAACGCATCAGATGCGCGCGATACGCCCCGCGCATAAGGTGATCGCCAGCATCAGAACCGCCAGCCCCGCAAAGGCCGCACCCAGCGATGTGACCTGCGCGGCAAACCCGATCAGTGCAGGCCCCAGCAGGATGCCCGCATAACCCGTCGTCGTGACTGCAGCAATGGCCAGCGCAGGCGGCATGACCGACTGGCGGCCCGCAGCGCTGAACAGCACCGGCACCAGATTGGCCGCCCCCGCCCCCACCAGCAGATACCCCGCCATGGGCGCGGCCAGCCCCGGTGCCACCACGATCAGCGCCAGCCCTGCGATCACGACCAGACCGCCCCAGAAAAGCGTCCTGAACGCGCCGATCATCGCCACCAGCCGGTCGCCCACCAGACGCCCCGCTGTCATCGCCACGGAAAACAGCAAGAAACCGATCCCGGCCTGTTCCTTGGGCAGCAGCGCGCGCTCCATGTTCAGAAGCGCGCCCCAGTCCAGGATCGCCCCCTCGACCAGAAAGACAATGGCCGTCAGCCCCGCGATCAGCAGCACGACCCCGCGCGGCAAGGCAAATGCAGGGGGTGTATCCCCGGCCCGCGCGCGCAGCAGGCGCGGCGCGGCCAGCACCAGCGCCGCCCCGGCGATCCCCGCGCCGGTCAAGGCCGCCATCAGCGGCGACAGCCCCAGCGACAACAGCACAGTCATTGCCCCGGCCCCGGCAATGCCGCCCACACTCCACATCGCATGAAAGCCCGACATCATCGGCCGGGCGGTGCGGCGCTCGACCTCGGCCCCGTGCACATTCATCGCCACATCAATCGTGCCCAGCGCCGCCCCGAAGACAAACAGCGCCGCCCCCAGCGCCAGCCCGCTTTGGGCCAGCATCAGAACCGGCAGCAGCACCACCAACCCCGCACCGCCCAAGAGCACCATGCCGCGCGCGCCTTTCTGCGCGCTGACATAGCCTGTGACCGGCATCGCGATCAACGAACCCACGCCCAGACACAACAGAAGCAGACCCAGTTCTGCATCACTCGCCCCAAGCCGGGCCTTGGCATAGGGGATCAGCGGCGCCCAGGCGGCCATGCAGAACCCGGCGGCAAAAAACGCCAGCCGCGTGGCCAGCGCCGCGCCGGTCTGCCCGGTCTCAGAGGGGGAAAGCGCGACCATCAGCGTTCTTTTTCAGGGCGTTAACGGCAAGTGACGCGCCAGGGTCCAGCGCGCCACGACTGCAGCAAAGCGGGTCAGTCAGTAATCAATGATCTCTGCATCCGCGATCAGTTCCTGCAACCTGACATCCGCCATCGCGCCAAGGCGCTGCTCGAATATCATGTTGCGCACCATCCCGTCGGCAGGCGGTTCATCGAATTCAAGCTCGCGCGCGCACAGCATCAAGACGACCAGATTGCCGCCCTCGGTCGTATTCGCCGTGATCTCGCCCCGGTCCAGCCGCGCCAGTTCCACCGCATCCGATTGCGGGATCGACTGCATCAGCGCCTCGCGCTGCACAAGCGCCGCATCGGGCAAGCCGCGCGCAAACGGTCCGATACTGTCGCAGGTCGTCACCTGCGCACGCATCTGCGCGACACGCGCCAGATTCTCTTCGCTGCGTCCACCCGGCAACAACAGCCGCTGATAGGTCAGCGTCACCCGATCCGCCGGAATGTCACGCTGGCTGTCCAGCGCCCGGATCTGGAAATAGGCAATCGCGCCATTCAACTCCAGCGGCCCGATGATCTGGCCCGCGCGCCCCGCGCGCACAGAGGCCCCAAGCTGTCCGGGCAAATTCGCCACAGGCACCCAGTCCGGGATCCGCCCGCCCTGATCACGCGACCCCGACAACGAGAACTCGCGCGCAATGCTCGAAAATTCCTCGACACTGCGCGCGGATTCGATCATGCCCATGATCTGCTGGACCGCATCCGCGAATTCCGGGTCCATGGGCAGGAAAATCTCGGACAAAAGCGCGCGCTGCGTGCCGACAATCGCCGCCGTATCCTTGGCCCGCGCAATATCGGATGTGTTTACCGCGACCAGCGCCGGCAATTCCGCGCCCACCAGCTTGCGCCACAGCAACCCCGCCTCGACGAAACCGACAAGCGCTTCACGGTCCACACCCTCGCTTGCAAGGGCGGCGACGAACTCATCCCCCGACATTTCCGCACGCGAGGCGAATTCCGCGATCCCCTCCCGGATCTCGTCGATATTCACCCGCACATTCCGCCGCTGCGCATAGTCGCGCTGCACGGCCTCTTCGGTCAGCCGCTCCAACGCATCCCTGCGCAAATCCGCACCACCCGAATTCAGCACCTCCAGAAAGCGCATCCGCTGCTGAACATCGTAATGGCTGATCACCCGGTCATTGACCTTGCGCGCAGGCGAAAACGGGCTTTGCGCCTGTGCCATCGGCAGTCCCGCACCGCCAAGACCCAGAACGATCCCCATGGCAAGCGCAAATCGGCAAAAAGCAGAGGTCTGGAAAAAGCGCATCAGATCAGTCCGTTTCCTTGTCTTGCCCGAAATACCGGGCGGTTCATCCGGGCTTACACGCTTTGCCCGCCAATGTCATCACGCCTCGCCCGATTTTGCGCCGGTTGCAGGCCCTGCACAAGCCCGCCCCCATCACAGTTCATTGCACATGCGCCGCGTGCGCGACGGATTGCCGCCAATCCCCAGAATATCCAGATTCAGCCCGAAACTCGTCCGTGCCGTGGGGGTAGTCGCCGATGCAAACTGCCGCTCCAGCCCCATCTCGACCCGCAGACACTCGTTTTGATAGTTCAGCCCCACCAGCGCACGCGCCGCGCGGTTCTGCGCAATATCATAGCGCCAGCCAATGCGGCCCGTCCAATAGTCGTTCAACTGCCGCGTCCCCTCGAAACTCCATTCCGAGGCAGAGGCCGCGCGCGCTTCAAAAGGATTGGCGAGAATACGCATGTAGCTTGTCGAAATACTGTAGCTGTCCGTCGCCCAATCCAGCTCGAACGCCGTGCGCTCCAGCTTGAAATCAGAGGTGAAATGCGACCGGTTGCTCAGCGTCAGCCCATCCATCGTGTCCAGACTGCCCGCCAGCAGCCAGTTCGACCTGGTCCCCGAAAGCGGCGTCACATCCGAAAACTGCCCCAGATCGCGCTGCCGCCATATCCGGCCCAACGTCAATGTGCTCGACCAGCCATCAGGATCATGCCGCGTCCATGTCGCCCCCAGATTGCCGCGCAGCCCTGCCTCGCGGCTTTCAGTGCCAGGAAAGCGGTTGATGCTGAAAAGATTGCCCTCGTCGAATTCCGGCATGCGGCCCGCCTCGACCGGCAAGCCCACCTGCCGGTCCCGACCCCAGATCACCTGCGCCACAGGCTCGATGACATGACGCGCGCCATTGCCCTCACTGCGCACAAGCGGCCAGCGCAATTCCGCCATCACATTCGGGGTTGCGCGCGACACCTGGCCGCCAAAGGCCCCGCCCGTATCCGACAGCCGGAAATGGTCCAGCCCCAGATGCAGGCCCACGGCCCCCAGCACACCGCCGGGCAGCACCGCATCGCGCCGCCAGTCCAGATCCAGGCTCACCCGCCCCATCTGGCGCGGGCGGTCCGCAATCAGACCGGGCCGGGCCAGCGTGCCCGCCAAAACCTGCTTGCGCCGCAGAAACTCGGCTTCCAGCCGCAGCCCGGCCACACCGCCCAGCCCCGGCACATCGCGACGATGCTCAATCACCGCCTGCCCCACCTGATTGGGCAGCACCGCATTGACATCGCTCAGCCGAAGCGAGCGGAACTGCAGCAACTGCACACGCTGGCGCGTGTCGCGCGTGATCCTCTCCAGCGTGATATCACTGGTCAGGCGCGGCTGGTCACGCCCGTAATCCTCCAGAAACCGCCGGTCCGAGGGCTGGATCAGATGGAAGCTCAGGTGATATCCGCGCCCCAGCGCGAAATCGCCTGTTGCATAGAGCATGCCGCGCGACTCTCCGGGACGGATTGAATCACGCGCGAATGTGCCCCCCAGATCCAGCATCCCTGTGGCAAAAGCCTGCCGGTAGCGCAATTCCAGCGCGCGCGTGCCCCGGTTGGACAGAAACGGCGTCACGGTCAGATCGCGGTCCTGCGACAGCACAATGAAATAGGGCGTGCGCAGCCCAACCCCGTGCCCGGTGTTGAAGGTGAAACGCGGGCTCAGAAAACCGGTCGCGCGCTCCAGCCGCGGATCGGGCACGCGCAGACGCGGCAGATAGACCACTGGCAGACCGAACAGGCGAAACTGCGCATCCTCGAAATAGACCTGCTGCGCCGCGTCATCATGGATCACCCGACGCGCCCGGATCTCCCATAGCGGCGTGCGCCGCGTCGCGCAGATCTCGCAAGACGAGGCCACCACCGCATTCATCTCGGTATAGCGTTCATCCAGCCGCTCGACCGTCGCGGCAGCGATCTGCAACTGCTCGTCAAACACCACCCGCGCCGACCGGATCAGCCCACGCCGCAACCCGTCGGACAACTCGGCCGCATCCGCCAGCATGATCACATCACGCCCGTCATTCAGCACGAGCGGCCCCTCGATGGACAGCGCGCCCGTCGCACGGTCATAGACGACGCGGCGGGCCTGCAGCCGTGTCGTGCCGAACAGCGCCTCGACATTGCCCTCGGCAATCAGCCGTGTCGCGCTGTCGATGAACATCCGGTCGGCGATCAGCGTTGCGAATTCGGGGGTGGATTGCGCCGTGCCGCGCGCAGGCAGCAGCGCCAGCACCAGAACCAGCACCAACCCCGCCACACGCATCAGCGCGGCCGTGCCGCGATCTGGCTGTCCGTGCCGCAGATGGTGCCGCAAGCCCTTCACCCTTCCTCCAAATTCAACATGATGCCGATGGCAAACAAGACCGTCGCAACCGGCAACCCCCAGGCGGCAAGCACCACGGGAATCTGTCCGCTTTCCCCCAAAACCTGCGCAAAGTTACGCAGAAAGAACAGGCTGAATCCAGCCAGAATCGTGATCAATGCCCGAATCCCGGCCCCGCCTGCGCGCATGTGGTGAATACTCAACGCCAGTGCCAGCAGCATCATCCCCGTCAGCAGCACGGGCAGCGCCAGTTCCATGTTCAGCCGCATCCGATGCTCCAGCGCCGAGAAACCCGCGCGCTCCAGCGTGGCGATGAACCCCGGCAGTTGCGCCAGCGGGATCGCGCGCACTTGCGCGAAACTGTCGCGGATCTGCTCGGGCGTCAGATCCGTGGCCAGCGCCAGCGTGGCATGACGCTGCGCCGATTGCTCGGGGTTGGGATCGGACAATTCCCAGAGCTTCACCTCACTGAGCGCCCACAGACCGGGGCGCAAATCCGCGCGCGCGGCCTGCAGCCGCGTGGCAATCCCGCCCGTGTCATGAAACACCAGAAAGGTCACATCATGCAGGATCGTGCCCGTGGCCTCGGCGCGCAGTGCATGAATGACCGTCTGCCCCCCGGCATCGGCCTGCCGCAGCCACAATCCCGCCTCGCTGATTGCCGCGACACTGGCCGATGTGCCGCGCACCTGCGCCAGCACCCGCCCGTATTCGCGCGAGGCCCCCGCCACCATCGGGTTCATCACCGCCACAAATCCCGATGCGGCGACCAGCACCACCAGCGCCGGCACGATCATCAGCCGCGGCACCGAGCGCCCGGTGGCCCGGATCACCACGAATTCCGACGAACGCGACCAGCTCAACCCCACCCACATCGACGCCAGCATCAGGACCAGCGGCGCGATCTCGTAAAACCCTTCGGGCAGGTTCAGCGCCGACAGCCGCAGGATCTGCGCGAAACCGGGCGATTGCGCGGCCAGCCTGCGCAATTGCTCGACCATATCCAGCAACAAGAGCATCCCCAGAAAAATCCCAGAGACCATCAGGAAGGTCAGCGCCACGCGCCGGATCAGATAGCGCTCCAGAATCATGCCTGCCCCCTTGCTGCATTCCGCGCGCTGCCCCGACTGCGACTGGCCCAGAGCACCATCCCCGCCACCACCAGCACCCCAAGCCCGACCGGCACGAAAGCCAGCACCGCGCGGCTCGCATCGCGCAGCGCCGCGCCAGAGGTCGCATTGCCCACCAGTTGAATGAGCGCCAGCGCCAGAATCGCCCCCAGCACCTGCCGCCAGGCCCCCAGACGGCTGAACTGGCCCAGATAGACCGCCGCAAAACCGATCAAGGCTGTCACCAGCGCCAGAATCGGCTGGGCATGGCGCGACATCACCTCGAACCGCGCTTCAGCCAGCGTCAGGCCCATCGCCTCGAAGCTCTCGGCCGTTCCCTCAAGCAGCGCCCGCGTCGGCAATTCGCGCACATCCGTCCCGCGCCCGGCAGGCCCGATCAGCCCACCCACATCATAGCTCAGATCGTCAAACCCGATTGTCGTCAGCCGCCCCGTGGCCTCGTCATGGATCAGCGCCACCCCATCCAGCATGACCAGAACCGGCCCCTGCGGACCCGGTGCCAGCAAGGCGGATGCCGCGCTGTAATCCACCCGAACCCCGGCACGACGCCGGTCGGACAGGAACACATCCAGAAGCTGCCCCTCGGGCGTCACCTCGCGCAGGAACACGGTAATGCCATCCGCAGGGTCCAGAAACTCGCCCGCGCGCAGGAACCGCGCGGTGATATTCTCGGCAATCTGCACCTGCCGTTCGGCAAGCTGCGCGCGCGAGAGCGGCATCAGCACATGCATGAGCGCCGCCAGCATCAGCGCGACGATCACGCCAAATAGTGCAACGGGGCGCAGCATGCGCATGTAGGACATGCCCGTGCCCTGCAGCACCACCATTTCATTGTCGCGCGTCAGCCGGATCGCGACATAGACCGAGGCCGCGAAAGCCGAAAGCGGCAGCACCACGCGGATCACATTCGGCAATGTCAGGGCAGAGAGTTCGAGAAATACCCAGAAGCTCTGCCCGTCCCCGATCAGCGCATCGAACAGGCGCGCTGCGCGGTTGACCCAATAGACAGACACAAGCACCAGCGAAAAGAAGGCAAAGACCATCAGAAGCTGGGCCAGCAGATATCGGTCGATCCTTGTCACGCGCGCACTCTGTCCCTGTCACCCCGGCGCAGAGCTTATCGCCGCTTGCGTCGGATGGAAAGCCGCTGACTGAAACGGCACGCGGACAGGGAAAACCCCGTCAGCACCTTCTCCGGGCGAAGGCCGGGGGCTTTGCCCCCGGACCCCCAGGATATTTGGACAAGACTGAAATCAGAGCAGGAACTCGATCTCATGACGCAAGGGCAGGCGACGAATGCGGGTGCCGGTCAGGGCGAAACAGGCATTGGCGAGTGCGGCCATCGCAGGCGGTGTGCCGGGTTCCCCCACGCCCCCCATATGCGGATTGTCCTGCACGATGGCGACCTCGATCTGTGGCGCATTGAACATGCGCAGCGCGTCATAATCGGGGAAATTGCCCTGATCGGCGCGGCCGTCAGTGAAGGTGATCTCGCCCATCACCGCGGCTGAGAGCCCGTAGATCAGCCCCGATTCCATCTGCGCGCGCACGATGGCCGGGTCCAGCACCAGCCCCGGATCGCAGGCCATGAAGGCGCGCGCAATGCGGATCGCGCCGCCTTCGCGCTGCAGATCGATCACCACGGCGGTAGGCGTGCCGAAAGACCATGTCATCGCCACCCCGCGCGCCATCCCTTCGGGCACAGGCCCGCCCCAGCGAGAGAGATCGCGCACAGCCTCCAGCACGCCCGCCGCGACCGGGCTTTCCGGAGCCACATGGTCGAGGCGGAATTGCAGCGGGTCCGCACCCGCTGCATGGGCCAGCTCGTCGATGAAGGATTCGTGGAAAAACCCGTTGAAGGAATTGCCCACCGCCCGCCAGAAGCCGATCGGCACATCGAGATCCGCGAGATGCCCCGCCACCCGGTAATGCGGGATCGCATAGGGCTGGTCGAACGCCCCTTCGACATGGCCCTTGTCCGGCCCGCCCATATTGCGCCCGGTCAGCCGCCCGATGGCCGCGCGCGTCACCGACGGGGCGGCGATCTTCGCATCCAGAAGCGTGATCCGCCCGTTTTCCACTGCGCCGCGCATCCGCGCAATCGCGGCCGGGCGGTAGAAGTCATGGCGCATATCTTCCTCTCGCGACCATGTGAGCCGGATCGGCGTGCCGGGCAGACGTGCGGCAATCATGGCCGCCTGCCGGGTGATATCGGTTTCAACTCGTCGCCCGAAACCGCCGCCCAGAAACACCGTGTGTAGCGTGATATTTTCTGCGGCAATGCCAGAGGCTTCCGCCGCGACCTTCACATGTTCGCGCGGGGCCTGATTGCCGACCCAGAGCGTCAGATGCCCGTCCTGCAGATGCGC
>JAFIEL010000097.1 GCA_020832585.1 Natronohydrobacter sp. | reverse complement strand
CAAGGGTGAATCATGTTCTCAAACCGCTGTCGAGGCGGGTCTATTTCAGCGACCTACTAAAGCGCCGTGGTGGAGCCCGGCGAGATGAATTCTGCGCTGTCTTTCATTCTGATTGTTTTACTCGAATAGAGGGCACTCACGCCGCATCGCGGGTGTAGGATGTGACAATGCCGCCAAGCTGGCGGTTGCGGCGGATCGCGCCATCACGGACGGGCCGGGAATCGACTTGCAGCACATTGTTCCCGATGCCCCGCCCACGGTGCGGGCGCTCGGTGTTGTAATGGCGCACCCAAGTGCGCACGATGTAGTTGAGCTGCGACCGGCTGAAGCAGACAAAAAAATCCAGACATTCGCGCTTGATGGTACCGATGAAGGACTCGGCGAAGGCGTTGGCGTCCGGTGCTCTGTGCGGGATCTGGATGACCCTGGCACCTTCCGATGCCCAAACGGTATAGAAGCTGACGCTGAACTTGGTATCGGCGTCTCGAATTAGGAAGCTCGGTTCGATCCCCTGCGTCGAGCACCACATACCCGCCCCATCGGTCGCCCGAAACGACCAAAGCTCTTCAAAGACCCGCAAGGCGGGCACAAAGGTCGGTAGCATCATCGCGGCGGACATCAGGCCACACATGGCGAAAAGCGCCAAGGGATCGGCGTTGTCAGCCGAAAGGCACAGCGCCGCCCAATATTCTGCCGCTGACAGGCCCGGCATCGGCGAGGCCACCTTCTGCATCAGAATCGCCCAACTCGACAGGATTACGGTATAGAGGCACAGCCAGAGCAGCCAGCGGCCCGTCGTGCCGCGCGGCAGATCGATTGGCGGAAGGTAGCGGTTCGGGTTTCGATCCCGCCAATCGATCTGCGCCTTGAAGACCCGGGCGGAGATGTCATTCCGACGAAAGATCAACGTCGTCTCCTTCAGATTTCCGGGGTCCCAATAGGTTTGATCAGGACGTCAACCGCGACGGCCCGACCCCGGCTTACAAGAACTGGATTGACGTCCAGTTCCTCAATCAGATGCCGTCCATCATGCGCCAGTTGCGAAAGACCCGCGGCGGCCGACGCCAATGCATCAATCGCAAGCGCAGGCTGGCCGCGATAGCCAGTAAGCAGCCTTGCAGCCCGCAGGTGCAGGATCGCTGCCCTGGCCGTTTCCGCAGTAAACGGGGCCATCAGGATCGCGCGTTCCGGCAGGAGTTCAATCATCACGCCGCCGGGCGCGATCATCACAGCGGGACCAAAATCGCGGTCGTTGATCATTCCAAGCGACCACTCCGCCACGCCCGGGATCATCTCGGTGACAATAACCTTCGGTCCAAGTCGGGCGTTCAGGTCGGCATAGGCAGTGCGAAGCGCCTCCTCGTCGGTGATACCAACCACCACGCCGCCGACATCGGTCTTGTGGGCGATCGCCGGCATCGCGGTCTTCAGCGCGACCGGATAGCCGATGCGGGCGGCCTCGGCAGCCACCGCATCGGCGTCTTCAGCAATCCCGAATGCAGGTGTATCGATGCCGTAGCCGCGCAGCAGCGCAAATCCCTCCGCCTCGCCCTCGGCAATCGCGGTCACTGCCTGCCCCGTTGGCGCTGGCCGCGACACGCGGGCCCGGTCTCGTTGCGCCAGAAGGTGGCGAACGGCCTTCAGCCCCTCTTCAGTTCCTTCCAAAAGTGCGATTCCATGATCGGCCAGATGACAGGCAAGATCATGGTTCACGGTCAGCGAGTAGTTCGACAGCGCTGCCAGCGGTTTGTGCGTGCGTTTCGCCGCCTCGATCAGCACGCTTGCGTGCATCGCATGAAGGTAGTAGTCCTGCCGCCAGTCGAGCACATAAAGGCCAACGGCGACCCCCGGATCATCCATCATCGCGACGGCGGACTCGAGAAACGTTGTTTCGGCGTTCTTTCCCGAGGCCCAGGCATCGAGTGGGTTTTCGGCATGAAGTCCGGGTTCCAGATGCGGCTGGATTCGGGCAACCGTTTCAGCACTAAACTCCGCAATCGGCAGTTCCAGTGCAGCGGCCGTATCGACCAGCAACTCGCGCTCGCCCCCTGAATCGTGGATCGAGGCAAGGCCACCGCTTGCAGCCGGGCTATGCATGGCGAACAGTTGCAGGGTTGCTGCAAGCTCATCCACCGTATCCGCCATGTGCACACCGCGATCGCGCATCGCCGCCATGAAGATGTCATGGTTGCCAATCAGTGCCCCGGTATGCGAATGGGCCATCCGTCGCGACAATTCGGTCCGCCCGACCTTCAGCATAACGACCGGAACACCCTGCCGATCGGCCTGGTCGAGCACAGCGAGGAATCCGACCGGGTCGCGCACCGTCTCCAGAAACAAACCCACAACGCGCGTGCTGGATTGTGCCAGTGCCCACTCCAGGTAATCTGCTGCCGTCAGAAGAAATTCAGACCCGGGCGAAACAAGCATGTTGAAGCGCAGCCTGCGGTCATTATGCGCAAGAGCGCCCATGATCGACCCAGACTGCAGGATCGCGGCGATGCCGCCAGGAACCAGATTCTTTGGGGCTGGAAAGGGCGAAATCCGCAAACCCGCGTCAAGATTATGGAACCCCATCGAATTCGGCCCGCACAAAAGGATCCCTGCCTCCGATGCGATTGCACGAATTCGGTCCTGATCAGGGGTCGCCTTGGCATCCGCAAAGATCGTTACGGCTTTTGCGCCGTGATCCTTTGCCTCGATCAGGCAAGGGATCAACCGTTCGTTTGCGACACCAAGGACGACGTGATCCACGTGCTCCGGCAGGTCGGCAAGCCGACTGAAAAACCCGTCAACATGTCCGACATACCTCGGGTTCACCGGATAGATGTTGCCCGAGAAGCTGCCTGCCTGCGCCATGTGCAGCATTGCCTGGCCGAAACTTTCCGGCACGTTTGATGCTCCGAGCAACGCCACCGAGCGTGGAGCCAGAAGCGGGTCGAGGCGATGTCCCGGCATGACCGGAGCCTTGTGATAGGAGGTCATGGTCATTTCAGTTCTTCGACTTTCCGAAAACCTGCGCCAGTAACAGGGCACCTGAAGAGACCACTATCATGATGGTCGAGATGGCTGCGATTGTGGGGTCGATCTGGTCACGTAGCGCGTTGAACATGTTGCGGGTCAGGGTAGAGTTCTGACCGCCGGAAACAAACATCGCGATGATCACCTCGTCAAATGAGGTCAGGAACGACAGGACTGCGGCGGTAATCACAGAGAACCGGATCTGCGGCAGATTTACGGTCAGGAATGCCGTCAATCGCGAGGCACCAAGGCTACGAGCGGCCGCCTCCTGGTTCATGTCGAAACTCTTCAGACCGGCGCTGACGACAATCAGCACCAACGGTAGCGCCAAGATTGAATGTGCGATCACAAGACCGAACAAGCTGTTTACCAAGCCGATCTGTACATAGGCGTAGAAGGCGCCAATAGCGATTAGAATGACCGGAATCATCATCGGCGTGATCAGCAACACAAAGATCCCGCGGGCCCATGGGTGGAGACTGACATGAAGACCATATGCAGCAGCAACGCCTAGCGGTGTCGCCATCAACATGGTCAGGACGCCCGCTGTCAGCGAAGTCTTGGTCGCCTGCATCCATGCCGTCGAGGAGAAATAGCTTTCATACCATCGCAAGGACCATTCCTGGGGCGGGAACTCTAGATACTGCGAGGCCGAGAAGGACATTGGGACGACGATCAGCGTCGGCGCAACCAGCAGCACCATGATGATTGCTGCGAGAATATATAGCCAGAGCCTCTGGCCGTGAGTGATTTGCGTGTCCGAGGCAGGACGGGAGAACCAGTGCATCCTAATGACCTTTTGCCACGATGGTGTCGAGCTTGAGAAAGCGGGAGGCGACGAAGAGTATTCCCAACGTCAGAACCAGCAGCACAACGCCCAATGCGCTGGCCGCACCCCAGTTAAAGAACAACTCGATGTTGGAGGCGATCTGCATCGAAACCATGACCACCCTACCGCCGCCCAGAACCGCCGGGGTAACGAAAAATCCAAGGCTCAGGACAAAGACAATCAGCGCACCTGCAAAGAGACCCGGCAGCGACAGCGGGAAGAAGATGGTCCAGAACGCCCGTGCCGGGCTTGCACCAAGGTTGGAGGATGCGCGCATCAGGTCAGGGCTAATTGCCTTCATTGAACTGTAAAGCGGCAGGATCAGGAACGGCAGCATGATATGGACCATACCGATCAGCGTGCCTGTCATGTTGTGAACCAGCTGGACCGGCTCGTCCAGGAGGCCAATATCAATAGCCCAGCGATTCAGAATACCCTGACGTTGCAGCAGCACCAGCCAGGCGTAGGTGCGGACCAGAAGCGAGGTCCAGAACGGCAGTAGAACAGCGAGCATGCATATATTGGCGGCACGGGCGGGAAGCTGCGACAGGAAATATGCCAACGGATAGCCGATGAGGATACACAGCACTGTCGTCAACATGCTGACCTGAAATGTCGTGACGAAAATACGGGTGTAGGATCTGCTGTCGAGCATCCGTCGATAGTTCTCCATCGACACTGTTCCGTCAGAGCCGATGAAGGACAGATAGAAGAGCCATCCAACCGGAACGACCATAACCAGCATCACGACCATGACGGCTGGCGAGGTCAGGCCCAGCAGCGCAATTCGCTCCCTTCGCGCGTCGCTTGACAGGCCTGATGCATTGATCATCGTCATCATGCGTCCCTTCCGGCCGGGATCAACACGGTGTCGGCGACATGCAAGCCAAGGGTCACGCTGGCCCCTTCGACGATGCTGTCGAGGGGCCCGCCCGCGTGGGTGTTTGCCCGCAACGCAACCGTCGTACCGTTAGACAACTCGATATAGCAGAGCGCGGAATCGCCCTGATAAACCAGTTCAAGCACGTTGCCCGCGAAGGTGTTTACTTCATCACGGGAAGCATCGGTCACAAACGCCAGCCGCTCGGGCCGGATCATAAGGGCAAGTGGTCCATCGGGCGGGGCGGTGACGGTCTTCAGCGCGTTCCCGTCAAAGCGGATCGTGTTACCGTCGCGCACGACGGGCAGGATGCTCGACTCGCCGATGAAATCCGCGACGAAGCGATTAGCCGGAGACTCATAGATTTTTCGGGGCGTGTCGACCTGTTGCAAAGAACCATGATTGATGACGGCGATCCGATCCGCCATCGTCAGAGCCTCGCGCTGGTCGTGCGTCACGTAAACCGTTGTCATTCCGAGTTTTTCGTGCAAATGGCGCAACTCAATCTGCATATGCTCGCGCAGTTTCTTGTCGAGCGCCGACAGGGGCTCGTCCATCAACAGGATACGCGGCTTGAATACGATCGCGCGTGCCAGTGCGACACGCTGCTTTTGGCCGCCCGAAAGTTGAGAAATCGCGCGATCGCCGTAGCCAGCAAGCTGTACCGTCTCCAACGCCTCGGCAACCATCGCGTCAACCTCTGCCTTGGCGACCTTACGAAGCTTCAGCGGGTAGGCTACGTTCCTCGCAACATTCATGTGCGGGAAAAGCGCGTAGTTCTGGAACACCATGCCGACACCGCGCTTGTGCGGCGGAGACAGGATTGCCTCCTGATCGCCAAAGCGGATCGAGCCACTGTCAGGTCGGGTAAAGCCAGCAATCGCCATCAGAAGGGTTGTCTTGCCAGAACCGGAGGGCCCAAGCAGCGTCATGAACTCACCCGCCTGTATGTCGAGACTTACCCCCTTCAACGCATGGACCGCGCCATAGGCCTTTGTCACTGCTGAAATGGAGATGGGAAGCGCAGTCGAATGATGCATGGTCGGCCTCCGCCAAATGGAAAGAAAGAGTTGCGGGCTCCACTTGGTGGCACCCGCAAGACCAATGGTTATTCGGTCATCATGTCCTGATAAAGGGCGGCAGCTTCCTGCTCGAACTTCCCGTACCACTCGATGTTGACTGGCAACTGCACTGATGCGTTATCGGGATACGACGGCAATGTGCGCGCTAGCTCGTCAGGGATCAGTTCGAGATCAAAGGCTGCCAAATTGGTTGGACCATAAGAGATGTAGGTCGGAATGTTCGCCTGCAATTCAGGCTTCGAGATCTCCGCAAGGAACCGCATTGCCGCGTCCTTGTTCGGCGCGCCTCTCGGAATGGCAAAACAATCGTAGTCCAGAAGCCCTTGGTTGAAGGTATAGGCGACCTGCGCTCCATCCTCCCTCGCAGCGTCAAAGCGGCCGTTCCAGCCCGTGGTCATGTCGACCTCGCCGTCCTTCATCAACTGGGCATGCTGCGCACCAGATTCCCACCAGACAGAGATGTGTGGCCTCAGCTCGCGGATCTTGTTGAGCGCGCGTTCAATCCCTTCGGGCGTAGACAGCACCGCATAGACCTCCGATGGAGGCACACCATCTGCCATCAGTGCTGGCTCAAGCGCCCCGGCAACCCTGGCCCGATAGGCGCGTGTGCCAGGGAACCGCTCGACGTCCCAGAAATCGGCCCAGCTTTGAGGACCGTTGTCACCATAGGTAGCAGTATTCCAGGCGAGCACGGTTGAGAATACGTCGCTTCCCACGCAGGTGTCGGTGTAGAACCCCGGCGCAAAGTCCGACACGTCTATAACGCTATAATCGAGCGCTTCCAGCAACCCTTCTTCAGCGGCGCGTGCCGCACTGCCCGAACCTGACGACACGATGTCCCAGGCTATCGCCCCGGCCAGCACCCTGAGCCGCACATCCGACATGCCGCCAAAGGTTTCTTCGACAACCGAGATCCCGGTCGCCGCTGAACCGGGTGTAAACAGCGCATTCCGCTGCGCCTCCTGATAGGCCCCACCCCAGGACGCGATGGTAACGCTCTCCTGAGCCTTGACTGCGCCTGCCGGTACTGCAAGAGCAACTGCCGCCATGACACGATGCGCGAACGCAAGATTTTTCATTCTTCTCCCCCCTTTTGAAAAACGGTGCGCTCTTGACGGAGCCAGCCGTTCGGTACCCGAGACTAGGAGAACTAGGCCCATAGTTAAAATTAAATAAATTTATCTACGAATTGAAAACGACTATGTCTCAGCCGACGCGATGACTGAACGATATTTCTCCATGACTTGGCATGTTGTCGCTTCGATGGATGCAGCGAAAGCATCTCCAACGGGGCTATGCTGCAAGGTTGTGGACCTGACGACAGACATCTCATAGAGGATCTCGGGGCGGAGCGGACGCCAGACGACGCCGTCACCCAGCCCCGCAACGGCGTTCGATATGTCCACCACCGCAATTCCGATTCCAGAGGCGACCAACTGGCGCATCGTGACAAAAAAATAGCCGCAAATGTTGCGCGTCATCACAACGCCATTGGCATCGGCTGCGCGGTCAAGCGCATCGTCTACTGAATGTCCCTTGGTAACACCGATCAGCCGATATTTTGCCAGGTCAGCAATCTCGATGACCTTGAGAGCGGTCAGCGGATGGTCTGACGGCATGAGACATACGCATGGAAAATCGATGTCTAAGACGATCGATGCTGGCCGTGCCAAAGGACGTTCCAGAATACCAAAGTCCACCTGACGGTTTTCAACCCATTGTGCGACCTGCAAGCTGGATCGGACTAGGACATCCATCTTGACGTCCGGAAAACTCGCCGCAAACCGAGACAGGGCTTCGGGTAGAAGATACGCCGAAGGCGCTCCATGACTTGCCACACGGACGCAACCCGCGCTTCGGTTGCGCAATTCTGATATTCGGTCCTTGACTCGCTCAAACGATAAAAGGCTTTGCTCTACTTCTTCGAATACCTTGTGAGCCTCAGCGGTTGGTAAAAAATGACCACCCGTGCGGTCAAAAAGGGCAAAGCCGATCTCTGCTTCAAGATTTGACAGAGCGATGGACACAGTAGGTTGCGTGCAGTTCAGTCGCTCAGCCGCGCGCGTGACAGACCCTAGCTCAATTACCGCCCGGAAAATTTCCAGCTGTCTGATCTTCAGGTTCATGCTAGCAGCCCCTTTCTGCATCCTGCACCCGGAAATCCTGTCTCGGGAAAGCATACCAAATCTTGCACGTCCTCGGGCAGCAAGCAAACCTCTCCTTCGCTCAGTCGAGGAGGCGCTGATCGAGATGTATCTGGCGGGTGTGTCGGTGCGGCGCGGAGGACATCCGCTCGAGATATTTCCTGACCGTCTTGCGGTCCAGACCAGTCTGCCGTGCAATCGCACTCACACCAAGGCCTTGTCGCTTCAATTCCAAGATCATCACGATCTCCCTCAGTCTAACCACCTGCAAGCCTTTCCCTTGGCATTTACAGGGGGAATTATCCGCGGCTGATGTTCAGGACCTGAACAACAGCATCTGCGCTAAACTGGGGAAATTTCATCCAGCGCTTTTGGGGAGATTACATCCAGCACTCACAAGTGCACGGTCTTGGTGAAGAAGTCGCAGGCGATCATGCTTTCCATATGTGCCAGGACAAAGGTGGTCCACGGGAGGGCTGGCTTCTTCTTGCGTTTCTCAGGGCTGGGGCGGATGCCTGCCTCATTCAGGATGCGCTTTACCGAGTTGGCACCGGCGTCAAGACCCAGCTTTTTCAGTTCCCCGCAATCCGCTTGTAGCCCCACAGAAGGTTTTCTGACCCGATGCGAATGACAACGTCGCGCAACTCCTGTGTCAGGCGCGGCCTGCCCACGGCCTTGAAGGGACGCCCATCACGCATCTGGGCAAGCCAGCGCTTGTATGTCGCGGGCTTTGCCACCTCCATGAGCCCGTCGATATCATGCCCACACTCCGCGCCGATGCGCAGCAGCTCCGCTTTCTCTTCGGGGGACAGGATTATCCTCTGCGTCGGGATGCGGGCCCGCAGTATCTGGATTTGGGCCTTGAGCAGCCTCAGCTGCGCGTTGTGCCGCGGCATGAAAAGCTGGGTCAGGAAAACGATAAGGAGGGAGAACGTAGAACTCATCTTGCCAGGCTCCACCACGGCGCTTTAAAAAATGCTGCTATTTGAGCGTGATGGCCCTCGCTTACATTTTGGCACCCCTCTCAGGAAGGGCCAAAAGCGCAGGAGCGCGATTGCTGCCTCGAAAAAACCCGAACCCGGGATATGACGGTGCCTTTGCGCGTGTTTCGCTGCCAGTCGCGACTGAACCGAATGACGATTCAAACTATCGGTGGGATCAATTAAAACAATAGCTTAGAGGGTGGAGAAGGTTCGATTTCAGACCCATCCCCTCCGCCATATAATCAGCACAAGTACAAGTATTTATTCAATAAAAATTACCTTTGACCTACGCAGACCCATGTGCGCTCCCGTGCAAGGCCCTTGAGATTGACTGATCAAGAGCGGCGCATGGTGGTATTCTGATCTGATGATGAGCGGCAGCATGTCTGTGCCCGTTTTTTTGGAAGCCCATCATCTAAACTTTCTTGAGAATCGGGAAACGCCTGGCACCCTTGTGAAAACGCTCACAGCATTATCAAGGTCACCCCAGAAAAACGCGCCCCCAAGGCTTTCCAGCCGCCCCCGATTATGCTTGAAGAACGCCTCGGCTGCCTCTGCCCGCTTCCTGTCCGGGAACGACGCTTGCAGGTGGATCACCCACTTCCCCGCCCCGCCCGGGGGAAATCCGGAATTGAACTGGGCGCAGTGCGCCACCGGGTCATTCGACACCCAGATCTTGACCAGCACTGGCGCTTTCCCGAAACCCTTTGAGCGGCCCACCAAGGCCGGGCCATCGGGGCCGAAACCGTAGAAGGCGCGCATCCACATGGGTTTGCCTTCGGGCAAGGCGGCGATCTTTCTGCGGCTTCTCGGCGCGGAGCCCAGCGCATTGCATCACACCATCGGCGCGCTCTGACCGATCTCGGCTGTTGCGCGCATCTACCGCCCCGGCGTGAAGGCTGACCACATGCTCATCCTCAAAGGACCACAGGGCGCGCGCAAGTCCACAGCGATCAAGGTGCTGGCGGGCGAGGAATGGTTCACTGACGAGTTGCCAGAGCTTGGGTCCAAGGATGCAGCCCTCCACATGCAGGGCATCGCCCCCGGTGCCGTGATCGGCTGGGACATGGGCGCGGCGCTGGCACTGGACCAGGCGCTGGGTGTGCCACAACTGGTCATGGCGGAACTGCTGCCCGGCATCGAGGCCGAGATGGTCATCAAACTCAACCAACAGATGGAAGCACACAATGGCGGAGAAACGGGTTAGCGTCCGCCTTGCCGCGGTAGGCGGGCGTCAGCTGCGTTGCGAGCGCGAGGGCGAAGCTGGCAAGCGCGGCTTCGGGCGACCGAGCCACCTGTTACCATCAACCTCAACCGATCTGACACCCTTCGGTCAGACGCGAGATCGACGCGACCAGTGACGCGCGGTCAAGTCCGAAATGCCGGTACAGATCCTGAATTGTGCCGGTTTGCCCGAAATGCTCGACACCATGCGCGATTGTACGGTGCCCTGCGACGGAGCCGAGCCAGGCCAGCGTTGCCGGATGACCGTCAAGCACTGTCACAAGGCTGCAACTCGACGGCAAGGGCATCAGCAGGCGTTCAATATGGCTATAAGCAGCCGCATTTCCGCGCGCGCGGGCACGTTGTGCAGCGCTCCAGCCCGCCGCAAGCCGGTCGGCGGAGGTCACGGCCAGCACGCCAATATCGCGCCGATGCTCCGCAACAAGACCTGCGGCAGCTATGGCTTCTTCCGCAACGGCGCCCTGATAGGCGATGACCACACTGCAATTCGGACCCGGTTCGCGCAGCCAGTAGGCCCCGTCAATCGTGCCCTGCCGGAAACGGTCATTGGCGCGGCGGCCGGGCTGTTCCAGCGGCTGCGTGCTCAGGCGCAGATAGACCGATCCACCGGTTTCGTCGCGCAGCCAGGTGCGCTCGTCAGGATCGCCCTCGCCGTCGCGCTGCAGGTATCCGAAGGACCAGTGCAGAATCTCGGCCAGTTCATCGGCAAAGGCCGGCTCGAAACTGGCAAGCCCGTCCTGTGCCATTCCGGTCAGCGGGGTGCCGATGGACTGATGCGCCCCACCCTCGGGCGCAAGCGTGACACCCGAAGGCGTGCCGACGATGATGAAGCGCGCGTCCTGATAGCACGCATAGTTCAGCGCATCGAGGCCGCGATGCACGAAAGGGTCATAGACAGTGC
>JAFIEL010000096.1 GCA_020832585.1 Natronohydrobacter sp. | reverse complement strand
CAGGCGTATCCGGCGACACGACGGCCGGGGGGCTGGCGCGGATGGACTGGACGCTCTCTGAGCCTGCCGATGCGATGCTGGTCACATTGGGCGGCAATGACCTGTTGCGCGGGATCAACCCGGCGGCCAGTCGCGAGAACCTTGAAGGCATCCTGTCGCGGCTGGAGCGCGAGCAGATCCCGTCCATGCTGATCGGGCTGCCTGCGCCGGGTAACTACGGGCCAGAGTTCAAGCTGGCTTTCGAGCGCATGTATGTCGATCTTGCGGGCCAGTTCAACGTGCCCTTGGTGCCGAATTTCATGCAGCCCATGACCGACAAGGCCGATGCCGGGGCCAGTTTCAACGATCTGATGCAGGATGATCATATCCATCCAAATGCCGACGGTGTGGCGCTGATCGTCGAGCACCTTGGCCCGCAGGTGCTGGCATTCCTGCGCACCGTCAACCCCGAGACATATTGACCGCCGAAACGGCACAAGGTTGTAGCCCGGATAGCTTCTTGCTAAGGGCATTTGCGACAGTTGCAGCTTGGCACCGCGCATCGGGTATCTCCCGACGCAGTGCCCCCGACCGGGCAGGAAACGCATGGCCAGAGAGAATTACATTTTCACGTCGGAATCCGTCTCCGAAGGACACCCGGACAAGGTCTGTGACCGGATTTCCGATGCGGTGCTGGACGCACTTATCGGCGAGGAAGCAAACGCCCGCGTGGCCTGCGAGACCTTTGCCACTTCATCGCTGGTGGTGATCGGCGGCGAAGTCGGCCTGTCCGACCCGGAGCGTCTGAAAGACTACATGGGCCGCATTCCGCAGATCGCGCGCGACTGCATCAGGGATATCGGCTATGAACAAGACAAGTTCCACTGGAACACCTGCCATGTGCTGAATTTCCTGCACGAACAATCCGCGCATATCGCCCAAGGGGTGGACCGCGATGGCGCAGGCGATCAGGGAATCATGTTCGGCTATGCAGTCAATGAGACCCCGGAACTGATGCCCGCCCCCATTCAATACGCCCATGCCATCCTGCACCGGCTGGCCCACGCGCGCAAATCCGGCGCAGCGCCCAGTCTGCGCCCGGATGCAAAATCCCAGCTCTCGCTGCGTTATGAAGGCGGCAAACCTGTCGAGGTGACGCAGCTTGTGCTTTCGACCCAGCATGAGAGCGAAGACCAGACTTCGGATGATATTCGTGCGATTGTGGAACCCTATATCCGCGAAGTCCTGCCCGCAGGCTGGCTGACCGAGAAAACCGAATGGTGGGTGAACCCGACAGGGACATTCGTCATTGGTGGTCCTGATGGCGATGCGGGTCTGACCGGGCGCAAGATCATCGTGGACACTTATGGTGGCGCTGCGCCGCATGGCGGTGGCGCATTCTCGGGCAAGGATCCGACCAAGGTGGACCGCTCGGCGGCCTATGCCGCGCGCTATCTGGCGAAGAATGTGGTTGCCGCCGGTATGGCGCAGCGCTGCACCCTGCAGATCTCCTATGCCATTGGCGTGGCAAAACCGCTGTCGATCTATGTTGACACGCATGGCACTGGCGCGGTCGAGGATGAAGCCATTGAACGCGCCGTTACGCAGGTCATGGACCTGACCCCGCGCGGGATCCGCGAACATCTTGGGCTGAACCGTCCGATCTATGCCCGCACGGCAGCCTATGGACATTTCGGGCGCGCACCCGAGGCGGATGGCGGTTTTTCGTGGGAGAAAACCGATTTGACTGAGGCTTTGAAAAAGGCCGTCTGATCTCAGATACGTCAAAGCGGTAGGAAAGGAATGCCCGTGACGGAGGAGAATACGCCCGACCGGAGGCTCAAGGTCAAGAGTTTCAAAACAGCTTCGCAGACAGAGAAAAATGCAGAGAGTTTCAAGAATCAGACGGTCTGCATCAATTCGAAAGACAGACCCAAGGGTCTCTACGCGAACGAAGTTCACAGGGTAACGATCAACGGAGTTTCGCTACCTCTGAGAATCGAGAGCCGTGGCAGCAAGCTGGGCGAGGTATGGCTGTTCGATTCTGCGATGCGCCGCTTTGGTGTAAACCACGATGACGAAGTGATCGTTAGCTTCGAGCCCGGAAGCCAGGATGACGAGATCGAATGGGCACGCAATACACGCGGAAATATCGAACTGCGGCTCACGATTGCACTGGTTGACGAAGCCGCGCGCCTGACACGCGAGATCAAGACGACCAGCGACACATCTCTCCGCGAAATCGAGCAAACGCATCGGAAAGTTCTCGACAATCTGGAAGAAACCCGGCGTGTCGAGGCCAACACGAGGCGTTACAAGCTTCTGGCATTTATCGGCGGTGCAATCGGGGTCACGTTTGCTTTGGTCAGCTGGGCCTTCGATCCGTCTGATCTGATGGCCTTCTGGCCTTTCTGAGCTTAGGGACTTCCGCGTTTCAGCGCCTGGTCTGAAATTTGCGGACCACTTGTGCATGACCTGCCGCGAAATGGGACGTGGTCTCGTCTGCGCCCGGCGGGATTGCAAATACAGTGGTGAGCAAACGCTAAGAGAAACGCTGCCCTTTCACCTCACCCAAACCATTGAGAAGCTCGGCGGCCCCCATCGCACGCTTGCCCTCGCGCTGGACCGCCAGCAGATCGACCGCACCCTGCCCGCAAGCCACGGTCAACCCTTCCAGAACCTCGCCCGGCACGCCCTGCCCTGACACGCTGCGCGCATCAAGCAGTTTCAAGCGCCCGAAAGGCGTCTCGCACCATGCGCCCGGAAAGGGCGACAGCCCCCGGATCATGCGCGCGACCTCTTGCGCCGGGCGCGTCCAGTCCACCCGCGCCTCGGCCTTGTCGATCTTGGCGGCATAGGTAACACCGGCATCGGGCTGTGCTTCGGGCACGAGCGTCGGCAGGCGGGCCAGCGCGTCGCGGATCAGCGCGGCCCCCATCTGCGACAGCCGGTCATGCAGGCCGGCGCTTGTATCATCTTCCGTGATCGGCGTCGCATCGCGCAGCAGAACCGGCCCGGTATCCAGCCCCGCCTCCATCTGCATGATGCAGACGCCCGTTTCGGCATCACCCGCCATGATCGCGCGCTGGATCGGCGCGGCACCGCGCCAGCGCGGCAGAAGCGAGGCATGGATATTCAGGCACCCAAAGCGCGGCGCGTCCAGCACAGGCTGCGGCAGGATCAGGCCATAGGCGACGACGACAGCGACATCGGCATTCAGGGCAGCGAAATCCGCCTGCGCCTCGGGCATGCGCAGGCTGACAGGATGGCGCACGGCCAAGCCCAGCGCCTCAGCCCGCTGATGCACAGGCGTCGGGCGGGGGTGCTTGCCCCGGCCTGCGGGGCGCGGGGGCTGGGTATAGACGCAGATCACGTCATGATCGGCATGGATCGCATCCAGCGCCGGGACCGAAAAATCTGGGGTGCCCATGAAGATCACGCGCATGGGTCAACCTGCCTTTTTCGCGCGCCGGATCAGCATGTCGCGTTTCAGCTTGCTCAGATGGTCGAAATACATCCGCCCGTTCAGATGGTCGATCTGGTGCTGCACACTGGTCGCCCAGAGGCTCACGAAATCGCGTTCCTCCAGCGCACCATCGGCGTTGAGAAACCGCACTGTCACCGCGCGGGGGCGTTCGATCCTGGCCCAGACACCGGGCAGATTGGGGCTGGCCTCATCATGGTCGCGCAGCTTGACGCTGGCATGCAGGATTTCGGGGTTGGCCATGCGCACCACCTGCCCGCGCGACTCTGACGCATCCACCACCGCCAGACGCAGCATGACGCCGATCTGGGGCGCAGCAAGGCCAACACCCGGCATGGCCTCCATCGTGTCGATCATGTCCGCCCAGATCGCGCGAATCTCATCGGTGATCGCCTGCACGGGTTCCGCCACAGAGCGCAGGCGCTTGTCAGGCCAGGGGATGCAGAGCCGAACGCTCACCCGCGCGCCTGATCGCGTTTCAGCTTGACCATCTTGCGCGTGATCATCCCGCGCTTGATCGCGCCCAGATGATCGATGAACAGCTTGCCGTTCAGATGGTCCAGCTCATGCTGCGCGCAGGTGGCCCAGAGCCCGTCAAATTCCTCTTCCTGCAGTTTTCCGTCCAGTCCGATCCAGCGCATCGTCACGCGCTTGGGCCGGGTCACTTCGGCGTAGTGTTCTGGAATTGACAGGCAACCTTCTTCATAGGTGTTCTTCTCGTCCGAGGATGCGACAATCTCTGGATTGATCAGCACCATCGGCCGAGGGGCGGCCCCTTCTTCTTTCACGCAATCCATGACGAACAGGCGCTTCAGCACGCCAACTTGCGGCGCGGCCAGACCCACGCCGGGCGCGTCATACATGGTTTCCAGCATATCCTCGGCCAGTTTGCCGATTTCGGGCGAAACCCCTTCAATCGGCGCACAGAGCTTTTTGAGGCGCGGGTCAGGATGGATCAGGATCGGTTTGATACTCATGGCCAGCGATGTAAGCCAAGCCAAAGCGCCGTTCAATGGGGTTTTGGGGGCTTTTGGCCTTGCACGCGCGCGCAGCCCGCGTCAGCTTGGGCCTGCAGAACGGAGGCAGGGATGAATTTCGACCAGATCATCGAGCGGCGCGGCACAGGCTGCATGAAATGGGATGCGATGGGCGCCCGCTATGGCGTGTCACCCGAGGATGGCATTGCCATGTGGGTGGCCGATATGGATTTCCGCCCCCCTGCATCGGTGCAGCACGCGCTGCAAAAGCTGCTCGATCACGGCATCTATGGCTATGGCGGGCCGGATGACGCCTATCGCGCGGCGATCTGCTGGTGGATGGCGAACCGGCATGGCTGGACAGTTGATCCCGGCCATATCTTCACCACGCATGGGCTGGTGAATGCCGTGGGGTTGTGCCTGCAGACATGGACTGCACCCGGCGACGGGGTGCTGCTGTTCACGCCGGTCTATCATGCCTTTGCGCGCACCATTCTGGCCGCCGGGCGGCGGGTCGTGGAATCGCCGCTGATGATCCGCGAAGGGCGCTATGAGATGGACCTTGACGCGGCGGCGGCGCAGATCGACGCGACCACGCGCATGGTGATCCTGTGTTCGCCGCACAATCCCGGCGGGCGGGTCTGGAGTGCTGCGGAACTGCGCGCGCTGGCCGAGTTCTGCGCGCGCCATGACCTGCTCTTGATCTCGGACGAGATCCATCATGATCTCTTGATGCCGGGACAGCGGCATATCCCCATGCCCGTGGCCGCACCCGAGATTGCGGACCGGCTGGTGATGCTCACCGCCGCCTCCAAGACCTTCAATCTGGCGGGCACGCATTGCGGCAATGTCATCATCGCGGACCCCCGCATGCGCCAGCACTTCGCAGCCACGATGGCGGCTTTCGGCATTTCACCCAACAGCTTCGGCCCTGCCGCCGTACAGGCCGCCTATTCGCCCGAAGGTGCCGCATGGGTCGATGCGCTCTGCACCTATCTCGATGGCAACCGTCAGGTGTTTGACGCAGGCATCCATGCCATTCCGGGCCTGCGCTCGATGGCGCTGCAATCAACCTATCTGGCCTGGGTCGATTTCAGTGGAACAGGCATGGACCCCGCCGAATTCACCGCCCGCGTGGAACAGGGCGCCGGGATCGCCGCCAATCATGGCCCCACTTTCGGCACCGGCGGCGAGACATGGCTGCGCTTCAATCTGGGCGCACCCAGGTCGGTGATCGAGGACGCCGTGACACGGTTGCAGCGCGCCTTCAGCGATCTGCAATAGCCCGCACAGGCCCTGCGCATCTGCGCAACTTGCCCCGAACAGCCCCCAGCGCCACATGGAGGGTAACTGAAAAAGGAGTTCTGATATGGGCCAGTTGGTTGACGGCGAATGGTCGAAGGAATGGTATGACACGAAAAAGACCGGCGGCGCGTTCAAGCGCGACAGCTCGAAATTCCGCAACTGGGTGACGGCGGATGGCAGCGCAGGCCCATCTGGTGACGCGGGGTTCAAGGCCGAAGCCGGGCGCTACCACCTCTACGTCTCGCTCGCCTGCCCTTGGGCGCATCGCACACTGATCTTTCGCGCGCTCAAAGGGCTGGAAGGGCTGATCGATGTCTCGGTCGTGCATCCCGACATGCTTAATGACGGGTGGACCTTTGCCACGGATTTCGACGGCGCGACGGGCGACACGCTGCACGGCGCGGGGTTCATGCGCGAGGTCTATACGCGGGCAAACCCAAAGGTTTCGGGCCGGGTGACAGTACCGGTCCTGTGGGACAAGCAGCGAGAAACGATTGTCTCAAACGAATCTGCCGAGATCATCCGCATGTTCAATTCGGCCTTTGACGGGCTGACCGGGAACACTGACGACTATTACCCCGAAGCCCTGCGCAGCGAGATTGATGCCGTGAATGCCCGCATCTATGACGAGGTGAATAACGGCGTCTACAAATCCGGCTTTGCCACCACGCAAGCAGCCTATGACAAGGCAGTCGGGCCATTGTTCGAGGCGCTCGACTGGCTGGATGCGCGGCTGTCAGGCCAACGCTACCTGATCGGGAACACTCTGACCGAGGCCGATTGGCGCTTGTTCACGACGCTGGTGCGTTTCGACAGCGTGTATCACCTGCATTTCAAATGCAACCGCCGCCGGATCACGGATTACCCCGCACTCTGGGGCTATACGCGGGACTTATATCAGCATCCGGGTGTCGCTGGGACCGTCAATCTGGACCATATCGTGCGGCATTATCACTACAGCCATGACACGATCAACCCGAACCGGATCATCCCGATCAACCCGGTGCTTGATTTCATGGCACCGCATGGACGCGAGGCGCTCTGACCCAAGCGCCCTGCCCTCATCACGGAAAAGCGATTCCCCGCGCGCGACTCTTGGGTTAACGTGCCGGAAAATCACCGTGATGAGGGCAGTATGCGTTTTCTTTCCGTTCTGGCGACAGGTCTTTTCCTTGGCTTGGGGGGCGCTGCGAGCGCGCAGAATTGCGGTGGCAATTTCGGCAGTTTCGTCGAAGGGCTGAAATCCGAGGCGATCCAGCGCGGCTATGACCGGGCGCTGGTGGATAATTTCTTTCGCGGGGTGCAATTCAATCAGGCGGTGATCAATGCAGACCGGCGTCAGGGCATCTTTCAGCGTCCCTTTCTGGATTTCTCGCGCGCGCTGATTTCGCAAAACCGGATGAACGCCGGGGCAGCGAATTACTCGCGGCACCGCGCCATATTCGACCGCGCGCAAAGCCAATTCGGCGTCCCACCTGGCATCCTGCTGGCATTCTGGGCGTTCGAGACCGATTTCGGGGCCAATCAGGGCGATTTCAACACCGTGAATGCGCTGGTGACGCTGGCGCATGATTGCCGCCGCCCGACACTCTTCCGACCGCAGGTCTTTGCGGCGCTGGAGATGCACCGGCGCGGCGATCTCGACCCGCGCACGATGGTCGGAGCCTGGGCGGGCGAGATCGGAATGGTGCAGAAACTACCGTCCGATATCATCAACCATGCGGTCGATGGAGATGGCGACGGGCGGATCGATTTGCGCCGTTCGATCCCGGATTCGATCATGTCCGGCGCATCGATGCTGCGCGCAAAGGGGTGGCGCGCGAACGAGCCTTGGATGCATGAAATCGCCCTGCCGCAAGGGTTCGATCTGCGCCAGTCCGGCCTGCGCACCGAACGCACGGTCAGCGACTGGGCACAAATGGGCATCCGGCCCACGCATGGCAACCTGCCCTCAGGCAACCTGCGCGCCTCGATCATCCTGCCACAGGGTCATCGCGGCCCGGCCTTCATGGTGTTCCACAATTACCGCGTGCTCTTTGAATGGAACCAGAGTTTCATCTATGTCACCACAGCGGCCTATTTCGCGACCCGGCTACAAGGCGCTCCGGTCTATCAGGCCGGCAACCCGGAACAGGGGCTCAATCAGGACCAGATGCGCCAGTTGCAGCAACGCCTGACCCAGCGCGGGTTCGATGTGGGCGCTGTTGACGGGATCCTCGGGGCCAATACACGCGCCGCCGTGCAGGACATCCAGGCCCAGCTTGGCCTGCCCGCCGATGGCTGGCCCACGCCCCAACTTCTGCGGATGCTCTGAGCCAAAATCGCCAGCAGACAGCACATTTTTCTTGGTTTCAGGTTTTTTTTCTTCCAGTCTGCCGCCTGTGCGCTGCGGCGTATCAATAATGTGTATGTGACAAGGGACCGGGAGACTGAAAAATGGGACGTCGTGACGAACTGATTGAACGCTATGCAAGCGACCTGCGCGAAAAATGCGGGGTCGAACCAGATATGGAACTGCTGAAAAAAGTAACGATCGGGTGCGGACCATCGATTTATGATGCCGACGCGGCCACAGTCGCGGCGACCCAACAGCATGAACTGGACACTGTGCGCCAGAGTTTCCTGATGAAAAAACTTGGCCTGCCGGATGGACAGGACCTGCACGATGCCATCGACGCGGTGATCGAACAATATGGCCGTTCCGAGCGCAACAAATACCGCGCCGTGGTCTATTACCTGCTGACGAAGCGTTTCGGCAAGGAAAGCGTCTACGGCTGAGCTCCGCCGGATCGCTAAAATGCAACCTTCATTTGCGTTGCCAGCGCAATGACAGTTTGAGAAGATCAGGCATCTGGTCAGGAAGACCGGCGCTTTGATTCTTCCCGTGACGTGAAGGGCACGTGGGTGAGTGGGGGTTCCGGTCATGCCGGAACCCCTGTTTTTTAAGCATATCCCGAATGAAAGCCCCCGGCATTGCCTGGTCCTGCTTGCACTTGCAATGACAGCCGCTTAGGCAGGATACATTCCCGCCCTGACCCCCAGGCATCTGTCATGTATCTGCCCGAGCATTTTGCCGAGACCGACACGGCACGCATCGCCGAGGTCATCGCTACGGCACCGCTGGCCTGCATCGTTGCACAGACCGATAGCGGCCTGCTTGCCAATCACATCCCGCTGCTGACAAAGCCCGATGGCAGCCTGATCGGGCATATCGCCAAAGCCAATGACATGCACCAGACCATCGCCGACGGGCAGGATGTGCTGGCGATCTTCACCAGCATGGAAGCCTATGTCTCGCCCAATTTCTACCCCAGCAAGCAAGAGCATCATCGCCATGTTCCGACATGGAATTACATCACGGTCCATGTGCATGGCACGATCCGGTTCCAGCATGACCGGCAAGCGAAACACGCAGCGGTGGGACTTCTGACACGGGTGCATGAGCGCAGGGTCAATGGTGATTCCGGCTGGAAGATGGGCGATGCGCCCGCCGATTACATGGCCGAGATGCTGGAAAACATCGTTGCCTTCCGCATTACCCCCACCCGGATCGAGGCCAAGTCGAAACTCAGCCAGAATCGCGAGGCGCGTGATTATGACGGGGCCATCAAAGGGTTGCACGCGTCAGGCGCACACCGGATGGCCGATGAAATGACCCAAAGGGTCGCGAGTTCGGCACCCCGTGAATGAGTTGGCGCAAGCTGGCGCTTGAAACCCGGCCCCGCAGCGCACAAATTGAGAGCAAGGCGCCCTGTTCGGGACGCAAATGAAAGGATGAAGTGCATGTCGCAGACACTCTCTTACCCGGTCCTGCCGCTGCGCGATATGGTCGTGTTTCCGCATATGATCGTGCCCTTGTTCGTCGGGCGCGAAAAATCCGTGCGCGCGCTCGAAGCTGTGATGGCAGAGGATCGCCAGATCCTGCTTGTCTCACAGAAGGACCACACGCAGGAAAACCCCGAAACGGATGACATTTTCCGCGTCGGTGTGCTGGCCAATGTGTTGCAGCTGCTGAAACTCCCCGATGGCACAGTGAAAGTGCTGGTCGAAGGGCGCACGCGCGTAAAGCTGACCGAATTCGTGGGCAACGACGATTATTTCGAAGCGCAGGCCACCGAACTGCCGGATATTCCGGGCGAGGCCGCCACGGTCAGCGCCTTGATGCGGACAATTCAGGGAGAGTTCGAGCGCTACGCCAAGGTCCGCAAGAACATCCCCGATGAAGCTCTTGCCGCCATTGCGGAAGCCACGAACGCATCTGAACTTGCGCATATGGCTGCAGGTCATCTGGGGGCGACGGTTGCCCAGAAACAGAAGCTGCTGGAAACCGATGACACAGCCCAGCGGCTGGAAGAGATCTACGCGCTGATGCAGGGTGAATTGTCGGTCCTGCAGGTCGAGCGCAAGATCAAGACGCGCGTGAAATCCCAGATGGAGCGCACCCAGCGCGAATATTACCTGAATGAGCAGATGAAGGCCATTCAGAAGGAACTGGGTGACGGTGAAGAAGGCCAGAATGAACTGGCAGAGCTGGAAAACCGCATCAAGGCCACGAAGTTCAGCAAGGAAGCGCGCGAGAAGGCCGAAGCCGAGTTGAAGAAGCTCAAGTCCATGTCGCCCATGTCGGCGGAAGCGACCGTTGTGCGCAACTATCTGGACTGGATGCTGTCGATCCCCTGGGGCGTGAAAAGCCGCGTCAAGAAAGACCTTGGGCGTGCGCAGGAAATCCTCGATGCCGACCATTACAGCCTTGAGAAAGTCAAAGAGCGCATCGTCGAATATCTGGCCGTGCAGGCGCGCAGTGCGAAACTGAAAGGCCCGATCATGTGCCTTGTCGGCCCTCCGGGCGTGGGCAAGACCTCGCTGGGCCGGTCGGTCGCAAGGGCGACGGGGCGCGAATTCATCCGCATCTCGCTGGGTGGGGTGCGTGACGAGTCCGAAATTCGCGGCCACCGGCGGACCTATATCGGATCGATGCCCGGCAAGATCATCCAGGCGCTGAAAAAGGCCAAGACCACCAACCCGCTCATCCTGCTCGACGAGATCGACAAGATGGGCCAGGATTTCCGCGGCGACCCGGCTTCGGCCATGCTCGAAGTGCTCGACCCGGAACAGAACTCGACCTTTGTCGATCACTATCTGGAAGTCGAATATGACCTCTCGGACGTGATGTTCCTGACCACGGCGAACAGCTACAACATGCCTGGCCCACTGCTGGACCGGATGGAGATCATCCCGCTTTCGGGCTATACCGAGGATGAGAAGCTGGAAATCGCCCGGCGCCACCTGATGCCGAAGTCGATCAAGAACCACGGTCTGCGCAAGGGCGAGTTGACGATTTCGGATGACGGGATCACCGAAATCCTGCGCCGCTACACGCGCGAAGCGGGCGTGCG
>JAFIEL010000095.1 GCA_020832585.1 Natronohydrobacter sp. | reverse complement strand
TGTTTTTCGGCGAGAAGGTCGGCTGGCGGCGCTGGAGTGCTATTCTGGCGGGGTTTCTGGGCGTCCTGCTGATCGTGCGTCCCGGCATGGCCGGGTTCGAGCCTGCGAGTATCCTGGCAGTGATCGGGGTGCTGGGGCTGGCCGGGCGCGATCTGGCCACGCGCGCCGTGCCGCGCAGCATTTCCAGTTATCAGCTTTCGACATGGGCCTTTTTCATGCTGATCCCGGCGGGGATTTTCATGATGCTGGTGATGGGTGAGGCTCCGGTCGGGCTGGAGCTTGCGCAACTGTCAAAACTGGGGGCCGCACTGGGCATCGGGGTTTTCGCTTATTACGGGATCGTGGCCGCGATGCGGGTGGGCGAATTGTCCTTTGTCACCCCGTTTCGCTACTCACGGATGCTGTTTGCGCTGATCATCGCCGTTCTGGTCTTTGATGAGCGCCCGGATGGGCTGACGCTGATCGGGGCGGGCATCATTATCTGTGCGGGCCTGTTCACCTTGTGGCGCGAGCGCAAACTGGCCTAGAAACTGCGGCTGAGGGGCGCTATAGAGCCTGTAACTTTTCACGCGAAGGGACAGGCGCATGAGCACCATCATCGACATTATTGGCCGCGAGATTCTGGACAGCCGGGGCAACCCGACGGTCGAGGTGGATGTCATCCTCGAAGACGGCACGATGGGGCGCGCGGCTGTGCCCTCGGGGGCATCCACGGGCGCGCATGAGGCAGTCGAGAAGCGTGACGGCGACAAGGCGCGCTATATGGGCAAGGGCGTGCTGGAAGCTGTCGCGAGCGTGAATGGCGAGTTGGCCGAAGCGCTGGTGGGGTTTGACGCGACCGAGCAGGTGGCGATTGACAGCGCGATGATCGAACTTGACGGCAGCGCGAACAAGGGTCGTCTGGGTGCAAATGCGATCCTTGGCGTGTCACTGGCGGTGGCCAAGGCTGCGGCGGAATATTCGGGCCAACCGCTGTTTCGCTATGTCGGCGGCACCTCGGCGCGCACTCTGCCGGTTCCGATGATGAATATCATCAACGGGGGCGAGCATGCCGACAACCCGATTGATATTCAGGAATTCATGATCATGCCTGTGGCAGCGGCAACGATGCGCGAGGCCGTGCGCATGGGTGCGGAAGTGTTCCATACGCTGAAAAAGGAATTGTCGGCCGCGGGTCTGTCCACGGGGATCGGCGATGAGGGAGGCTTTGCGCCGAACCTGTCCTCGACCCGTGACGCGCTGGATTTCATCCTGAAATCCATCGAGAAGGCAGGCTATCGTCCCGGCGAGGATATCGCGCTGGCGCTGGATTGTGCGGCGACCGAATATTACCGCGATGGCAAGTATCACATGGCGGGCGAAGGCGCGGTAATGACCCGCGACGAGAATGCGTCCTATCTGATGGGGCTGGTCAAGGATTACCCGATCATCTCGATCGAGGATGGCATGGCCGAGGATGACTGGGACGGCTGGGCCAAGCTGACCACGCTGCTGGGCGACAAATGCCAGTTGGTGGGCGACGATCTGTTCGTGACCAATCCGGTGCGTCTGGCCGACGGGATCGAGAAGGGCTGCGCCAATTCGCTGCTGGTCAAGGTCAACCAGATCGGCACGCTGACCGAAACGCTGGCGGCGGTCGATATGGCGCACCGCGCGCGCATGACCTGCGTCATGTCGCACCGGTCCGGTGAAACCGAGGATGCAACGATTGCGGATCTGGCGGTGGCGACGAATTGCGGACAGATCAAGACCGGATCACTGGCACGGTCTGACCGGTTGGCAAAGTATAACCAGTTGATCCGCATCGAGGAAATGCTGGGCGAAACGGCTGTTTTCGCGGGACGCTCGATCCTGCGCTGAGTTGCTGGTTCGGAAACACGATGGCCCGCATCCCGGATGCGGGCCATTTTTCGTTCAAATGCAACAGAACTTGCGGGACTGCGCCCGGCCCATGTTAAGAATTTCTTAGGACCAGGCCGCTACTCTCATACTTGGGGAAAACCATATTTTTCAGGAATTGGGGTAGCAATGTCAGGATTACCGATCATGTCAGCCACAAACACCATCCCGGTCTACCTGAAAGCCGGGACTGCGACTGTGGCCGCGCAACCTGTATCCAACGACGTTGCCGTGACGAAAACGATCACGGCAACGGCAGTTCAGCAAACGCGCCAGCCAGAAACCACCGCCGCGATGGCACGCCAAGTGCTGCCAACGCTGCAGGAAAAGCGCGCGCGCCTTGTCGGGCCGCCGCCCGCGTTTGAGGTGAATGTCCTGCAGCATCTGAAGGAAACGCGGGACAGGTCAGATCTGCAGGACGCAGGGCAACCCGAGGGCGCTGAGAGCAGCGCCATGCCCGCGCGCGGTTCAGAAGAAACAGCCCCTGTTGAAGATGCGGCCGTCCCGTCTGCCTATAGTGTGATGACCGGGATCAGCCCGGAACCCGCTGATGCGCCTGCCGCGACGGTCGACAAGTTCCTGTGACGGATCCCGTGCCTGTGACATGCGCCTAAGATGAGGGAAACAACAGGTCAGGCCGCTTGCAGGATTTCGACAAGTTCCGAGAGGTCCAGATCGACCGGGTTGGCCTTGTAGGAGGACGAAAGCCGCGCCTCTTGCGCCAGCATTGCATGATCTGCCGAGAGCACCCCCATCTCCGCAAGCGGGCGCAGGCCGTGGCCCGCGCTCCAATCGCGAAACCGCTGCAAGCTGCCATATTCGGCGGTGATCTGATCCAGCACCCAATCGATACGGGCACGCGCAGCGGTGTCGGGTGCCGTGGCGCGCTGGTTGGCAAGCAGCACAGGGGCCAGCAAGGCCCCGCAAATCGCGCCATGCGCCGCCCCGGTCTGACCACCGATCACACCGGCGAACCCATGAACCGCGCCCAGACCCGCATTGGCGAGCGCAATCCCGCCGCACAGGCTGGTCAGGGCCATGTCATCCCAGGCGCGCGTATCGTCCTGATCCATCAGTCTGCGCAGGGCCGACAGGCCGCGCGGGATCGCCTGTTGGCACAGGGCATCGGTCAACGGATTGGCGCGGGCGCAGATGAAAGGTTCGATCACCTGCGTCACCGCATCGAGGCCAGAGGCCAGAATGACCGGTTTGGGGCAGGACAGGCACAGGTCGGGATCGACCACCGCGCGGGTAGGATAGAGCCGCGGATCGCGCAGGCTGACCTTGCGCCGGGCCTGTGGCACCTGAATGACCGCGTTGCGCGTGACCTCTGCCCCGGTGCCTGCGGTCGTGGGAATGGCGATTAGCGGCAGCGGGGGGGCGTCCAGCGGCTGCCCTTCGCCTACAACTTCGAGATAGCGCAGCGCGCCATGCGGGGCGGGGATCAGGGCCGCGAGGGCCTTGCCATGGTCGATCACGGCCCCGCCGCCAAGTGCGATAACAAGATCAGGCGCGAAGGGGCGGGCAAGGGCCAGATTGGCCTCGATCGCAGGCAGGTCGGGTTCACCGCGTGCAATCAGATCCAGCACAGCGCCGGTCTGGCGCAGGGCGCGCGCCAGATCTTCTGCCTGCGCGACCGAAGCCGAACGCAAGAGAAGGACTCGCCGCCCCTGCCCTGCCGCGAGGCTGGGCAGATCGTGGAACGTGCCGCGCCCGAAACGGATGGTGCTGGCGGTCGCGAAGGCGAAAGGGGTCATGCTCAGACGCCCAGCACGGCGTTTACCGCGCGTTTCCAGCGGCTATAGCGCTGGTCGCGGCTGGCGCTGTCCATTTGTGCGTTGAACTGGCGTTCGACCGCCCAGCCGGTCGCGAATTCCTGCATGCCTGGCCAGACGCCCGCGCGCTGCCCCGCAAGCCATGCCGCGCCCAGCGCTGTGGTTTCCAGCACTTGCGGGCGGTCCACTGGGGCACCGATGATGTCGGACAGGAATTGCATCGCGTAGTCATTTGCGGCCATGCCGCCATCGACGCGCAAGCTGGGTTGCGCGCCCTCGCGGGTCCAGTCGGCCTGCATGGCCTCCAGCAGGTCGCGGGTCTGGTAGCCTACGGATTCCAGTGCGGCACGGGCAAATTCGGCAGGGCCGGAATTGCGGGTCATGCCGAAAATCGCGCCGCGTGCTTCGGGCTTCCAATAGGGCGCGCCAAGTCCCACGAAGGCGGGCACAAGGATCAGATCCTGACTTGGGTCGGCCTGTTCGGCAAGGGCTTGGGTTTCGGGGGCGGCGCGGATCACTTTCAGCCCGTCGCGCAGCCATTGCACGACCGCGCCTGCAATGAAGATTGACCCTTCGAGCGCATAGGTGGGCGTGCCGTCGAGTTGGTAGGCGATGGTCGTGAGCAGCTTGTTGGTCGAGGCGACGGGGGTTTCACCGGTGTTCAGAACCGCGAAACAGCCAGTGCCATAGGTCGATTTCATCATGCCAGGGGTGAAGCACGCCTGACCGATGGTTGCGGCCTGCTGGTCGCCCGCGACGCCGAGGATGGGGATTTCATGGCCGAAAAGATCCGCGCGGGTATGGCCGAAATCAGCGGCGCAGTCGCGCACTTCGGGCAGCATCGCGGATGGAATGTCGAAGAGGTCGCAGATGGTCTGGCTCCAGCGGCCCTTGTGGATGTCATAGAGCATGGTGCGCGCGGCATTGGTGGCGTCGGTGGCATGCACCCGGCCGCCGGTCAGGTTCCAGATCAGCCATGTATCGACTGTGCCAAAGGCCAGCTCGCCGCGCTTTGCGCGGTCGCGCGCGCCGTCCACCGTGTCGAGGATGTATTTCAGCTTGGTGGCCGAGAAATACGGATCAGCCAGCAGCCCGGTGCGGGCGGTGATCATCGGCTCATGGCCATCTGCGCGCAGTTGTGCGCAGAAGTCAGCTGTGCGGCGGTCCTGCCAGACGATTGCGTTATGAATGGGCTTGCCGGTTGCGCGGTCCCAGACCAGCGTGGTTTCGCGCTGGTTTGTGATGCCGATGGCCGTGATCTCGCGGGCAGAGAGCCCCGCTTTTTCGATGGCGGCTCGGGCGGTGGCAGCGGTGGTGGCCCAGAGGTCCGAGGGGTCATGTTCGACCCAGCCCGACGATGGGTAATGCTGCGGGAATTCTTCCTGCGCGACGGATTTGATCGTCATCTTCGCGTCGAAGACAATCCCGCGGCTGGATGTCGTGCCCTGATCGAGTGCCAGAATATGGCCCATCTGTTTCCTCCCCGTCTTCTGCCCCGTTTCGGGGTCGCTCGTGCCAAGTCTTGCGGCGATGTCGAAGCGCCGTCCAGTCATAAAAAGGGCGAAGCAGTCTTGTGCCTGCTTCGCCCGAAGTCAGCCAGGGCCACGCCAGCGCGCAGCCCCGACAGGGAGGGTCACTCGGTCCAGCGACGGATCAGCTCTTCATAGGCGATGGTGATCGGCTCGCCCTTTTCGTCGTCAAGCTTCGGCCAAGGCGCGCCCGGCTGGGACAGCCAGTATTCATCCGACTGCATTTCGTTCAGCTTGGGGCCGACATCGCCCTGAACGCCGGAGCGTTCGATCCGGGCCATGATGGCGTCCTGCTGGTCGCAGAGCGAATCCATGACTTCCTGTGCGGTGCGCAGGCGCGAGGACGCATCCCCGATATTCTGCCACCACAGTTGCGCCAGACGCGGGTAATCCGGCACGTTGAAGCCCGTGTCGGTCCACAGCTCACGCTCGGGCGAGCGGTAGAATTCGACCAGACCGCCCAGAGCCGGTGCGCGCTCGGTGAAGCTGTCATGGTTGATCGTGGATTCGCGGATGAAGGTCAGACCATAGTGGGATTTCGCCACATCGACGGTCTTGGAGGCGATGAACTGCGCATAGAGCCATGCGGCCTGTGCACGGTCAACCGGCGTGGATTCGAGGATCGTGGCCGATCCGGTATCCTGATAGCCGACCTTCATGCCGTCCTGCCAGTAAGCGCCATGCGGGCTGGGGGCCATGCGCCATTTCGGCGTGCCGTCCTCGTTCATCACGGGCAGATCCGGGGCGACCATGTCAGCGGTAAAGGCCGTGTACCAGAAGATCTGCTGCGCGATATTGCCCTGCGCCGGGATCGGACCGGATTCCGAGAAGTTCATGCCAGCGGCGGCAGGCGGGGCGTAGTTTTCCAGCCAGTCCACATATTTCTCGATGGAATAGACAGCAGCCGGGCTGTTGGTGGCACCACCGCGCGACATGCACGATCCGACAGGGCGTGCATTCTCATCCACCCGGATGCCCCAATCATCGACCGGCACACCATTGGGCAGGCCAAGGTCAGAGGCACCTGCCATCGACAGCCACGCATCGGTGAAGCGCCAGCCAAGCGAGGGGTCACGACGCCCATAATCCATATGGCCATAGACGGTCTGTCCGTCGATTTCGCGCCCGGTGAAGAAGGCCGCGATATCTTCATAGGCCGACCAGTTCACAGGCACGCCCAGATCATAGCCATATTCCTCGCGGAATGCGGCCTGAATTTCAGGGTCCGAGAACCAGTCATGGCGGAACCAGTAGAGGTTCGCAAACTGCTGGACGGGCAGCTGATACAGCTTGCCATCCGGCCCTGTCGCCATCGAGGTGCCGATGAAGTCATCGAGATCAAGGCCCGGATTGGTGAAATCCGCACCATCGCCCGCCATCCAGTCGGTCAGGTTGCGGGTCTGCTGGTAGCGCCAATGCGTCCCGATCAGGTCTGCGTCGTTGATATACATGTCAAAGACGTTCTCGCCGGTCTGCAACTGGGTTTGCAGCCGCTCGACCACATCGCCCTCGCCGATCAGCGTATGGGTGACATTGATGCCGGTGATCGCGCTGAAAGCGGGGGCCAGGACGCGGGCTTCCCATTCATGGGTGGTGATGGTTTCCGACACCACATTGATGCTCATGCCACGATGCGGCGCGGCGGCATCAATGAACCATTGCAGTTCGGCTTCCTGTTCGTCCCGCGTCAGCGCAGACAGATCGCCGATATGTTCATCAAGGAACGCGCGGGCGGCGTCCATATCGGCAAAAGCCGGACTTCCCATCACTGTGAGCGCCATTGCCAGCGCTGTTGATGTCCTCAGTAAGTGGTTCATGCTATATCCTCCCATGGATTGAACCTGTCGTTTTCAGTCCTGCGTGTCCGGGTCGGTTTCGGGCCTCACCCCTGCCGGTCCGGGCACGCGCTCACTTGCGCGCCCTTACACCCAGCGAAACACCGCTGCGGCATAAAGTGCGCAAATTCCCAAGGCCCACCATTGCGGCAGGCCGCTCATTGCCAGCCAGCCCGCATTGATGAAGGCTGACCCGAGTAGCGTGATGAAAAGCCGGTCCCCGCGCGTCGTCTCGATCATCAGGATGCCGCGACGTGGGGTTTCGGGGTATCTGATCCCGAGAAAGGTAAAGATCAGCAGCAGGCAGGCGATCACGATGAAGAAGATCGCGGTTGGCTGTGTCCATGCCATCCAGTTGAGGTTCATGGCGTGTCCTCCTCAAAGTCTTCAGGAACAAATTCAGCAAGTGGTTCCCAGTAGTCCCCACCCTCGTAGCGATAAGTAACGATCCTGTAGAAGTTTCCGTTCTTGCCGAGACGCTGGACATGTTCATCCATCTCATTCTGCGAACTGAAAAACTCTTCAGACGGGTTCTCGTCAGTTGGGGAACGATAAACGTAGAAGCTAAATCTTGCGTTAGGTGAGTCCTCCGGAACTGGCATCACACCCTCCCCAGGGCAAAGCCCTTGGCGATGTAATTGCGGACGAAGTAGATCACGAGCGCGCCCGGCACGATGGTCAGCACGCCGGCAGCCGCCAGCACCCCCCAGTCGATGCCCGACGCCCCCACGGTCCGCGTCATGATCGAGGCGATGGGCTGCGCGTTCACCGCTGTCAGCGTGCGCGAGAGAAGCAGTTCCACCCATGAGAACATGAAGCAGAAGAAGGCGGCGACCCCGATGCCCGATGCGATCAGCGGCATGAAGATCTTCACGAAGAAGCGCGGGAAGGAGTAGCCGTCGATATAGGCGGTCTCGTCGATTTCCTTGGGCACGCCGCGCATGAAGCCCTCGAGGATCCACACAGCCAGCGGCACGTTGAAGAGCGTATGCGCCAAGGCCACAGCGATATGGGTGTCGAAGAGGCCGACGCTGGAATAAAGCTGAAAGAAGGGCAGCGCAAAGACAGCGGGCGGGGCCATGCGGTTCGTCAGCAGCCAGAAAAACAGATGTTTGTCGCCCAGAAAGCGGTAGCGCGAGAAGGCATAGGCGGCAGGCAGTGCGACCGCCAGCGACAGGACCGTGTTCATCACCACATAGGTGATCGAGTTGATATAGCCGATATACCAGCTGCGATCGGTCAGGATGGTGCGGTAATTGTCCAGCGTCGGGTTTTGCGGCCAGAGGGTGAAGCCGCCCATGATCTCGCGATTGGTCTGCAGGCTCATCTTCACCAGCCAGTAGATCGGGATGAGCATGAAGGCGAGATAGAGCACCATGATGACATGGCGGGTGCGGATCTTCGGCAGGGCAAAGCTGCGCGCTGGGGTGGCGTAGGTGTCGGTTGTCACAGCCATCTTACCGGCCCTCCGCTTTGTCGAGATTGGTCATGACGGTGTAGAACACCCAACTCACCAGCAGGATCACAAGGAAATACATGATCGAGAAGGCCGCCGCCGGTCCAAGGTCGAACTGTCCGAGCGCCATTTTCACAAGGTCGATAGACAGGAAGCTGGTCGCGGTGCCGGGGCCGCCGCCGGTGACGACGAATGGCTCAGTGTAGATCATGAAACTGTCCATGAAGCGCAGAAGGATTGCGATCAGCAGCACGCCCTGCATTTTAGGCAGTTCGATGTAGCGAAACACTTTCCAGCGGCTGGCCTGATCGATCTTGGCGGCCTGATAATAGGCCTGCGGGATGGATTGCAGCCCGGCATAGGCGAGAAGTGCGACAAGCGAGGTCCAGTGCCAGACATCCATTGTCACCACGATGATCCAGGCATGGAGCGGATTGCGGGAATAGTTCCAGCTGATGCCAAGGCTGTTGAGCGTATAGCCGAGAAAGCCGATATCGGTGCGCCCAAGGATCTGCCAGATGGTGCCGACCACATTCCACGGGATCAGAAGCGGCAGCGCCATCAGCACCAGACAGACCGAGGCCCAGACGCCCTTTTTCGGCATGCAGAGCGCAATCAGGATGCCGAGCGGGATCTGGATCGCGAGAATGATGCCAGAGAACATCAATTGCCGCCCCAGTGCAGAATGAACCTGCCGCGAGGTCAGCACTTCCTGAAACCAGGTCAGCCCCTCCCAGAAGAACACGTTATTGCCGAATGTGTCCTGCACCGAATAGTTGACGACGGTCATCAGCGGGATCACGGCCGAGAAGGCCACGAGCACCAGCACCGGCAGGACCAGAAACCACGCCTTGTTGTTCTGAACCTTGTCCATCAGACGGCCTCTCTTGCGGGGGTGGAAACAGCGTGCAGGGGCGTCACGCGCCAGTCATCGGCATAGACGCTGATCCGTTCGGGTGCGAATTTCAGCCGGTTGGCGTCGGCGGGAATGGCCATGCCTTCGGGCATGATCGCGTTGACGGGTTTGCCCGCAAATTCCGCGCGCAGGATCTGGTGGCGGCCCACATCCTCGACGCGCTTGATCGTCATTGGCAGACCTTCGTCGCCGCTGGCGAGTGTCACGAATTCCGGGCGAATCCCGATTTGCACCCGGCCCTTGAGCGGTTTGTAATTCCCGCCCAGCGGCACGGCATGCCCCGCGCAATGCGCGACATTGCCCGCGACTTCGGCTTCGATCAGGTTCATCCCCGGCGAGCCGATGAAATAGCCCACAAACGTATGCTCGGGCGTGTCGAACAGTTCTTCGGGCGTGCCAAGCTGAACCACGCGCCCGTCATGCATGACCACAACCTTGTCGGCAAAGGTCAGCGCTTCGGTCTGGTCATGGGTCACATAGATCATCGTATGACCGAATTCATTGTGCAGCGCCTTCAACTGCGTGCGCAGCTCCCATTTCATATGCGGGTCGATCACGGTCAGCGGCTCGTCGAACAGGATCGCGTTCACATCCTCGCGCACCATGCCGCGCCCGAGGCTGATCTTCTGTTTCGCATCTGCGGTCAGCCCGCGCGCCTTGCGCTTCAGGCTGTCTTCCATGCCGATCATGGACGCGATTTTCTGGACGCGCGCGGCGATATAGGCCGGGTCCATGCCGCGATTGCGCAAGGGAAAGGCCAGATTGTCGCCGACGGTCATCGTGTCATAGACGACCGGGAACTGGAACACCTGCGCGATATTGCGCGCCACTGTGTCCTGATGGGTCACATCGCGGTCGCCGAACAGGATACGCCCGCGCGACGGCACCAGCAGCCCCGAGATGATGTTGAGAAGCGTGGACTTGCCGCAGCCGGACGCACCCAGAAGCGCATAGGCTTCGCCATCGCCCCAGACGTGGTCGAGTTGCTTGAGGGCGAAATCATCCTCTGATTGCGGGTTTGGCAGGTAGGAATGTGCCAGATTGTCGAGTGTGATCTGTGCCATGTGTTTTCCCCTCAGGCCGCGGTCGCGAAAGTGGCAGGTGCGACCAGATCGCCGGATTCGGCAAAGACATAGACATGGGCGGCATCCAGCCAGACCTCGATCGGTTGGCCGAATTCCAGATGATGCACACCATGCATCAGCCCCACCCATGGATCACCCGCATGATCAAGATGGACGAAGGTTTCCGAGCCGGTGATCTCGGTCACTTTCAGGGTGCATCTGAACTGCAGCCCATCATTGCCCTGCGCGCTCAGATGCAGATGGTCGGGGCGGAAACCTGCGCGGTAGCTGCCATCGGGCAGGTTCGCCAAAGCGCCTTTGGCCTCTGCGCTCTGGCCTTCGCCGAAGCTGACCTTGTTGCCCGCCTTGGTGATGCGCGTGAAATTCATGGGCGGGTCCGAGAACACCCTCGCGGTGATCGCGTCTTTCGGCTGGCGATAGACGGCAGGCGTCGGGCCGAATTGCGTGACCTCGCCCTGCCACATGGTCGCGACATTTCCGCCCAGCAAAAGCGCCTCTTCGGGTTCGGTGGTGGCATAGACGAAGATCGCGCCGGATTCCTCGAAAATACGCGGGATTTCGGCGCGCAATTCCTCGCGCAGCTTGTAATCCAGATTGGCCAGCGGCTCATCGAGCAGCACCAGCCCTGCCCCCTTGACCAAGGCACGTGCAAGAGCGCAGCGCTGTTGCTGCCCGCCCGAGAGTTCCAGCGGCTTGCGCTTGAGCATCGGCGTCA
>JAFIEL010000094.1 GCA_020832585.1 Natronohydrobacter sp. | reverse complement strand
AACAGGATCAGCGCAAGGGATTCGGGCGGCATGGGACACTCCATCAAGACCCTGATCTGATGCGCAGTCTGCGCGCGCCTGTGCGACCCGGAACCTGCGCATTGCGCATCAACGGGCAAAATTCGGCATCCGGCATTTCATTTTCGCAGCCAAGTGACTAGATCAGACGGAAGCATTCGCCCCGGAGCCAACCCCATGTTCGACGACCATCTGACCGCGCCGCTGAAATCCGTCACCAATGCGCTGTTGAAAGCGGCGAAAGCGGGGGGGGCGGATGCCGCGGATGCCATCGTGATCGAAGGAACCTCGATCTCGATCGATGTGCGCAAGGGCGGGCTGGAACATGCCGAACGCTCCGAAGGCCTCGATATCGGGTTACGCGTCTTCGTGGGTCAGCGGCAGTCCTGCATTTCCTCTTCCGACACGCGCCCTGAAACGCTGGAAGCGATGGCCGCCCGCGCCGTCGCCATGGCCAGAGAGGCGCCCGAAGACCCCTATGCGGGGCTTGCCGAGACGCATCAACTGGCCATGCTGCGCTCTGCCGAGGGGCTGCAACTCTACGACCCCGCCGCTGAGCCTGCGCCCCAAATCCTGCAGGAAGATGCCCGCCGTGCCGAGGCCGCCGCGCAGGCCGTGCGCGGGGTGAGCCAGGTGCAATCCGCCTCTGCCGCCTATGGTTCACAGGCGATCTGGCTGGCGGCGACCAACGGGTTTCAGGGCGGCTATGGGCGCTCGTCGCGGCAGATCTCCTGCGTTGCGATTGCAGGCGAGGGCACAGGGATGGAGCGCGACTGGTGCGCAGAGGGGCGCATTTTCCAGTCTGACCTGCCTGACCCTGAAGACATCGGCCAACTGGCGGGTGAACGCGCCATTGCCCGGCATGGGGCGCGGCGGCCCAGGACCGGGGCCTATCCGGTGCTTTATGACGAGCGGATTGCGTCAAGCCTGATCGGCCATCTGGTCAGCGCGATCAATGGCAGCGCGATTGCGCGCGGGTCTAGCTGGCTGCGCGATGCCATGGGCGAGGGCGTTCTGCCCAAGGGGATCAGCCTGCGCGAAGACCCGCTGCGCGTGCGCCGATCCGGCTCGCGCCCGTTTGACGCCGAAGGGCTGCAAAGCCGCACCAAGGATCTGGTCGCAGACGGTGTGCTGCAAAGCTGGGTGCTGGATCTGGCGACCGCGCGCAAGCTGGGGCTGGACAGCACGGCGAACGCCGTGCGCGGCACCTCGGGTCCGCCTTCGCCCTCGACCTCGAACCTGATCCTGACACAAGGGCCGAAATCACAGGCCGAATTGCTGGCCGAGATGGGCACCGGGCTTCTGGTCACATCGCTGATCGGCTCGACCATCAACCCCACCACGGGCGATTATTCGCGCGGGGCATCGGGCTTCTGGGTGGAAAACGGTCAGATCGCCTATCCGGTCAATGAATGCACCATCGCAGGCAATCTGCGCGAGATGCTGGGCCGGATCATCCCGGCCAATGACGCGCAGGACCATCTGTCCAGCGTGGTGCCCTCGCTTCTGGTCGAAGGGATGACCCTTGCCGGGGCGTGAGGATCTGGCGCTGCTGACTGATGCGGCCCGCGCGGCGGGTGACATTGCCCGCCGCCATTTCGGGGCCACCCCGCGCATCTGGGACAAGGGCGCAGGGCAGGGGCCAGTGACCGAGGCCGATCTGGAAATCGACAAGATGCTGCAGGCGCGACTGACGGCGGCACGGCCTGATTATGGCTGGCTGTCCGAGGAAAGCGCCGATGACCAGACCCGACTGCATGCAAAGCGCATGTTCATCATCGACCCGATCGACGGCACCCGCGCCTTCATCGACGGGCAGAAGGGCTTTGCCCATGCGCTTGCGGTGGTCGAGAATGGCGTGCCGCTGGCCGCCGTGGTCTATCTGCCGATGCTCGATCTGTGCTACAAGGCCGCGCTGGGCCATGGCACGCATCTGAACAACCATCCCATTCATGTCAGCCCCCGCGTAGAGCTGACCGGCGCGCAGGTTCTGGCAGCCAATCCGCAATTGCAGCCGCAACACTGGCCCGGCGGCGTGCCACAGGTCGCGCGCCATTTCCGTCCCTCGCTTGCATGGCGCTTGGCGCTGGTCGCCGAAGGGGCGTTTGACGCCATGCTGACCTTGCGCCCGACATGGCATTGGGACATCGCAGCAGGTGCGCTTCTGATCTCCGAGGCAGGCGGCATCGTCACCACGGGGCAGGGGGCGGGCTTGCGCTTTGACACGGAACACCCGGCCTCGGACGGGGTGATCGCCGCCAATCCGGCGCTGCATGCGGCGTTTCTGGCGGCGCGGAGTGGATAGGTCTGTGCAGGGGCGCTTCCCTTCGGGTCGGTTTCCGGCCTATCTAGAGGGAGATGCAACACCAGAGTTTCCGTCCCACAAGTGCTGTGCCGTTCACTGATCATAACCGCGCGCGACCTGTTGCAACCGGCACAGGGGGTTTAGGCATGCGCAGTCTGGCCGGGCAACTCTATCTGATGTCGCGCAACCGTGCGGCCGCACCCCCCGCCGCGCTGGCGCGCTTGCCGCAGCCTTGCCTGTGGATGCATAGCGATGACCCGCGCGAGGCGCAGATCCTTGTGACCCTTTCCGAAGCCATGCTGCAAAAGGATGATCGGCTGGGTGTGCTGCTGACCCTGCCGGAAAGTGCCGCGACCAGCGTGCCGGACCTGCCGGGTCGTGTGGTCCTGCCGGTTGATGCGGATGCGCCCGCGCTGGTGCAGGAACTGGCCGCGCAGGGCAATCTGCCCGCAGGGTTTCTTGTGGCCTCTGCCGTCTTGCCTGCAGGCATGATCACAGCGCTCAGCCGCCGCAAGGTTCCGGTTTTCGCCATCGACACCGATGCGCCGGGTTTTGCCTCGGGCTGGCGCCACCTGCCGGGATTCTCGCGCGCGGTGCTGGCCTGCCTCGACCATGTTTTCCTGCAAACCGCTGCGGCGCGCGATGCCTGGCTGGATCAGGGGCTGCCCGAACAGGCGCTCAGCCTCTGTGGCAGGCTGTCGGCGACCCCAGCCGCGCTGGGCTGCAACGAGGCCGAGCGCGAGGCGCTGGCCGAGGCGTTTCGCCATCGCCCGATCTGGCTGGCCGTGGGCGTGCCGGAACGCGAAGAGGCGGTGATTCTGGCCGCGCATCGCGAAGCCCTGCGCGAAAGCCACCGTCTGGCCCTGATCCTGCACCCTTCGGACCCGCAACGCGGCCCGGCGCTGAAAGAGATCTTCGCAGCCCAGTTCAGCACGGCGCTACGCTCGGTGGATGATCTGGTGACACCCGAAACCCAGGTCTATATCGCCGATACCGAGGGCGAGCGCGGGCTGTGGTATCGTCTGGCGACCGCCTGCTATCTGGGCGGATCGCTGACGGGCGAAGAGGCGATGGTCTCGCCCCTTGAACCTGCGGGGCTGGGCTGCGCCATCGTGCATGGCCGCGTCTATGGACGACATGCCGAGGCGTTCGACCTGCTGCGCGAGGCCCGCGCGACGCGCATGATCCAGAGCGCGGATGCGCTGGGATCGGCCATCTGCACGGCGCTGCGCCCCGAACAGGCCGCCGATCAGGCGCATCGCGGCTGGCAGGTGATCTCGAACGGGTATGAGGCCACCGAGACCGTGATCGAGGCGCTTATGCAGGCGGTGCACGCGCGGCGGGGCATCTGATGCGCGCGCCCGGTTTCTGGTTCAACCCGCCCGCGCGCCCCGGCATCCTTGCGCATCTGCTGGCACCCTTTGGCGCGCTCTATGCCCGCCAGACCGCGCGGCGTGTGGCACGCCCGCCCGACTGGCGCGCGCCGGTCCCGGTGATCTGCGTGGGCAATCTGAATGTGGGTGGCACCGGCAAGACGCCCACAGTCATTGCATTGGTGCAGATGTTGCAAGGCATGGGCGCGGTCGCTCATGTGATCTCGCGCGGCTATGGCGGGCGGCTGGAAGGGCCGGTGCGTGTGTCCGAGCGCGATCATGGCGCGGCGGATGTGGGGGATGAACCGCTGCTGATGTCGGCCTTCGCCCCGGTCTGGGTGGCGCGCGACCGTGCTGCGGGCGCGCGCGCGGCTGTCGCTGCGGGCGCGGGCGTGCTGGTCATGGATGACGGGTTTCAGAACCCGGCCCTGGCCAAGGATCTGTCGCTGATCGTGGTCGATGCGGCGGTGGGTTTCGGCAATGGCCGGGTCCTGCCCGCAGGGCCGCTGCGCGAGCCGGTGGCAGAGGGGGTCAAGCGCGCCGATATGCTGGTCAGCATCGGCCCGCCCGAGATGCAGGCGCGGTTCACGGCGGACGGGTTGGACCTGCCGGTGCTGCGCGCCGAACTCAGGCCCTTGCAGATGGGAATGAGCTGGCAGGGCTTGCGCGTGCTGGCCTTTGCCGGGATCGGGCGGCCCGAGAAATTCTTCGCGACCCTGCGCAGCGAGGGGGCAGAGGTGCTGCGTGCCGAAGCGCTGAGCGATCACCAGCCGCTGACCGATGCACTGATGGCGCGGCTGGCGCTGGAAGCCAAGGCACTTGGCGCGCAACTGGTCACGACCGAGAAGGACGCGGTGCGCCTGCCCGCGTCTTTTCGTGCAAAGGTTCTGGCGCTGCCGGTGCGGCTGGAACTGGAAGATGACGCGCATCTGCGCGCGGCGCTCTCCGGGCTGCTCCCGACCCGGTGAGGCGTGACGGCGGTCGGACCTCGGGGGCATCGAGCCCCCTCGGTCCGGTCGCAGGGCCTGCGCGCAAGCGCGCCTGTGGCCCTGCTCCGGTCTGCTCAGACGCTCAGGCAGACATATTTCATCTCAAGGTAATCCTCGGTCCCGTGCAGCGAACCTTCGCGCCCGAGCCCCGATTGCTTGACCCCGCCAAAGGGTGCGACCTCGGTCGAGATGATCCCGGTATTGACGCCCACAATGCCGTATTCCAGCGCTTCCTGTACGCGGGTGATGCGGCCAATGTCGCGCGCGTAGAAATAGGCCGCCAGCCCGAAGATCGTGTCATTGGCCATGGCGATCACTTCTTCCTCGGTCTCGAACCGAAAGAGCGGTGCGAGCGGGCCGAAGGTTTCTTCGGTCGCGACCTTCATCTCCTGCGTGACACCGGTCACGATGGTCGGCTCGAAGAAACTGCCGCCATTGCCATGCTTGCGCCCGCCGGTCAGCACTGCGCCGCCTTTGGCCAGCACATCGGCGATATGATCCTCGACCTTCTCGACCGCTTCGGTATTGATCAGCGGGCCCAGATCCGTGCCCTCGGCCAGACCGTCGCCGACCTGCAATTTCTCGACTGCCACTTTCAGCTTCTCGGCAAAGGCATCATAGACCCCGGCTTGCACATAGATGCGGTTGGCGCAGACACAAGTCTGGCCATTATTGCGATATTTCGACATCATGGCACCCGCGACCGCCGCATCCAGATCGGCGTCATCAAATACGATGAACGGCGCGTTACCCCCTAATTCCATGGAACATTTCATCACCTGATCCGCCGCCTGCCGCAGCAGGATCCGGCCCACCTCAGTACTGCCGGTAAATGTCAGTTTTCGAACAATCGGGTTTTCGCAGAACTCCTTGCCGATATCCGAGGCCCGGCTGGAGGGCAGCACTGACAACAGCCCCTTCGGCACGCCCGCGCGTTCCGCCAGCACCGCCATCGAGAGTGCCGAGAGCGGGGTTTCCGCGGCCGGACGCGCCACGAACCCGCAACCCACGGCCAGCGCAGGCGCAACCTTGCGCGCGATCATCGCATTGGGGAAATTCCACGGCGTGATCGAGGCCGCAACCCCGATCGGCTGGCGCAGCACCGAGATGCGTTTGTCGGGCTGGTGGCCGGGGATGATCTCGCCATAGACGCGCCGCGCCTCTTCCGAAAACCATTCGACAAAAGCCGCGCCATATGCGATCTCGCCGCGCGCCTCGGCCAGGGGTTTGCCCATCTCGGCGGTCAGGATCACGGCCAGGTCTTCCTGATTCTGCATCATCAGATCGAACCAGCGCCGCAGCACGCCCGCGCGATCCTTGGCGGTGCGCGCAGCCCATGCGTGGCGCGCGGCCTCTGCGGCGTCGATGGCGCGCGCGGTCTCTGCGCGGGTCACATCGGCGACCTGCGCAATCACATCGCCGCGCGCGGGATTGACCACTGCAAATGTGGCACCATCATCCGCATCAACCCATTCGCCCGCGACAAAGGCGCGCGTCTCCAGCAATTCGGGGTCGCGCAAAAGCGATTTCAGATCAGTGGCTTGATCGAGCATAAGCATCCTCCTTGTGCGTCTGTCATCCTGCGCGGGCGGCACATGACCACAACAGTCACCGCGCGCCCGCCATCACAGCGGCAACGCTAGAACCTTTGGCTGGCTTTGTCACGGGCAGCACAAGAGGCAAGGCAAGAAAGTCTTAACAATCCTGTGCAAGACTGCGCGGCAGAGGGCAGATCAAAGGGGCGGCGCATGTGCGCGAAAGACCTGAAGGACAGCGCGGCCGAAACCACCGAGCGCTTCTATTCGGAACTTGTGCTGCGGCACTCGTCAGATGCGGTGGTCATTTCCGACCCGGCGCACCTGACGCTCTGGGTCAACCCTGCCTTCACGGCGCAAGCGGGATATACGGACACGGAACTGATCGGCCATGACGCCGGACTGACGCTGCGCGGGCCGGAAACCGACCCTGATACGCTGCGCCAGATCAATCTGGCCTGTCAGCAACGCCGCGAAATCCGCCGCGATATCCGGCTTTATGCGAAATCCGGCGCGGCCTATTGGGTCGATCTGAAAGTGACCCCTGTCTATGACGCCGCAGGCCGGCACACGCATTTCATCTCGACCATGCGCGACATCACCGAGCGCAAGCTGCTGGAAGAGCAGAATGAGGAAATGCGCCATGCCGAAGCCCTGCGCCAGTCCGAACGACAGCTTCTGGCCCTGACCAGCGAATGGCTCTATTCCGCGAAATCCTTCGAAGAACTGCTGATGGTGATCAAGCGCGCCATGCACACGCTGATCCCCGAAGCCGATGGCGCGCTCTATGTCTATAACGAGAGCCGCACCATGCTTGATCTTGCGACAAGCTGGGGCAGCCTGCCGGATTTTCCACGCCATATTCTGCCTGATGACTGCTGGGCACTGCGCCGTGGGCGGGCCTATGCCTACGGCCAGAAACCCATCCAGTTTGTCTGCGACCATGTCACCAAACCCGACACACCCTATTTCTGCCTGCCGATCATCGCGCATGGTGAAACCATCGGCCTGATGCATATTGTGTTCGACGGGTTCGAAGATGGCGGCGTCATGCGACACATGCGCGCCGATGTGCTGGCCAATCGCTGGGAAATCTCTTTGATCTGCGGTGAGCAGATCAGCCTTGCCGTGGCCAATGTGCGCCTGCGTCAGGAATTGCACGAGAAATCCCTGCGCGATCCACTGACCGGACTGTGGAACCGGCGCTGGTTCATGGATCAGGCGCAGCGGGAAATCACGCTCGCGCTGCGGGACGGGCGGGCGCTTTCGTTGATTTCCGTCGATGTGGACCATTTCAAGGCGTTCAATGACCGTTTCGGACATGACGCCGGGGACCAGGTGCTTGGCGAAGTGGGCCGCGCGATGGCCCGGCTTGGCAATGAAAAGCTGCATCCCTGCCGGATCGGGGGAGAAGAGTTCATCCTGCTTGCCGTCGATCACGATAGGGCCCAGGCGCTGGAGAAAGCCGAAGAATTGCGTGCGCTGATCGGAAAGGTGCAGTTGACGGTTCTGGGACAGAATCTGCCATCGATCGCCGTGTCGGCGGGGCTTGGTGTTCTGGGGCGCGATGGCAGCGACCTGCAGGATCTGATGCATGCCGCGGACCGCGCGCTTTATCATGCCAAAGCGACGGGCCGGAACCGCGTTGTGTCCGAAGCCCCCCCTTTGCCTGACACCATCGCGCGCTAGACACGCGCAAGAAGGACGCGACACGCCCGCCGGGTGCCGTGCACCGTGCGGGGCTGGACGTGCCGCCTGACACCAGCGGGCGCTAGACGCGGATGGCACGGGCACGACATGCTTGCCAGTGCCCGCATGTCCGAACGGCCTGCGCTGAACGCGCTGCCGGATCCGGCGCGTGCCAAGCGCCGGACCTGCCGCGAGACACTTGCGCCCCAGAACGAAAGCTGCGCCTCGAAGGCCCTGCGTCCTGCGTCCTGCGCCCTGTCCCGGTGCGCCATTCCCGAAGCATCCGCCTGTCGCGCCTGTGCTCTGCCCGCGCTTTCGGCAATTCCACCAGATGCCAGGCAGAATTGCGCTAAGAAATTGACTCTTCCCGCAAACCTTCCTATCACCGCGCTGTCGGCGAAATGGTCGATGTTGATCTATGGGACAACAATGGACGGCAGTTCCAGTCGGGCGCAGAGGATGCGCCCGGAGACAGACAAGACAGACCAGCCGCGCCTGACGCGGGCCGCCATTCGGGTGTAACCCCGCCGTGCTGCCCCGCTTCCGGGCGAAGCAGCACGCAGGAGAACGCCATGTCAATCCAGACCACCCTCAGCGAGCTTCGGATCGAGGCGGCGACTGAACGCTCTGATTTCGATGCCGGTTTCATCGCCGTCGAAATCACGCGCCTGCTGCGCGAAGAGCGCCAGGACGCCGTGCGCGAATTCCTCGAAACCCAGGAACTCGCCGATGTCGCGGCACTGATCGAGGAACTCGACGAAGGCGATGATCTGACCGTGCTGCGCCTGCTGCCGCTGCATGATCAGGCCGAACTGCTGGGCTATCTGCGCGCGCGCGCCCAGATCGACCTTGCCACCCGCATCCCCCGGCGCGAGCTGGTCGCGCTGATGACCGCGATGAGCCATGACGAGCGCGCCGACCTGTTCAAGCAGTTGGACGAGGAAGCGCAGGAAGCGATCCTGCCTGCGCTGTCCAAGGCCGAGCGCGAGGATCTGCGTCGTCTTGCCGCCTATGAGGAATGGACCGTGGGCTCGGTCATGACCTCGGATTATGCGACCTTGATGCCGGAAATGACTTCGACGCAGGCCATCGAGGCGCTCCGGATGCAGGCGATCGAGGCCGAGACGATCTATTATGCCTATATCATAGACGAGGCGCGCAAACTTGTGGGCGTGGTCAGTCTGCGGGACCTGCTGACCGCCCGCCCGCGTCAGCAGATATCCGAGATCATGGATACCGAGCCCGTCTGGGTCCGTGCCGATGACGAGCAGGAAGAAGCCGCCCGACTGGTTGCACGCTATGACCTTCTGGCGCTGCCGGTGCTGGACAATAATGACCGGCTGGTGGGGATCGTTACCGCCGATGACGCGATGGACGTGACCGAAGAGGAAGTGACCGAGGACTTCCACAAGGGCTCGATCGTCCAGCCGCTGGATATGTCGGTCGCAGAGGCCTCGATCGCGCTCCTTTACCGCGCGCGGATTTTCTGGCTGGTGTTGCTGGTTTTCGGCAATATCTTTTCGGGGGCGGGGATCGCGCATTTCGAAGATACGATTGCAGAGCATCTGTCGCTTCTCTTCTTCCTGCCGCTGCTGATCGCCTCGGGCGGCAATGCGGGCACGCAATCGGCCACGCTGATGGTGCGCGCGCTTGCCACTGGCGATGTGCGACCGTCGGATTTCGGGCGTCTGCTGGCGCGCGAAGTGGTGATCGCGCTGACGCTGGGGCTGACCATGGCGCTTGCGGTCTCGGTGATCGGGGTGTGGCGCGGCGGGCCGGATATCGCCGTGGTCGTGGCGCTGGCCATGGTGACGATCGTGCTGATGGGCGCGCTGATCGGCATGTGCCTGCCGTTTCTCTTCGCCAAATTCGAGCGCGACCCGGCGGCGGCCTCTGGCCCGCTTGTGACCTCGATTGCCGATGTGCTGGGGGTGCTGATCTATTTCTCCATCGCGGCGCGTCTGCTCAGCCTGTAAGGGCAGATGCTTGCAATCGGCGGGGTGATTGGCTACCTCGCGCTTCGGAACCAGCGCCCGAAAGCGGGCAGGAGATGGACATGGATGGCATCGACGCCCTTCGCGGCAAATTCCTCGACCAGATTGCGCGCGCATCTGATCCTGACGCGCTAGAGGCCGTCCGCCTTGCCGCATTGGGCAAGAAAGGCGAGATCAGCCTGAAGATGCGCGATCTGGGTCAGATGAGCCCGGAAGAACGCCAGAGCGCAGGGCCTGCGCTGAACGGGCTGAAATCAGAGATTGACGCAGCACTGAAAGCGCGGCGTGCGGGGCTCGAGGATGCAGCCCTTGGCGAGCGGCTCAAGGCGGAATGGCTCGATGTCACCTTGCCGGGCCGACCCCGGCCCATGGGCACGATCCATCCGATCAGCCAGGTGATGGATGAACTGACCGCGATCTTTTCCGATATGGGTTTTGCCGTGGCCGAAGGGCCGCAGATCGAATCCGACTGGTATAATTTCGACGCACTCAATATCGCGCCCGAACACCCTGCGCGTCAGGAACATGACACGTTCTTCCTGCACCGCGCGCCGGGTGATGACCGCCCGCCGCATGTGCTGCGCACCCATACCTCGCCGGTGCAGATCCGGGCGATGCAGGAACAGGGCGCGCCGATCCGCGTGATCGCACCGGGCCGGGTCTACCGGATGGATATGGACCAGACCCATACACCAATGTTTCATCAGGTCGAAGGGCTGGCCATCGACCGCGACATTTCGATGGCGCAACTGAAATGGACGCTGGAAGAATTCTGCCGCGCCTTTTTCGAGGTCGATCAGGTCGAACTGCGCTTCCGCGCCTCGCATTTCCCCTTCACCGAACCCTCGGCCGAAGTGGATATCCGCTGTTCCTGGGAAGGCGGGCAGTTGAAAATCGGCGAGGGCAAGGATTGGCTCGAAATCCTCGGTTCCGGCATGGTGCATCCGCATGTGCTGCGCGCGGGCGGGATTGACCCCAACCAGTGGCAGGGCTTTGCTTTCGGTCTTGGGATCGACCGGATCGCGATGTTGAAATACGGCATCCCCGATTTGCGTGCTTTCTTCGAATCCGACCTGCGCTGGCTGCGCCATTACGGCTTCGCCTCTCTCGACCAACCGGCCCTCGCCGCAGGCCTCAGCCGCTGATCCTTTCAATCTTGCCCAAATATCCACGGGGTTTCTCAAGGGGGGCGTGCCCCCCTTGAGGCAGGGAGTTTGAGGGACGGCAGTCCCTCAAGCCCCCCCTCGCAGCAAAAAGCCCCCGACCAGCGGGGGCTTTTTCCATCTCTCACGCCACTGATCAGCAGCTGTAATACATCGCATATTCGATCGGGTGCGGGGTGTGCTCGTAGG
>JAFIEL010000093.1 GCA_020832585.1 Natronohydrobacter sp. | reverse complement strand
ACGGAAATCGACATTCCGCTGTTCATCCGCCAGATACAGGCGGGCCAGCCGGAAGCGGCGGGCAAGACGATCTTCAACCAGAATATACTGGGCGGCATGTGCGCGCGTGTCTGCCCGACAGAAACGCTGTGCGAAGGGGCCTGCGTGCGTGAAGCCGCCGAAGGCAAGCCCGTCGAGATCGGGCGCTTGCAGCGCTATGCGACGGACAAGCTGATCGCGAAGAACGCACATCCCTTTAGCCGCGCGGCCCCGACAGGCAAGCATGTTGCGGTTGTCGGCGCGGGGCCTGCGGGTCTGGCCTGTGCACACAGGCTGGCGCTGCATGGCCATGATGTCACAATCTATGACGCGCGCGAAAAGCCCGGTGGGCTGAATGAATACGGCATCGCCGCATACAAGGCCGCACATGATTTCGCCCGATCCGAGGTTGACTGGTTGTTGCAGATCGGCGGGATCACGATCCGGCAGGGCTGGAAACTGGGCGTAGATGGGGTGCTTGCGGATCTGCAGGCAGAGTATGACGCTGTCTTTCTCGGGATCGGACTGGCGGGCGTGAATGCGCTGGGCGTGGCGGGCGAGGATGCGCCGGGCGCGCGCGATGCGGTCGAGTTCATTGCCGAATTGCGCCAGAGCGATGATCTGTCCACCCTGCCCATCGGGCGGCATGTGGTCGTGATCGGGGGCGGTATGACGGCAATGGATGCCGCCGTTCAGTCGCGGCTTCTGGGGGCCGAGCATGTGACGATGGTTTATCGCCGCGGGCGCGACGCAATGGGCGCGTCGGATTATGAGCTGAGCCATGCTGCCAATGAAGGAGTGCGGATCATCACCAACGCGATGCCCGTTGCGATCCATGCCAATGGCGCGCTGCGGGAAGTGGAGTTTGCCTATACCCATCAGGGGCCGACGGGGCTGGAGCCTACGGGTGAGACTTTTCGCCTGAAAGCTGATCAGCTGTTCAAGGCGATCGGCCAAAAGCTGGAGGGCGTGCCGGAGGGCGTGGCACTCGACGGGCGCAAGATTTCCGTGGGGGCTGACGGGCGTACGGCGCTCGCCGGTGTCTGGGCTGGGGGCGATTGCACAGGCGGCGGCGAGGATCTGACGGTGACAGCGGTCGCGCAGGGGCGCGATGCGGCCGAGAGCATCCATGCGGCATTGATGGGGAAGGGCTAAGCACAATGGCAAATCTGACCACGAATTTCATCGGCATCAAATCCCCCAACCCGTATTGGCTGGCCTCTGCCCCGCCGACGGACAAGGAATACAACGTCGTGCGCGCCTACAAGGCAGGCTGGGGCGGGGTTGTGTGGAAAACGCTGGGCGCCGAAGGGCCGCCTGTGGTGAACGTCAACGGCCCGCGCTACGGCGCGATCTGGGGCGCGGACCGGCGGCTTCTGGGGCTGAACAATATCGAGCTGATCACCGACCGCCCGCTGGAGGTGAACCTGCGCGAGATCAAGCAAGTCAAACGCGACTGGCCTGACCGGGCGATGGTCGTCTCGCTGATGGTGCCTTGTGACGAGGAATCGTGGAAGGCCATCTTGAAGCATGTTGAGGACACGGACGCTGACGGGGTCGAGCTGAATTTCGGTTGCCCGCATGGCATGTCCGAGCGCGGTATGGGCGCGGCCGTGGGGCAGGTGCCGGAATATATCGAGATGGTCACGCGCTGGGTCAAGCAGCACTCGCGGATGCCCTGTATCGTCAAGCTGACCCCGAACATTGCCGATATCCGCAAACCGGCAGAGGCCGCGAAACGCGGTGGGGCGGATGCGGTGAGCCTGATCAACACGATCAATTCCATCACATCGGTCAATCTGGACACGTTCAGCCCCGAGCCGATGATCGACGGCAAGGGCGCGCATGGCGGCTATTGCGGCCCTGCGGTGAAGCCCATCGCGCTGAACATGGTGGCCGAAATCGCGCGCAACGCTGAAACCCATGGGCTGCCCATCAGCGGGATCGGCGGCGTGACCACATGGCGCGACGCAGCAGAGTTCCTGACCCTTGGGGCAGGCACGGTTCAGGTCTGCACTGCGGCGATGACTTACGGTTTCGGGATCATCAAGGAACTGACGGCGGGCCTGTCGCAATATATGGATGAGAAGGGCTTCACCTCGGTCGATCAGCTTGTGGGGCGCGCGGTGCCGAATGTCATTGACTGGCAGTATCTGAACCTGAATTATGTTGCGAAAGCAAAGATCAATCAGGATCTGTGCATTTCTTGCGGGCGCTGTTTTGCGGCCTGCGAGGATACCTCGCATCAGGCGATTTCCATGTCGCCCGAGCGCAAGTTCGAGGTGATCGACGCGGAATGCGTGGCCTGCAATCTGTGCGTGAATGTCTGCCCTGTGCAGGATTGCATCACGATGGAGCCGATGGCCAAGGGCGAGGTCGATCCGCGCACGGGCGAGGTCGTCAGCGATTACGCCAACTGGACGACCCATCCCAACAACCCGATGGCCAAGGCTGCCGAGTGATCAGGGCGTGAGCAGACGGGTGTAGAGCTGTTCAAGGAATGGCTCTGCCCCGTCCAGCGGGTCATGGCTGTCGCCACGGATCATGCCGATCTGGGCTGCGAAGTCGGCGTAATGCTGGGTCAGCGCCCAGATCGAGAAGATCAGATGATAAGGGTCCACGCGCGCGATCCGGCCAGCCTGTGACCAATCCGAAAGAAGCTGCGCCTTTTCATCGACAAGGCTGCGCAGGTCATGGCGGATGAATTCTTCGATCCGGGGGGCACCTTGCAGGATTTCATTGGCAAACAAGCGGCTTTCACGCGGGAAATCGCGCGACATTTCCAGCTTGCGGCGCATATAGGCCATGATCTCGGTCTGCGGGTCGCCATCCGCGTCCAGCATGCGCAAGGGATCAAGCCAGGTGTCCAGCAAGCGCGTCAGCAGGTCACGATGGATCGCGTCCTTGCTGTCGAAATAATACAGCAGGTTGGGCTTGGACAGTCCGGCCTGAGCGGCGATCTGGTCCAGTGTCGCACCGCGAAATCCGTGCGTGGAAAAGACTTCGAGGGCTGCGTCCAGAATGATCTGCCGGTTGCGTTTCTGGATGCGCGATCGTGGCCCGCGCGCGGGCGTGCCGGGTTTTTCAGCAGCGGGATTTTTCGGCGCGGGCATGGGCTGAGATGGTTCTTGACTGGATGGTCAAACTTGATAGCGTCGAGACGGGACGAGTGCAAGCTGTAAGCGCCTTCTGGCGTATTTACGCAGATGTCCCACTAAAAGCGAGCAGCAGAAAAACGCTGCCATGACAGGGAGTTGAATCATGTCTGCACCGGGTGCGAACCTGAAGGTCAATGGCGAACGGCTGTGGGACAGCCTGATGGAAATGGCGACGATCGGCCCCGGTGTGGCAGGCGGGAACAACCGCCAGACCCTGACGGATGAAGACAGCGAGGCGCGCCATCTCTTCCAGTCCTGGTGCGTGGAGGCCGGTGCGACGATGGGCGTTGATGAGATGGGCACGATGTTCGCCCGTTTCGAGGGCACCGACCCCGAGGCATTGCCGGTCTATGTGGGTTCTCATCTCGACACCCAGCCCACCGGCGGGAAATATGACGGGGTGCTTGGGGTTCTGGCGGGGCTGGAAGTCATGCGCTCGATCCGGGATCTGGGCATCAGGACGCGCCGCCCCATTGTCGTGACCAACTGGACCAATGAGGAAGGCACGCGCTTTGCGCCTGCCATGCTGGCCTCGGGCGTGTTTGCGGGCGTGCTGGAGCGCGACTGGGCTTACGACCGCGTCGATGCGCAGGGCAAGCGGCTTGGGGATGAGCTGGAGCGCATCGGCTGGAAGGGCGACGAGCCTGTCGGCGCGCGCAAGATGCATGCCTTTCTGGAGTTGCATATTGAACAGGGTCCGATCCTGGAAGCCGAAGGCAAGGATATCGGTGTTGTCACGCATGGCCAGGGGCTGCGCTGGATCGAATGCACCGTGACCGGCAAGGCGCAGCATACAGGATCGACACCAATGTATTTGCGCCGCAATGCAGGGCGCGGATTGGCGCGGGTGACGGAACTGGTGCATGAGATCGCCATGGCCCGCCAGCCCGATGCTGTGGGTGCGATCGGGCATATCGATGTCTACCCGAATTCGCGCAATGTCATCCCGGAAAAGGTCGTGTTCACCATCGATTTCCGCTCGCACAAGCTGGATGTGCTTTTGGGCATGGTCGATGAATTCAACGCCCGCGCACCGGGGATTTGCGCTGATATCGGGCTCAAGTTCGCAGCAAAAGTGGTCGGCCAGTTCGACCCACCGGCCTTTGACGAAACCCTTCTGGGCCGCATCCGCGATGCGGCGGACAGGCTGGGCTACAGCCATATGGATATTGTCTCGGGCGCCGGGCATGATGCGTGCTGGATCAACCGGCTCTATCCGACCGCGATGATCATGTGTCCTTGCGTCGATGGGCTGAGCCATAACGAGGCCGAAGAGATAAGCCCGAAATGGGCCGAAGCGGGGACGAATGTGCTGTTGCACGCGGTTCTGGAAACGGCAGAGGTGGTGGGTTGAGGCCCACCCTGCAGACGGTTTGGAGGGAACAGAAATATGTCCACGGTCATCAAGAACGGCACAGTCGTCACCCATGATCTGACCTACAAGGCAGATGTTCGGGTCGAGGGCGGCAAGATTACCGAGATTGGCACGAACCTGTCGGGCGATACCACGCTGGATGCCACTGGGTGTTACATCATGCCCGGCGGGATCGACCCGCATACGCATTTGGAAATGCCCTTCATGGGCACCTATTCCAGCGATGATTTCGAATCCGGCACCCGCGCGGCCTTGTCTGGCGGCACCACGATGGTGATTGATTTCGTACTGCCCTCGCCCGGCGAAAGCCTGCTTGATGCGTTCAAGCTCTGGGACAACAAGGTGGGTCGCGCGCATTGCGATTATTCCTACCACATGGCGGTCACATGGTGGGGCCAGCAGGTCTTTGACGAACTGCCTGAAGTCGTGAAGCGCGGTGTGACCAGCTTCAAGCATTTCATGGCCTATAAGGGCGCGCTTATGGTGAATGACGACGAACTCTTCGCCTCTTTCCGCCGCGTGCGTGAAGTGGGCGGCGTGGCCATGGTCCATGCCGAAAACGGCGATGTGGTGGCGGAACTGTCTGCCAAACTGCTGGCCGAAGGCAACACTGGCCCCGAAGGCCATGCCTATTCGCGCCCCTCTCAGGTCGAAGGCGAAGCCACCAACCGCGCCATCATGATCGCCGATATGGCGGGGGTGCCGCTGTATGTCGTGCATACCTCCTGCGAGGAAGCGCATGAAGCGATCCGGCGCGCGAAAGCGCAAGGAAAGCGCGTCTGGGGCGAGCCATTGATCCAGCACCTGACGCTGGATGAAACTGAGTATTTCCACCCGGATTGGGACCATGCCGCGCGCCGCGTCATGTCGCCCCCCTTCCGCAACAAGGCGCATCAGGACAGCCTTTGGGCGGGGCTGGCCTCGGGCACGCTCTCGGTCGTGGCGACGGATCACTGCGCCTTCACCACGGATCAGAAGCGCTTCGGCGTGGGCGATTTCACGAAAATCCCCAATGGCACCGGCGGGCTGGAAGACCGGATGCCCATGCTCTGGACACGCGGCGTGCGCACAGGCCGGATCACGATGAATGAATTTGTGGCCGTGACTTCGACCAATGTCGCCAAGATCTTCGGCATGTATCCAAGGAAGGGCGCGGTCGCAGTGGGCGCGGATGCCGATCTGGTGGTCTGGGACCCGGAGAAATCGAAAACCATTTCTGCCAGCAGCCAGCAATCTGCTATCGATTACAATGTGTTCGAGGGCCACGAGGTCACGGGGCTGCCGCGCTATGTGCTCTCGCGTGGGCGGGTCATGGTCAAGGATGGCGCTTTCGACGGGCAGGAAGGGCATGGGCAGTTCATCGAGCGCTGCCCGAATGGTCCAGTCAATCAGGCGCTCTCGACCTGGAAAGACCTGACCGCGCCGCGCCCGGTCGCGCGCTCCGGCATCCCGGCGACGGGGGTCTGATGCGAGATACCACCACCGCGCCGGTCATTTCCGCGCAGGCCCTGAACCTGACCTTTCAGACGGGTGACGGCCCGGTGCACGCGCTCAAGGATGTGACGCTTGATATTGCCAAGGGCGAGTTCGTCAGCTTCATCGGCCCCTCGGGCTGTGGCAAAACCACGTTCCTGCGGGTGATCGCCGATCTGGAACAGCCCACATCGGGCACGATCACCGTGAATGGCATGTCGCCCGAGGCCGCCCGCATGGCGCGCGCCTATGGCTATGTGTTTCAGGCCGCAGGCCTCTATCCTTGGCGCACAATTGCAGGAAATGTGAAACTCCCACTTGAAATCATGGGCTATTCCAAGGCCGATCAAGCCGCTCGCGTTGAAAAAGTGCTGGAACTGGTCGAGCTGTCAGGCTTTGCGCGCAAATTCCCCTGGCAGCTTTCGGGCGGGATGCAGCAGCGTGCCTCGATCGCGCGCGCGCTGGCTTTTGACGCTGATATCCTCTTGATGGACGAACCCTTCGGCGCGCTTGACGAAATCGTGCGCGACCGGCTGAACGAGCAGCTTCTCGCACTCTGGGCGCGCACGGAAAAGACCATCGGCTTCGTCACCCATTCCATCCCCGAGGCGGTGTATCTCTCTACCAAGATCGTTGTCATGTCACCGCGTCCCGGCCGGATTACCGATGTGATCGACAGCCCGCTGCCGCGCGTGCGTCCACTGGAAATCCGCGACAGCCCCGAATTCATCGAGATCGCCCACCGCGTGCGCGAAGGGCTCAGGGCAGGGCATCTGGATGACTGAGCTTTTGACTTCATTCTTGTCGAAATATCCCGGGGGGCGGGACCGCAGGGACCGGGGGGCAGCGCCCCCCATGCGGCGGTGAGCCCCATGCGCAACGTCCTTCCAGTTCTCACAGTGACGGCCTGCCTGATTGCACTCTGGTATGCGGCAGTCGTTCCCATGAACCAGCAATGGGCGCAGGATCAGGCCCGTCGTGCCGGGCAGGATCTGAGTTTCAGCGCGTTGGTGGCCGATACGATGAGCCAGCAACGCCCGCGCCTTCCCGCCCCGCATCAGGTGGCGCAAGAACTCTGGAACTCCACAGTGGTCGAGGAAATGACGGGTCGGCGTGGGTTCATGAACACCGGCAGCCTGTCCAATCGCAGTCTGATCTATCACGGCTGGGTCACGCTTTCGGCCACGCTGCTGGGCTTTGCCATCGGCTCAGCCCTCGGCATCGCGCTGGCGGTCGGCATCGTGCATAACCGCGCGATGGATGCCAGCGTCATGCCCTGGGCGATTGCCAGTCAGACGATTCCCATTCTGGCCATCGCGCCCATGATCATCGTGGTGCTGAATGCGGTCGGCATCACCGGGCTGATCCCCAAGGCGATCATCTCGACCTATCTCAGTTTCTTTCCGGTCGTGGTTGGCATGGTCAAGGGGCTGCGCGCGCCTGACCAGATGCAGCTTGATCTGATGAAAACCTATAGCGCGAGTGGCGGGCAGGTCTTTGCGAAACTGCGCTGGCCCTCGGCCATGCCCTATCTCTTCGCCTCGCTGAAAGTCGCGATTGCCGCGGCGCTGGTGGGCGCGATTGTGGCTGAACTGCCCACAGGCGCTGTGGCGGGGCTTGGGGCGCGGCTGTTGTCGGGCAGCTATTACGGGCAGACCGTGCAGATATGGTCGGCGCTTTTTGCCGCTGCCATCCTTGCGGCCAGCATGGTGGCGCTCATCGGGCTGATCCAGCGCGTCACGCTCAAGCGCATGGGGATGGCTGCATGATGATCCTGCGTGAAACAGGTGGAGTGCAGTGGGTCGGAATGACGCTGGCCTTCCTTCTCGCCGCTGGTCTGGGCGGGACGGGTGATCTGGGCGCGACCACGATGCTGCTGCTGCTCGCTGTTGTGATGCTGGGCATCTTGCCACAAGCGCGCAAAGGCTGGGCCCTGTTGCTTGCGATTGCCGCTTCGTTAGGCGGGGCCGGGCATGCGCTTTTGCCTTTCGCTGCCTCCAGCCTGCCGGTCTGGGCCGCCGTGGTGGCGATCTGGCTCGGCGCATGGATGCTGGTTGCGCAACTGGCGGAACAACCACGCCTGCCCGGAAGCCTGGGCCGCGTGCAGGGGTTGTTGGCCCCGCTGGCCTTTGGTGCAACGCTCCTCTGGCTGTGGGAAGTGACAGTGCGCGCGCTCGACGTGCCGCGTGTGATCCTGCCTGCCCCATCGTTGATCTGGGAGCGCATTCTGCGCTCGACCGATGTGCTTTGGGTCGATTTCGTTCAGACTTTCGTCAAGGGCGCGCTCTCGGGCTATGCGATTGGCGTGGGCGCGGCCTTCCTATTTGCGCTGCTGGTGGACCGCAGCGATTTCCTGCGCCGGGGCCTGTTGCCGGTGGGCAATTTCCTGGCGGCCCTGCCGATCATCGGCACGGCACCGATCATGGTCATGTGGTTCGGGTTCGACTGGCCGTCCAAGGCTGCGGTCGTGGTCGCGATGGTGTTCTTCCCGGTGCTGGTCAACACTGTGCAGGGGCTTGCGGCAACGGACGCGATGCAGCGCGACCTGATGCGCACCTATAGTGCCAGTTGGGGCCAGTCGCTGATCAAGCTGCGCCTGCCGGCGGCGATGCCCTTCATCTTCAACGGGTTGAAAATCGCCTCGACGCTGGCGTTGATCGGGGCGATTGTTGCTGAATTTTTTGGCTCTCCGACGCGGGGCATGGGCTTTCGCATCTCGACCGAGGTCGGGCGCTTGCAACTGGATATGGTCTGGGCAGAAATTGCCGTGGCAGCCCTTGCGGGGTCGCTGTTCTACGGCGTGATTGCGCTTGTGGAGCGGGGGGTGACGTTCTGGCACCCGTCGCAACGCGGGCGATAACCCCCTGAGACCCAATAATGGGCCAGGCAACTTGGAGGTGGAAATGAAGAAAACGGTATTCGGGTCGGTGGCGGCCCTTGGTCTGGGCTTTGCTCCTGCGGCATGGGCGCTCGATGATGTGACCTTGCAGCTGAAATGGGTCACTCAGGCGCAATTTGCAGGCTATTACGTCGCGCTGGAAAATGGCTTTTACGAGGAAGAGGGGCTGAACGTCACCATCCGCGCCGGTGGCCCGGATATTGCACCGGTGCAGGTTCTTGTGGGGGGCGGGGCCGATGTCATGGTGGACTGGTTGCCAAGTGCGCTTGCCGCGCGGGAACAGGGCGCCCCGATCGTAAATATCGCACAGCCTTTCGCGCGCTCAGGGTTGATGCTCACCTGCTGGGGTGATGTTGGAATCAGCACTCCAGAGGATTTCCGGGGAAAACGAATCGGAACTTGGTATTTCGGAAATGAAATCCCGCTTCTGAATTGGCTGTCGCAATTGGACATCCCGACGACTGGTGGTGATGATGGCGTTGAGGTGTTACGGATCGGTTTCAATGTAGATCCACTGCTGCAAAGACAAGCCGATTGCGTGACCACCATGAGCTACAATGAATACTGGCAGGTGATTGATGCCGGCATTACTCCAGATCAGATTGTTGTGTTCAACTATACCGATTACGGCGTCGCCACGCTGGAAGACGGGCTTTATGTGCTGGAAAGCAATCTGGAAGACGAAGCTTTCGTCGACAAGATGGCGCGTTTCGTGCGGGCCTCGATGCGCGGCTGGGAATGGGCGGCTGAAAATGTCGAGGAGGCCGCGATGATCGTGCTGGAATATGACGACACTGGCGCGCAGACCGAAGAGCATCAGATCCGCATGATGGGTGAGGTCGCGAAACTTATCGAAGGCTCGAATGGCACACTCGACATGGATGATTATGAGCGCACGGTAGCCACGCTGCTGGGTGGTGGGTCTGATCCGGTGATCACCGCCGCGCCCGAGGGAGCGACCACGACGGCAGTGACTGACGCGGCCTTCAACTGAGTCCTGCATATTTCGCAGAAGGCCCCGCGTTGCAGCGGGGCCTTTTTTCTTATTCCAGCATCCGCCCGACCATCTCGCCCATATCGCGGCTCAGGCCCGGATGCGCCATGATGCGTTCAAGCTGCGCGCGGATCAGGGCTTGGCGCGCGGGATCATAGCGCCGCCATGTCTCGAACAGGGTCGAGACCCGTGCCGCCGCTTGTGGGTTCGCGCCATCCAGCCGGATCAGCCAATCCGCGACCAGCTGGTAGCTGGCCCCGTCCCTGGCGTGAAAGCCTGCCGGGTTTGCGCCCAATGCGCCGATGACCGAGCGGAACCGATTGGGGTTCTTCCAGTCGAAATCCGCATGCTCTGTCAGGCGTCGTGCAAGTGCCGCCGCACGTTCTGGCGCCGCCTGGGACACTTGCGCGGCAAACCACTTGTCGAGCACCAGCCGGTCGCTGGTCCATTGGCGGTAGAATTGCGCAGTCTCGGCCTCGCCCTCGCCGATTGCCAGAAGCGCCCCCCAAGCGCCAAGCTGTTCGGTCATGTTATTGGCCTGCGCGAACATTTCCCGAGCCTTTGCGCCACCATCAACGCGGGCCAGCAGCCCCACGGCCTGCACGCGCAGCGCGCGACGACCCGCATCTCGGGCATCCGGGCTGTAAGGGCCGGGTGTCTGCATTTCGGTAAAGGTCGTCGCCAGAACCGGGGCAAGGGCATCGGCGATGATCTGCAGCGCCGCTTGCCGGGCGTGATGGATCGCGTCCGGGTCAGGTATCTCGCCTGCATCAAAAAGCGCGCTCGCCAGATCATCCTGCGAGGGCAGGCCAAGGGCAAGAGCGCGGAAAGCCGGGTCGAGCGTGTCGTCGCGCAGCATCCTGCGCAGCGCGTCCAGATAGACCGGGCCGGGCTTTGCGCCCTCGCGGATCATGGCCAGCAGAATGTCGCGGGCCAGCGCGCGGCCTGATTCAAAGCGGTTCACCGGGTCCGTGTCATGGGCCAGCAGCAGCGCGCGATCCTCGCTGGAGAGTGCGTGATTCAGGATCACGGGCGCTGAAAACCCGCGCAAGAGCGAGGCCACAGGCTTCGCAGACAGTCCGTCAAAGGTGAAGCTTTGTTCCGGGCTGTCGAGTTCCAGCACTTGCGTCGGCAGCACTTCGTCGCCATCCGGGCCGATCAGCCCCATCGCGACCGGAATCAACAATGGCTCTTTCAGCGGCTGGCCAGGGGTGGGGGGCGTGTGCTGGCGCAGCGTCAGGGTATAGCTGCCATCCCGCCAGTCCTCGGAGACATCCACCCGCGGGGTGCCCGCCTGCCCATACCAGCGCTTGAATTGCGAGAGATCCCGGCCTGCGGCTTCCTCGAACACGGCGATCCAGTCCTCGATGGTGCAGGCCTGCCCGT
>JAFIEL010000092.1 GCA_020832585.1 Natronohydrobacter sp. | reverse complement strand
CGGTCATGTCGTTCAGGGTCAGTCCAGCCCGCGCAAGCGCCTTCTGCGACGCAGGCACAGGGCCGATCCCCATGACGCGCGGCGCGACACCTGCCACGGCAGTCGCAAGAACACGCGCCAGCGGGCGCGCGCCTGCGGCCTCTCCCGCCGCGCGCGTCCCCATCATCAGCGCGACCGCGCCATCATTCAAGCCAGAGGCATTGCCCGCTGTCGTCACCCCGCCTGCATGGATCGCGCGCAGTTTCGCCAGCCCCTCTGCATCCGTGTCGGGGCGGGGGTGTTCGTCCGTGTCGATCACGCGGTCGGGCTTGCCGCGCGCACCGGGCAGGGTCAGGGGGGTGATCTCGGCGGCGAAATGGCCAGCCTGACAGGCGCGCGCCCAGCCTTGTTGCGAGCGCAGCGCGAAGGCGTCGGCATCTTCGCGGGTAATGGTGAATTCCTGCGCCAGATTATCGGCGGTCTGGGGCATGGAATCGCGGCCAAACTCGGCTTCCAGTGCCGGGTTGGGGAAGCGTGCGCCCACCGCGCTGTCATACCAGACCAGATTGCGCGAAAACCCCTTGGCGTCCTTGCCGATGACAAAGGGCGAGCGGCTCATGCTTTCCACACCACCCGACAGGATCACCGACGCCTCGCCCGCTGTCAGCGCATGGGCGGCGGCGATGATCGCGCCAAGGCCAGAACCGCAATTGCGCTGGATCACGGTACCCGGAACCTCGATCGGCAGACCTGCGCGCAGGGCGGCGTGGCGGGCGACACAACGACTGTCCTCGCCCGCCTGATTGGCGCAACCAAGGATCACGTCGTCGATCTGATCGGGCGCGAAGGAGCTGCGCGCCAGAAGCGGCCTCAAGACCTCGGCCATCAGATCATCGGGGCGGATCGATGACAGCGCGCCGCCAGAACGGCCAAAGGGGCTGCGCAACCCGTCATAGATATAGGCGTCAAGCATGGGATGCGTCCTTTGTGTCAGGCGGGGTGAGTGTCTTGGGTCAGCAATGAGACCCCAAGCTGCGCGCGGCGGCGTAGCCACGGATCAGGGCGGTAGCGGGGATCGCCGGTGCAGCGGTGCATCCCTTCGAGGATGGTCAGGATGCGGCCCGGACCAAGCGTATCGGCCCATGCAAGCGGGCCGTTGGGATAGTTCAGGCCCAGCGTCACAGCGCGGTCAATATCCGCAGGTGCAGCAATCCCGCGCGACGCGACTTGCGCGGCAATGTTGATGATGCAGCCAAGGATGCGCTGCGCCACAAAGCCGGGACTGTCGCGCAGGACCGTCGCGGGCGTGCCGTCATGGGCGAGCAGGGCCTGCGCCGTGGTCAGCACATCGGGGCGGGTGATCGGCGTGCCCATCAGGCTGCGGCGGCCCTTGAACTGGAAAAGCGAATCCACAGCCACAACGCGGGTGGCGTCCAGACCGTGGGCGACCGCATGGTTGGTCGCATCTTCGCCCAAAGGCGTGATCAGGATGATCGACTCTTTGCCCGGCGCATGTGCAGTGTCGATCTGCCCCCCGGCCTGCGTGACGATCTGTGCCAGAAGCTGCGCGCAACCGGGCAAGGACTGGTCGATCCAGAACGTGCCGCCGGTGAAACCCGGCATCGGGGATTCGGGCGGGGTGATCTGCTGGCCCTTGTCATAGCGGTAATGGCCCGCCCCGGTCTTGCGCCCCAGAAGCCCCGCCTGCATCCTTTGACCCATCAGCGTGGCGGGGCGAAAGCGGGGTTCGTGAAAACACTGTTCGTAGATTTCCACCGTGGCGGGGTGGGTGACATCCAGCGCCGTCAGGTCGAGAAGCTCGAACGGCCCCATGCGAAAGCCCGCGGCCTCGCGCATGATCCGGTCCACACAGGCAAATTCGGCCACGCCTTCGGCCACCAGATGCGTGGCCTCGATCGTGTAGCCGCGCCCCACCTGATTGACGAGGAAGCCCGGCGCATCGGCCACGCGAACCGGCGTGCGGCCCATGCGGGTGCCAAGTGTCGTCAGATGGTCCAGCACATCGGGCGCAGTGCGGATGCCCGCGATCACCTCGACCAGCGGCATAAGCGGGACCGGGTTGAAAAAGTGAAAGCCTGCGACGCGTTCAGGGTGGGTGCAGGCCGCTGCAATGCGGGTAATGGACAAGCTGGAGGTGTTGGAGGCGAGGATACATTCAGGCGTGACCACGGCTTCAAGGGCTGAGAACAGCGCGGATTTGGCGGCCATATCCTCGATGATCGCCTCGACGACCACATCGGTGGGCGCGAGGTCGGACAGGTCGGCAACGGGCGTCAGGCGGGCGATGGCAGCGTCGGCCTCTGGCCGGGTCATGCGGCCTTTCTCGGCGGCGCGGGCCAGCATCCCGGCGATGAAGTCGCGGGCCTCTGCGGCGGCCCCGTGGCGGCTGTCATGCAGCAGCACCTGCGCGCCGCCCGTAGCGGCAACTTGCGCGATGCCGCGGCCCATCGCGCCTGCGCCGATCACGGCGACAATCAGATCAGCGGCGTCAGCGGGTTTGCGGGGCATGTGTCAGTCTCCCTTGAAATCCGGCGCACGTTTCTCAAGGAAAGCGGCCATGCCTTCGGCCTTGTCGGCAGTGTCGAACAGGGTCTCGAATGCGCGGCGTTCCAGCATCAGGCCCGTGGCAAGCGGCGCATCCTCTCCTGCAAGCACGACTTCCTTGATGCGGCGCGCGGACAGGGCAGGCAGGCTGGCGATGCGCGTGGCAATCGCCAAGGCGCGGGGCAAGACCTGATCATCGGGCACGACTTCCGAAGCAAGGCCCATCTCGAACGCTTCCCGTCCGGTGACAGGTTCGCCCGTCAGCAGCATTTTCATCGCCTTGAACTTGCCCACTGCGCGGATCAGGCGCTGTGTGCCGCCACCACCGGGCATGATGCCCACGGTGATTTCCGGCTGGCCCAGCTTCGCGCTTTCGCCTGCCACGAGGATATCGGCATGCATCGCCAGTTCCAGCCCGCCCCCAAGCGCGGCACCATTGACGGCGGCGATCACAGGCACAGGACAGTCCGCGATCACCGCCCACATGCGGCGCACGCCCAGACGGGCAACCTCGGCGGTCCCCATCTCGGCAAATTCGCGCAGATCGGCCCCGGCCATGAAGGCGCGGTCATCGCCGGTGACGACGATGGCGCGCAGGGTTGGGTCGGTCGGAAGGCTGGCGAAGGCGTCGGTCAGGGCGCGGCGCAATTCGGCGTTCAGCGCATTGCGCGCCTCGGGGCGGTTGATGCGCAACAGTGCCACGCCGCGCGCGGGATGTGTGGTGATGACCAGTTCGGACATGCGCTCCTCCCAAAGCAGTCTGTCATGTCATTCTAATATTGGAATGACCAAATGACAAGATATTTTCGACATGGACAAGCGCGCCTGATTTCCTAGACTGAAAGCGCGTTTCACTGGCCACGGGAGAAGGGGGCATGACACAAGCTGCGCTGCATCAAAGCCCCGGCAAGCTGTATCTGAACCTGGCCGCGATCCTGCGCGGGCGGTTGCAGGCGGGCGACTGGGCGCCGGGGGCGCAACTGCCGAGCATCGTGGACCTGTGCCAGACTTACGGAGTTGCCGCCGTCACAGTGCGGCAGGCCATCGCGATACTGGAGGAAGAGGGCTATTTGCGCCGCCAGCAGGGCCTGGGTACTTTCGTCACCGAGAAGGCCGCGCAGCCCACGCGCTTTGCCGTGGGACTGGACTGGCCGTCGTTGATCGACATGATCACCAAGACGACGCCGCGCCTGCTGGACAAGGCTGCCATGCGCGAGCTGCCGCGCCATGAACCGGGGGACGGGATGGCCGCCCCGGCCTATCAATATCTGCGCCGCGTCAATGCGCTGGACGGGCGCGACTGCCTGATCACCGATGCCTATATCGATGCCCGGCTATACGCCCACGCACCGGAGCGCTTCGACCGCGAAACCATCATCCCGCTGATCGAAGGGATGGCGGATGTGACCATCGCGCGCTGCCGTCAGGTTCTGACCATCGGGCAGGCCAATCTGGAGGATGCAGCACTTCTGGGCGTGCCGGTGAATACGCCCTTGGGCTGTATCCGCCGTATCCTGACCGCCCCGGACGGGACGATCCTGTATTTCAACGATGTCGCCTATCGCGGTGATCTGGTGCGCTTCCAGATTGATCTGGTGCCACCCGGCTGATCAGGGCTGATCAGGCTCGCCACGCACGAAGGCTTCGCCGTGCAGATGCGGCACCATGACATTGGGCAGGTCCGGGCGCACGGGCTGGCATTTCGACAAAAGCCAGGCTTTCGCGGCGATCCCGTCGGCATCTGCCGGGATCTGGCCAAGCCCGCGCCCCAGTGCCATGAACCCCGCGACAATCGCGCAGGCCGCCGATGTGCCGCCGAAATCGCAGAAATACGAGCCATATTCGCGGATGCCGTCCTGCGGCTCGGGCGTGTCGAAAGGCGTCGCGGCATAGCCGCCCGGTCCCGGCACATCGGTCGAGATTATCCCGAAAGCCGAATATTTGTGATTGTCATTCACGGGCGGAACGCCATGCCCGATCTCAAGCAGTCGTTCGGGGTTCAGCCGCACCTCGCCGCTGTCGAATTGTTCAGCATCGCTGCTGGGCGCCCAGACGGTCAGCCCCTCTTCGGGCGAGTAGCTGCTGGGCCAGCCCTTGGCATTGAGCGCACCCACAGAGATCACGCCATTGTCGTCAGAGGCCAGATTGGCCGGATAGATGCCAAATTCCTCATGCGCATTGCCCGCGGCACAGATGACGGGACGGCGATGCGAAATCTTGAGGATGAGTTCGGCCAGTTCCGACCAGAGTTCGCGCTGCGCATCCGGGATCGGGCAGGGGGCGATCAGCTCTCCCAGCGGCTGTCCCAGAAAGTCGATGGCGTGAAGCTGCGGTTCGGCGCGGAACGGATCCTCGATCCCGCGCGGCAGCACGATCACATCGGGATTGACCAGATCGGCATAGAGGAAGGCGAGGATCATCTGCTCCGGGTCGGCGTCGAAATTGGTCGAAATCGGCACGATCTCGCAGGTGGGATCGGCCCCGCAATAGGGCAGGGGAAGCTGCCCGTCTTCAGGGCCGGTGATATGCGCCTGCGCATAGGGCACACGGGCGGGGCGCGCGCCGATCAGCCCGGCGATTGCTGTGCCATGCCCCGAAAAGACCGGTGACGCGGCAGGCTGAAGCGTGCCCTGCTTTGGCGGCTGGTCAGGGGCCAGACGGGCCATCAACTCGGCCAGCAACGCCTTGCAGCCCGGCAGCCCTGCCACCAGTGCCTGCGCATCGCCAAAGCCCAGATCCCCGATCTGCTTCTGTTCCAGCAGGCCCGGAAAGGCCCCGAGCCGGGTCGAGAACAGATCGAAAGCCAGATCCCGGCGGATCGCCTCGCGCAGATTGGGATGGTCCATCGCCACGGAGGTGTCGATCATCGCCACGCGCGCAGGCTTGCAGATCGCATCCGGCGACCAGTTATTCGGGCGGTGCTGCCCGGTCAGGATCCCGACAGAGATAAGGTGCCAGAGCGCATCCTGTTTGCGATTGATGGAATAGGGTTTCATCGCGATCTCCTTCAGAGCCATTCGGCCTGCGCGGCAAGCATGTTCTTCTCAAGCACCTTTTCCAGAACCGGCAGGATCATCCGCGCCAGCATATGCCCGGCTTGCGTGTCACATGCGTAATGCACCCCCGCCCATTCGCGGTTCTCGGCAATCCGCCGCGCGGACAGGAACAGTTGCGTCGAGCCGGGATGTTCGGGGATGATCCGCGACATGATGAAGGCGATCGTGAAAGACTGAAACGCATGATTGCTGTGATAGCTGGCATGGGCGGGCGCGGCGAGGAAGGGGCGCAGGCGCGGTTCGATCTGATTGGGGCGCGGCACGTTCCAGCGCGCCTTGTAATACAGCCCGATTTCATCGGTCAGCGCCAGCACGACCAGCATCAGATGGATCGTCGCGTCATAACCGCCATGGGTCTCGATGCCATAGGGGCGCAGGTAGCGCGAGAGTTCCAGATCAGCCTCAACGAGGATTTCCTCGCGCCGCATGGCAAATTGCGGCCGCACCAGAAGCGCTTGTTTCTTCAGCAGATCAAGAGCCTGCGCGCGCAATTCGGGCAGCGAGGGAGGCAGCGGCATGGGCAGGTTCATCCATTCATCGCGCAATGCATAGAGCTTCGCGCGCTCTTCCCAAGGTTCCTGAATGCCCAGATCGTCCTGCGTGTCAAACTCGGCGCGGTTCCTGTTGCGATTGCGATTGCGGTTCCTGTTCCTGTTGCGATTACGATTTCTGTTCCGGTTGCGATTGAGCGCCGCCAACGCGCCCTTGGCCGAGCGCGCGACCATGGTGCTGCCCAGCACTGTCAATGCGCTGTTGGTCGCGTGCGCATCCATGTCAGTGCCGGAACCTTGCGGATCTTCCGCGCGTTCAATCAGTTCCAGCCCCTGCGGGGTCACAACAAATTCGTATTGTTCCATGATCGAGAAATCGGCCATCGAAAATCACTCCATCAAGGGTTTGAGATTGCGTAGCAGCGGATGGGATTCGGGCGCGTCGCGCAACCCGAAGCGCATCAGTTGCACTTGCGGATCGGCGAATTCAGGGTCGAGTTGCAACAGGCGCGTGCGCGTTTCCTCTGCGGCGGCGCGCTGGCCTGTGGCCGATTGCGCGACCATCAGATAACGCAGCGCAGCCTTGTATCGGGGTTGTTTTTGCAGCGCGCTGCGCCCTGCAAGCGTGGCGCGCGCATAATCGCCCGCAAGGGTCGCGGCCATGGCCAGTGTGGTGTCGTAACTGTAGGAAATCGGGCTGAACGCCCCAAGCTGAGTGGCGCGCTGGGCATGGCGCAGGGCCGCGTCATAATCGCCCGTGTAAAGCTTGTGCAGCGCAAGATGGTCCCATGCAAATGCCTGCGAGGGGTTCAGCACAACCGCGCGTTCCAGCACCTTGCCCGCCAGGTCGTGCTCCTGAAACACATAGCCGATGACATGGCCAAGACAGGCCAGAGTGATCGCATTGAACGGGTTGTCTTCCAGTTGGGTGTTGATCAGATGATGCAGGCGCTGGCGCTCGTCCATGCCCAATGTACCAAGATTTTCGCCCACCGCGAAGGATGCCGCATAGGCGCGCAAGCCTGTGGTCAGGGAATGGGCTACCCCGTTTGACAGGTTCGCGGCCTCTGCCTTGTCCAGAAGCGCCATGGCCTGACCCAGGGCGTCATCATCCAGACGAAACAGCAGGTTCATCGCCGTGTGACCTGCGCGCAGGGCAACCGTTTCGTCGCTGGACGCCGGAATATGGCTGAGCAGGGTTTTGGCCAGACGGTCCGTATTCTGCGCGACAAAGCCCTGCATGAGCATGGAATCGGATTGATGCAATTCCTCCAGCGAGCACTGGATCGACTGGCTCCATTCGATCGCCAGTTGGGACGAACGATAGACAAAGAATGTCAGCGTGACATTGCGCCCGATACACAGGACGCGCATCCGGCAGAAGAACTCGGCCTCGGCGCTTTCGGCCAGATCCTCGATTGCGGCGGTGCGGCTGCGCAGGTCGATCACCTGCACCGGCATCAATTCGCGGATATTGTCGACGATCCGTTCGGTCAGGAAATCCGACAGGTGATGGCTCATCTCGTCGCCGCCCTGCACCACACCGCGCATCAGGGCAAGGCACAGCCGGGCAGCGCTGTCCGGCACGGTATCGGACAGGATCAGCCGCGCGGGGCGGACGGCTGCCAGCGCCTCGGCGGTGTCGGCCCAGTCGAAACGGGCGGCCTGCAACCAGTCCTCGAATTCGGGATCGCCAATGTCGAAGCCTTCAAGAAGTTCGGTCTCTTCGCTCAGGCCCAGCCGGGAAAACAGCGCCGCATCGCGCTGCACTTCGGTCACATCGACCCAGACGCTGGCCGGGTTCAGGCCCACAGTGTCAGCCGTAATATCAAGCGCGGTTTCGGCATGCGGGCCAAGATCGCGGCGCAGTTCGAACAGCGACTGGCGCAGGCTGGTCGAAGAGCGCGCCTCGTCAGACTGGCTCCAGAGTTTGTCGCGCAACCAGACGCGTGTGCGGTGCATCTGCGGGGCAAGTGCTGTCAGCGCGAGAAGAGCTTGCGCCTTGCGTCCACGAATGACGAGTTTCTGCCCCTGATCATCGGTGACGCGCATGGGTCCGGCAAGATAGAGATGCAAGACATGCGGCGTCTTGGAGCGGTCTCCAGTCATCGAAACGGTTTCCAGCGGAGCAATAGTTAAACAGTCAGAATAGCTTTCAAATGGGTACTTCGTGGCTGTTTCAAGCCACTTTGGAACCGGGAACTTCTCGACATACATCAGGTCTGAACCTCAGGGCAGTGTGACAGATCTGCAGTGTTAATCAACTCCCGTTAGCGCGTCGTTAGAAGCGCTGCGCAACAGCGCGGCGCGGTGTGCGGGATCGGGCAGAAGGATTCGCGCGGCAACCATTTGCAAACAATGTGAAAATTTCATCTGATGGCATCCGCACTGCTGCGGGTAAGACAGTTTAACAGGCCCCTAACGCGACCTGAGGCACAAACGGATCATTCCAGATTGTCGGAGTTTGTTATGCCCGATCCCGTTTTACCTTTTATTTTGTTGCCTGTTCTGACCCCCCATCATGTGACATTTCAGCTTGTCGGAGCGCTTGGCGGCCTGATCCATGTCGGCGGCCACAGCGCATGCTTCACGGCAAGCACGCTTCCGGCTGTCTGTCTTGTCATGGCCAGCCTTGGCACTGCGTTCAATCTGGCGGCTTTCCTGATCCAGACCAGTTTCATCGTCATTTTGTTATTCGGGCTTTGGTTTCGCCTTTCGGGCCGATACGCGGCGCGCCGTGCGCGTCTTGCCCTGCTCAATGCTGCGCGCTCTACACTCCTCGCCGATGACCGCGCGCAGTGGCCCGGTTCTGCCCCTTCAGGTTCTTCTCCCATTGCGCCTGAAGGGGTGCCGGGCCGTCTGGGCCATCGTGATGCGTTGCGGTGGCCCAGACAGGAGGGCGCGTCCAATGTGTCCTGAAAAGCCCCCTCATCACAATCAGATACCTGATCATTCTTCCCCCAAATCCTTTGTGAAAGTGCTCAAGATGCCCGCGGATACAACCCTTCCCGAAATCGCCTCGAACCCGCATGTTTTGCGCTGGATCGTCATTCTGATCCTTGCCGCGCTGGGATACACGGTGGCGACGGTGGGCATGAAACTGGCGGCTGATCGCAGCTATGCACTGGCGGCTGTCCTGATCATTGCAGGCTTCGCGCTGGTGATCGTGACCGAGATTTTCCTGCTGCGCCGCGCCGATATGACGATTGTCTATGTCACCATCATCGGGGTTGAAACCATCATGATCCTTGCTGCAGGCGCGATGATGGGCGAGGTGGTGGATATGCGCCGCATCCTGGGCGCGGGCTGTGTGGTCGTGGGGATCGCGCTCGCGTCAAGCTGATATCTGCGCGGGACACGCCGCTTGGAAACCGCCCCGACAAGGGGCGGTTTCTTGTTGCGTCATCTGGTGTCCGCTGGTGCGGGGTGCCATCAAAAATGCCCCTGTCCATTTGGACAGGGGCACCAGTTGTGCAAAAGGTTTAGGTGATGAAATTCAGTCCCCGACACCCGAGGGAGCGACCGGACGCGGGATAAAAGCTGTCGCGCAAGACGCCCGACAAGAATAACGGTCACAGACACACCAGAGTTTCACCGTTTCCAAGATTTCGTCTTTCCCGCAGGCAAGATCTGCATTTTGCGGGTCAGTGACGGAAATCCTTTCGCGGCTCTTTCTGTTGCGCTGACCCTAGGTAACAAAGCGGCTGTTAGTGCTGCGTTAGAGCCGTGTTAACTTCTCTGAAAAAGTGATTTTCCCTTTCCAATGCCTGTGGCCTTGTGCAGTCTTGAGCGGTCATGTCGGCGTGGGAGGGCCAAATGCAGCGTTGGAGTCTTGGTCTGGTGGCTGGCGTCGGTCTGGGCACTGCGGCGCTGGCCAGTGCGGCGCTGGGCAGTGCGTTGCCACTCCCGGCTCCTGTCGGAGATGCAGATTATGCCCGCCATCCGCCCGAACTGGTGCGGCTGGGCTGGCAGTTGTTCTATGACCCGATTCTGTCGGGCAATCGCGAAGTGGCTTGCGCGACCTGTCATCATCCGGCCTTTGGCACATCGGACGGGGTGTCGCTGGGGCTGGGGGATGGCGGGATCGGGCTGGGGCCTGCGCGGCGCGCGGACCCTGCCAACCTGCCGGAACAGCGCATCCCGCGCAATTCGCCCGCGTTGTGGAACCTTGGCGCGCGGGAATTCACGCGCATGTTTCATGATGGCAGGATCGAGGTCGATCCGGACCGCCCCGGTGGCCTGCGCACGCCGCTGGAAGGGGATATGATGGCGGGGTTTGCCTCGCTCCTGTCGGCGCAGAACATGTTTCCCGTGCTCAGCCCGGATGAGATGGCGGGCCATTACAGCGAGAACGAGATCGCGCAGGCGGTGCGGCAGGGGCGGATCACTGGCGCGGGCGGGGCCTGGGATCTGATCGCGGCGCGGGTGCGCGCGATCCCGGCCTATGCCGATACCTTCATCGCGGTGGATGACACGATTTCGGCCCCTGAAGATATTGCCTTCACCGATATTTCGGATGCGATTGCGGCTTTCGTGGCGGTTGAATTCCGCTCTGATACCAGCCCGTTTGACGCTTATCTGCGCGGCGAGGGGGAATTGCCCGCAGCGGCGGCGCGCGGCATGGCGTTGTTTTACGGAACCGCGACCTGCGCCAGTTGTCATTCCGGCCCGTTCCAGACCGATCACGAATTTCATGCGCGCGGCGTGCCGCAGCTTGGGCCGGGCAAGGCCGCGCGCTTCGAGGCGCATCGCCGGGATGTGGGTCGGATGCGGGTGACAGGGCGGGCAGAGGATGCCTATGCCTTTCGGACGCCCTCGCTGCGCAATGTCGCGCAGACGGAACCCTATGGCCATGCAGGCAGCCATGCCACGCTGGAGGCGTTTCTGCGCGACCATCTGGACCCGGTCGCGGCCTTGCCCGGATTTGATCGCGCTCAGGTAATCCTGCCCGATCTGCCAGTGGCGGATTGGTGGGTGCTCGAGGATCCTGCCGAGCGCGCCGCGATCAAGGCGGCGGTCCAGACCCCGCCCATCCGGCTGAATGCGGGTGAGATTGCGGATATTCTGGCCTTTCTTGACGCACTTTCCGACCCTGCGGCGCTGCCGGGGCGGTTGGGCGTGCCGGATGCCGTGCCAAGTGGGCTGACCGTTCCGCGCCCCTGAGCGCCGCGCCTCCCCGCCCCCGGGGGGGGGCCCCCCCCGCGGCCCCCCCGCCCCCCCCCCCCCCCCCCCCCCGCGCCGGGGGGG
>JAFIEL010000091.1 GCA_020832585.1 Natronohydrobacter sp. | reverse complement strand
GATGCAACCCGCAGGACTGGCCGGTCATCTTCTCCAGCTCTTCATAGAGCGAGATCGTGTAGGCCTGCAGCCGCGCAACATTCGGGTCGCCATTGAGCGTGTGAAAACCGCCCGCCGCGTGCCAGGTCGAGCCGGAGGTGAGTTCAGAGCGCTCGATCAGCAGCACATCGCTCCAGCCTGCCTTGGCCAGATGATAGAGCACCGAACAGCCGACAACGCCACCGCCGATGACAATGGCACGATAGGTCTGGGTCATGGGATTTCCTCGAATTTGCTCAGGGGCTGCGACACGGCACCAGTTTCGGCCAGCGCGTCTGACAGGCGCTGACGCAAATCGCGCGGTGTCGCGCGTGCCGTGATGAAAGGAAGGCCGGGGCGCAAGGCCGTCCAGCCGGTCGCGATCAGGCCGTGGGCCATGGGCTCATAGGCGCGCGCCAGAGCCCAGCTTCGACAGTCGATCGCGGCGAAATCTGCCTTGCCTGCGGCGACCGCGCGGATCGAGGCGCGATGGCTGCCTGTAACAAGCGCATCTGTTGCCAGATCGCGCAGCCCGGCATCTTCGGCCAGCGCCAGACAGCCCGACAGCGACAGGGGGCTGTTTACTGCCGCGCGCAACCCCGCCAGCCCCTGCGGCAGACTGGCGCCCGGATGAGGGGGCGGTTCCATCAGCGCACCCGCCCGCATCACGATGACAGACCGGTAATCTATCCCCTGCCCGCCCGGCACATCGCTGTAATCCGGTTGCGCCAGAACATGCACATGCTCTTGCAACCCGACGTGCATGGGGCCCCAACAGGTCTGGCCCAGCAGCAGCGCCGGACTGCGCCAAAGGGCGTGCAGTGCTTGCTCAGAGGCAGGCCGGATCAGCTTTGCGGGCAGGTCTGGAACGCGCGCGCGCAGAGCGGCATAAAAGCCATCGACCTGTGCGCGCAGTTCCGGCCAGTCATACATCGGAAGTGTTGCGATCCCATTCATGCCGCGCGTCCGTCAAGGGGCAGCTTCGCGGATGGAGGCGATGTGCCGTCAGGATGAGCGGCAATGATCTGGTGCAGGACCGGATGCACCACTGGTTCCTTTGGCCGCAGCGCATGGGCGCGAAACAACTGCCAGTAATTGCGGTAGACATAGCCGTGATTGAGCGCCTGCCAATGCGCCCGACTTTCGGCATAAAGACGCGGCAGGGCATACCAGGGGGCTGCGGGGATCTGGTGATGCACGATATGCAGATTGTTGTTCAGGAATAGCCATGAAAGCGGTGAGCGCTCGACAATGATCGTCCGCCCCTCGGGCGCATCATGCCAGCGATGTTCGGCATAGGTTCGGACCGAGATCAGCGAAAGCGACGGCCAGACCACGGCCACAAGATAGAGCCAGAGCGGAACCCCGAAAGCCCAGACAAGCATCAGCACCGGCACAAGGCTGAGCAGATGCAGCCCCCAGGCCAGCCGCACACCCTGCGCATTGAAGCGCAAAAACCGTGCTTCCTGCGCCAGAAACCCTGCCGCGCCCAGAACCGGCCCCAGCAGGATGCGCCCGATCATGGTGTTGTTCACAACGAGCAGCGCCTGCAACCAGCGCGGCATCCGCGCATGCGCCCAAGCCGCCTTGTAATAGCTTTCAGGATCTTCGATCGGGTCGGTCAGGCGCGCATCATGATGGTGCTCCAGATGGGTCGCGCGGTAGCGGCGGTAAGGATAGATCAGCGAGAGAGGCAGAGTGACCAGCGCTTCATTGACCAGCCGGTTGCGGGTTGGGTGGCCATGCAGGTTTTCATGCACCAGCGAGGAATGCAGCGCCGACATCAGCGCCATGACCGCCAACGCCACCACCGGAGCACCCGGCCAGAGCAACGCCCCCGCAAGCGCCCAAAGTCCGTAACAGGCAATAATCAGCGCGACAGTAGGCCATTCTATCCGGCGCAAGCTTTGCTCTCCTATAATGCTTATGCCCCAAGCCTGTCCGCAAAGCCTGCGCGCTGCAATGCGAGTGTTCTCTTCACTGTTCAAGGCGATTGTAGAGTCCAAAAAAATATGTTCACTTTACTCAACATATGCAGTGGAGTCTCTACATGCGCAAACGTGAATCCTCGGCCCTGTTCCGCGCGCGTCTTGTGCAGTTGCTGACGCAATCGGGCCTGACGCAATCGCGTTTTGCCAGCGCGATCGGCATTGACCGCTCGGCGCTGTCGCAGCTTCTGACTGGCCCGGACCCCCGCCTGCCGCGCGCGGAAACGCTGTTGTCCATTGCAGCGCAGTTTCAGGTCTCGGTCGACTGGTTGCTGGGCCTGTCGGAAGACAGCGGCACAGTCACCCAGAGCCTTGATGCGGTCGAGACCGAAGCCGCGCTGGATGAGGAAAACCGGACCGCGATGGAACGCTGGCACGAGGAAGCCACTGGCCAGAAGATCCGCTATGTGCCCGCATTGCTGCCTGATCTGATGCGCACGCCCGAAATCATCAGCTTTCAGGCGCAAAGCTCCGAGCAGGAAAAGCGCAGGTTGCAAGCCCAGACGCAGCGCCGCTTGCGCCTGTCACAAGCCCCCGAGGCCGATATCGAGATGTGCATGCCCTTGCAAAGCTTCGAGATTTTTGCAGATGGCTGTGGCGTCTGGCGCGGCCTGCCCGCCCCTGCCCGCCAACGCCAGATCGACCATATTGCGCGCACGGTGGACGCGCTTTATCCGGCGTTTCGCATGTATCTTTTCGATGGGCGCAAACGCTTTGCACCGCCCATGACCCTGTTCGGCTATACCCGCGCGGCGGTTTATGCGGGCGATGTCTATCTGCTGATCCGCTCCAAACACCTGATCCGCGAACTGGCGCAGGGTTTCGACGGGCATATCCGCGCGGCAGAGGTGCATGCCCATGAGGCGGCGGATTGGGTGCGGGGGCTGCGGGCCGTGTGAGGCTGCGGCAATAAGCAAACCAATGCAACTTCCACTCCTGATCACTTGAGAGTTTGAGCGTAGTCCTCAAGCTGGGTCGCAACTGTTCCCCACCCCTCATAGAAGCCCATGTCTTCATGCCTCTTTCGAGCCGCTACAGAACGGTGCCGGGCCGTCGCCGTGTATGTCGTGCCACCTTTCGCGTCATCTGCAAATTCGATGATCGCCGTCATGAAAGGATCGGCGGCGGGTTTCCATCCCTCGCTGTAGGTGTCCGTGAAAACCAGACGTTCGTCATCGACGACTTCAAGATAGACGCCCTTGTTTTCGATCAGATTGCCGTCGATAATCATGGTTATATTGAATTTGCCGCCAACCCGAAGATCGATCTCGCAGACAGCGATCCCATGCGGCTTGGGCATGAAGAAGTTCTTGATATGCTCTGGCGTGGTCCAGCATTCCCAAAGCAGATGTCTGGGCGCATTTATGGACCGCGTAAAAGTAGATCGGTTTCGGGGTCGAGTTTCATTTGCTTCGCTCCTCCATGAGGGTCTGGATGTAGTCGTCAAATCGATCCAGCCGCCCTTCCCAGATCGTGCTTTGCTCGCTCAGCCAATCCCGGGCTGGCGTGAAAGCAGTCGGGGACAAGGTGCATATCCGCGACCGGCCTTGCTTTTTCGAAGTGATGAGCTTGGCCGCTTCCAGCTTTTTCAGATGTTCCATGAATGACGGCAGCGCCATGTCATGGGTGGCGGCCAGTTCGCTCACCGTCGCCTCGCCGCGCGCCAGACGTTCGAGAATCTTGCGGCGCGTCGGATCACCAAGCGCCGAGAAGCAGAGATCGAGGCCAGAATCATACTTAGACATATACCTAAGTATCAACTAGAATGCGCGCCGTCAACAAGAGTTAGGCAAATCCCAAAGTTTTATCCCGTCTGAAATGGTCACTGGGCTTGTCGATGCATAACCTCGGACCGTTGCGCCACATTCCATTCGTTCCCGCAACTCCACACCCCTGCCGACAACACTCCGCTTGTCGTAAGCCCCCTGCCCTCGTTAGCGTCAGGCAAGACCGATAGTCACGGAGACCGACATGGAACCGCAACCCGCAGAACGTCGCCGCAGATCTGGTGGCCGCGGGGGCAATGCGCGGCGAACCGACACCTTCCGGCTGGAACAGATGCCCTGGTGCGTGCCGGTCAACACTGACCGCCCGACCGAACCGCTGCGCGAAGAGGGCGTCGAGGCGATCCACCGCGCCGCGCTGCATATCCTGTCGGAAATCGGCGTCGAATTCCTGAATGACGAAGCGCTGGCCCTGTTCCGGCAGGCAGGCTGCATCGTGGACGGGCAGAATGTCCGCATGGACGCTGATTTTGTCGAAGCGATGCTCGCCCGCGCGCCCGGCGCCTTTACCATCACCCCGCGCAACCCCGAGCGCGCGGTGCGGATCGGCGACGGGCATCTGGCTTTCGTCAATGTCTCGTCACCACCCTCAAGCTGGGACATGATGCGCGGCAAACGCACGGGCGATTTCCAGACTTTCCGCGAATTCCTGATGCTGACGCAGGCTTTCAACTGCATCCATGTCGCGGGCGGGTATCCGGTCGAGCCGGTCGATATTCACCCCGGCATCCGTCATCTGGATTGCATCGCGGAAAAGCTGATCCTGACCGACAAGGTGGTGCATGCCTATAGCCTCGGGCGCGAGCGGGTCGAGGATGCGATGGAAATGGTGCGGCTGGCCGCGGGGCTGAGCCACGCGGAATTCGACGCTGCGCCGCATATGTACACGAATATCAATTCCGTCTCGCCGCTGCGCCATGACTTTCCCATGATCGACGGGGCCTTGCGGCTGGCGCGACGGGGGCAGCCCGTGGTCGTCACCCCTTTCACGCTGGCAGGTGCCATGGCCCCGGTCACGCTGGCCGGCGCGGTGGCGCAGTCCATCGCGGAATCGCTCTGCGCCATCGCGCTGATCCAGTATGCCGCGCCGGGCGCGCCCGTAGCGATCGGCACGTTTACCTCGAATGTGGATATGCGCTCTGGCGCGCCCGCTTTCGGTACGCCCGAATACATGCGCGCCACACAAATGACCGGGCAACTGGCGCGGCGCTACGGGCTGCCCTTGCGCTCATCCGGGGTCTGCACGGCCAATATCCCCGATGCACAGGCGATGTGGGAGACCTGCAATAGCCTATGGGCCGCCGTGCAGTCAGGATCGAACCTTGTCTACCACGCTGCCGGATGGCTGGAGGGCGGGTTGATCGCAAGCCCTGAGAAATTCGTCATGGATTGCGAAGTGCTGCAGATGATCCAGCGTTATTGCGCGCCTGTGCTGAGTGAAACCACACCGGGGGCGCTGGCCCTGGATGCCATCCGCGAAGTCGGTTCGGGCGGTCATTTCTTCGGGGTCCAGCACACGCGGGAGCGCTACGAGACTGCCTTCTATGCGCCGTTTGTGTCGGATTGGCGCAATTATGAGGCCTGGGAGCGCGATGGCGCAATCGACACCATAACCCGCGCGCATGGTATCTATCGCAATATCGTCGAGACTTTCACACCCCCGCCCATGGCAGATGACAGGCGCGCGGCGCTGCTGGATTTCGTGGCCCGCCGCAAGGCCGAAGGCGGTGCGCCGACGGATTTCTGAGCGCGGCACCGGACAGCAGAGGTCAGGCGGCGCTGGCCGCTGCCTCGGCACGGCAGAGCATCCCGAACAGGTCGCGCGGGTCATCCGGGTCGGCAATCATGTCCAGTTCCTGATAGAAACCGGTTCCCTGCAGGCATTTGTGAACATGGCGCAGGGCGCTGAAATCCTCGATGGCAAAACCCACGCTGTCAAACAGCGTGACCTGCCCCGCATCGCGCCGCCCCTTTGCGGTGCCGCAGATCACCTGCCAGAGTTCGGTCACAGGATGGTCCGGGGCAAGTTGCTGGATCTCGCCCTCGATCCGTGTCTGGGGTGGGTATTCGACGAAGATGCCCGCGCGCAGAAGAATATCGCGGTGCAATTCGGTCTTGCCGGGGCAATCGCCGCCCACCGCGTTGATATGCACCCCGCCGCCCACCATATTGTCGGTCAGAATCGTGGCATATTGCTTGTCTGCGGTGCAGGTGGTGATGATCTGCGCCCCGAGGATCGCGTCTTCGGCTGTCGCGCAGGAGACAACGCGCAAGCCCCGCCCGGCCAGATTTGCCGCGCATTTTCGGGTCGCGGCAGGGTCGATGTCATAAAGCCGCACCTCTTCGATCCCGCAAACTGCTTTCATCGCCAGCGCCTGAAACTCGGCCTGCGCGCCATTCCCGATCATCGCCATGACGCGCGCATAGCGCGGGGCCAGCCATTTTGCGGCCATGGCGCTGGTGGCCGCCGTGCGCAGCGCAGTCAGGATCGTCATTTCGGAAATCAGCACCGGATAGCCCGTCGCCACATCGGCCAGCACGCCAAAGGCCGTCACGGTCTGTAACCCCTGCCGCGTGTTGGACGGATGACCATTGACGTATTTGAACCCGTATTGCTGCCCGTCCGAGGTCGGCATCAACTCGATCACACCAATATCGGAATGGCTGGCCACGCGCGGGGTCTTGTCGAACTCTGGCCAGCGACGGAAATCAGCCTCGATGGCAAGGGCAAGGTCCAGCATCATCTGCTCGACGCCGATATGCAGCACAAGTCGCATCATGTGATCGACACTGACAAACGGCACAAGCGCGTGGCGCGAGGGGGTGGACATGGCGGGACTCCTTCAAGCAAAATTACGGGTGGGACGGTCAAAGACCTTGCGGCCCATCAGACTGCCCAGCAAATCGACCATCAGCCGGGCCGTGCGGCTGCGCTCATCCAGTGCCGGGTTCAGTTCGACCAGATCGAGCGAGGTCATCAAGCCGGTCTCGTGGATCATCTCGCAGACCAGATGCGCCTCGCGGAACGTCGCGCCACCGGGAACGGTGGTGCCGACTGCGGGCGCGATGGCGGGGTCGAGGAAATCCACATCCAGACTGACATGCAACATGCCATCCGCAGCTGTGACGCGCTGCAGGAAGGCGCGTAGCGGCGCGGCAATGCCCTGTTCATCCAGCACCCGCATGTCATTGACCGCGATATCATATTCGGACAGCGCGCGCTGCTCGGCCGGATCGACACTGCGGATCCCGAAGAGGCAAATCCGCTCTGCCGGGATTGGCGCGGGAAAAGGCGGAAACGGCGCAAATCCCGCCCGCCCTGCCGCATAGGCGACGGGGGTGCCGTGAAGATTGCCCGAGGTGGTGCTGAGCGGCGTGTGAAAATCGCTATGCGCATCCAGCCAGAGCAGGAACAGCGGGCGACCTGCCGCTGCAGCATGGGCAGCAGCCCCTGCGACCGATCCGAGCGCCAGCGCATGATCGCCACCCAGCAGGATCGGCAGGCGACCAATCTCCAGCTCCACGGCAACCGCATCGCGGATCACCGCAGTCCATGCAAGCGTCTCGGCCAGTTGATCCAGCACCGGGTTGGGCAGATCACAGTCGGGCACTCTGTCCGGCAGGGTCAGATCGCCGCGATCCAAAGCCGGATGGCCCAGCGCGGCAAGCATCTCGTGCAGCCCCGCGACACGATAGGCAGCCGGTCCCATCAGGCAGCCGGGCTGGCGCTGGCCGCTATCGACCGGGGCGCCGATCAGTGTAGGCGGGTTCATGGACAACTCCTGTTTTTGCCCATGTGCCGCGCAAAACGGGATAGGCTCAACTGGACAAACTGCAAGAATGGTGAGTATGATGACCATATTGACAGCATCTGGTACCAATTTGGACAAGACGGATCAGAGATTGATCGCCGAATTGCGGCGCGACGGGCGTGCCTCGGTCATGACATTGGCCGACCGGATCGGCGCAAGCAGAGCGACCGTCCGCGCCCGGCTTGCCCGTCTGCAACAGGCGGGCGAGATTCTGGGTTTCTCGGTCATCACGCGCGGGGATATGGCGGATGCACCTGTGCGCGGCTTGATGCTGATCGGGATCGAAGGGCGCGGTGCCGAGCGGATCATGGCGCGGCTTTCGGGCATGGTGCAGGTTACGGCGGTCCATTCAACCAATGGACGCTGGGATCTGATTGTTGAACTCTCAGCCCAGTCACTGGTGGAACTGGACAAGGTGCTCAGCCAGATCCGCGCGCTCGACGGGGTCACGTCATCAGAGACCAATCTGTTGCTCTCGACGCGGCGGGCGAAATCGCGGTGATCCTCCGCCTGCTGGTCGTCATTTGCGCAGACAGGGCCGATGCGCAACCTGCCCCGACGGCATGCGAAATATCAAACCGGCCCACTGTTGCAAGGCACGACCATGTCATGCGCGCGCAAGACGCGTCACACCGCGATCATGGGTCCGAAAGCGTCAGATCGGCTGGCAGTCGCGCCGCGATGATCCGGCGCGCATTGGCAATATCGTTGCCTTCTGCCCGCTGCTGCGCGGCTCTGGGATCGTGACCATGTGTCAGCCAGCGGCTGATGCAGCGCTGGCGAACTGTTTCGATCGGGGTATCGAGCCAGATCGAATAATCCCACAGCCCCGCCAGATCAGACCAGGGGGCTTCATCAAAAAGCAGGTAATTCCCCTCTATGATAACCATATCGCAATTGGCGCCAATCACGCCCGCCCCGGCAATGGACAGATCGCGACTGCGGTCAAACAGGGGATAGACCACTTCTTGCTCGCGTTTCAGCCGATGGATCAGGGCGATGAAACCGGCCACGTCAAATGTCTCGGGCGCCCCTTTCCTTGCGCGAAGCCCCCGCGCGTCAAGCAGGGCATTGTCCAGATGAAACCCGTCCATCGGCACGACTTCGGCCACGATTCCGTCCTGCTGCAACAGATCGCGCAGCGCGCCTGAGATGACGGATTTGCCGCTTGCAGGCGCACCCGCAATGGCGATCAGCTTGCGCTTGGGGCCGGACAGACTGCGCAGCCGGGCCAGAAGGTCGCGCCCCGTCACCGACCGGGCATCAAGGACTGGTCCTGCTGTCGCCGAAGTCATGCAACCTGCCCCTGAAGGTAGCGTGCAAGGGTTGCTTCTATGCCTTCGGCCTGAAGCGCCCTATGCCAGTCACCGAAAGCCTGCGCGAAACGCGGGGCATCTTTCAGATCACCGTAGATATGCACTTTCTCCAGCCATGCCTCGGGCCGGGTCAGGGCCGCTTGCGCTGCTGCAGTCAGATCGGGCCAGAGCGGATCATTCGGTGCAATTTCGCTGCCATCCATCCGCCGCCCGGTGCAGTACAGCGCCCAGAGCGCCGACACCAGCGCAAGCCCACTCACCGATGTTCCCTTGCGCAATCCGTCACGGATCACGGGCAGGATGAAACCCGCATGGCGGCTGGAACCATCAAAGGCGACACGACGCGTCGTGTCGCGGATCTCGGGGTTCGCGAAACGTGTCTCGATCAGGTCGATATAGGCGGATACACTCATGTCCGGCACAGGTGCGACATGGGGGGCGATCTCGGTCTGGCAAACCTTGCGAAACAGGGCACGAATACCCTCATGCGCCATGGTCGTCGCGATCATGTCCAGCCCCAGCAATTCGCCCGCGCCGCAGATCACCTGATGGCCGCCATTGAGGATGCGGATCTTCATGGTTTCATAGGCATGAACATCCGGCGTGAAGACCGCGCCCGCGCGATCCCAGTCCGGGCGGCCGGCGCAGAAGTCATCCGCGATGACCCATTGGCGAAACTGTTCATGCGTGACCGGGGCCGCGTCATCAATCCCCAGAGCCTGCACCAGAGCGATCTCGCGCGCGCCGGTGGCAGGAACGATGCAATCCACCATACTGTCGGGAAACCGACATTCCGCATCGATCCAGTCCGCCAGCCCCGAATCCGTCAGCCGGGCCAGCCCCACGACCGTCTGGCGCAGGATCATTCCATTGCCTTGCAGATTGTCGCAGCACAGCCCCGTGAACGGCCCTGTCCCTTGCGCACGCCGCAACCGCAAGGCCGCAACCATCGCCCCGAAGGCAGTGCGCGGAGTTTCAGGATTGGCAGCATCGAAGCGGATATCGGGATGGTCCACATCCAGCGCGCCCGTTTGCGGATCGCGGAAATAGCCCCCCTCGGTCACGGTCAGCGACACGATGCGGATATCCTGCGCGGCCATGCGGGCGATCAGGGCGCGGTTATCCGTCTCGACTGGCAGGAAATCCACCATCGCGCCCGTCACTTCCGCCGACTTGCCCGCCGGGTCCAGCGTGATCAGCGTGGTCAGGCAATCCTGTGCTGACAATCTCGCGCGCATGGCGCTGTCGCCGGGTCGGACACCTGCGCCAATGATGGCCCAGTCCTGTGCCAGACCCTCCTGCATCAGCCGATGCGTATACCATGCCTGATGCGCCCGGTGAAAATTGCCTAACCCGATATGCACGATACCCGGCGACAGATCTTCGCGGGCATAGCGCGGTCTGGCAATCCCGTCCGGGAGCTGGTCCAGCGCGGCCAGGCGAAGCGGGATCAACTCATCCATTGGCCGCCATCCACGTTATAGGTCTGTGCCACGATGTAATCAGCCTCAGAGCTTGCCAGAAACACCGCCATTCCGGTCAGGTCACTGGCCACGCCCATACGCCCGAAGGGAACCGCCGCGCCCACTTCGCGCTTTTTCTGGCCCGGTGCCTTGCCCTCATATTTCGCGAAGAAGGCATCGACACCGTCCCAATGCTCGCCATCAACCACACCCGGCGCGATGGCATTGACGTTGATGCGGTGCTGGATCAGGTTCAGCCCCGCCGATTGCGTCAGGCTGATGATCGCAGCCTTGCTTGCGCAATAGACCGCGACCAACGCCTCACCCCGCCGCCCGGCCTGCGACGCCATGTTGATGATCTTGCCTCCCTGCCCGCGCGCGATCATGTGCTTCGCGACCGCCTGCATGGTAAACAGCGTGCCTGCGACATTGATCTCGAAACAGCGGGCGTAATCCGCGCGGGAGATCTCGTCGATGGGCGCAGCCGTGAAGATCGCGGCATTGTTGATCAGAATGTCGATCTGGCCAAATTGCGCCAAGGTCGCGGCCACTGCGGCGTCGATACTCTCCTGCCGGGTCACATCCATCTCGACAGCGAAGGCTGCATTCCCCAGCCTTGCGGCTTCGGTCCCTGCGCGTTCGATATCGATATCAGCCAGCGCCACCTGCGCGCCTTCGCGCAGATAGGCTCGCGCAAATTCCAGCCCGATCCCGCGCGCCGCCCCCGTGATCAGGCCGGTTTTTCCTTGCAACCGTGTCATGCGATCCGAAGCCCCTTGTCATCAAAACGATGGATCATGTCGTCGCGCGGGGTCAGAAAAATGCGGTCGCCGTGGCGAAAACTCACTTCGCCATCAGCGCGCACTGTCATGCTCTCGCCCAACCCGGTTTCCTGCACATGGAAGAACGTATCGGACCCCAGATGCTCCGAAACACCGACGACACCCGACCATCTGCCTTCATCCGAAGAAATGCGGATATGTTCGGGGCGGATTCCGATGGTCGTGGCATTGTGCTTTGCGGCCTCTGCCCCTTCGATCAGGTTCATTTTCGGCGAGCC
>JAFIEL010000090.1 GCA_020832585.1 Natronohydrobacter sp. | reverse complement strand
TAGCTTCGCTCGTTGATCGTCACAGGGTTGCTCATTCCAGGCCTCTCTTGGTGGGGGTGCGAAACCGTTTTGGCACATCGGAATCGCTGGCTCCGAGGAAACATAAAAGTCCACCAAATCATTGACAAATTCATATTTCGAGCCGTATGCATTGACTATGCCAATAAGTTTTACACATCTTCGCAGTTTTCACGCTGTCGCCATGACGGGCGGGTTCACTCGCGCCGCGCGTATGCTGAACATCGGCCAACCCACTGTAACCACTCAGATCAAGGAGCTGGAGAGTCGGTATGGGGTCGAATTGTTCCTGCGCCAGGGTCGGCAGATCGCTCTGACCGGCGCAGGTCAGGCTCTGACCGAGCTGACAGGTCGGATCATGCAGTTACGCGAGGAAGCGCATGAGATGTTGTCAAGCTATGGAAAGTTGCAGACAGGGCATCTGAAGGTTGCTGCGGTAGGGCCGTTTCATGCCACAGCAATGATCGCGGCCTTTCGCCAGCGAAATCCGGGTATCGAGATCAGCATCGTCTTCGGCAACTCGGAACAGACGCTGGCGCGCTTGAACGGACTTGAGGCGGATGTCGCCGTTCTGGCCCAGCATGTCGATGATCCGCGCGTGCTGTCGCAACCCTACAGCACGCATCCGGTTGTGGTCTTCGTCAATGCTGATCACCCGTGGCACGGGCGCGCCTCGGTCGCGTTACGGGAACTGGAGGGCCAGCCCTTGATCCTGCGCGAACAAGGCTCGAGCACACGGCTGGCCTTTGAGCGCGCGATGGCAGGGGCGGGGTTGAGCATCCGGCAGGAGTTGGAGATCGGCAGTCGCGAAGGTGTCTGGAAGGCGGTGGAACTGGGCATGGGCATCAGTGTCGTGGCCGATTTCGAATTCGTGCCGCATCCGCGGCTCTGGCCGATCCCGATTGATGGCGGTGAAGTGCGCACTGAGTACCGCATCGCCATTTTGCGCGACCGCGCGCGGACCCCGAAGCTTTGTGCCTTTCTTGATGCAGCCATGAGCACGCGCCCGGACTGAAAAGGGCGGAGCGAATTTAAACAAGCGCCCCTTGGGGGCGCGTGTTTCATGTTTTTGGATCAGGTCGCTGACTCAGGCCAGTCGTTCGCCTGCCAACCGCTGACGCAGCCAGCCCGAGACCACCTCGGAAATCGAGACCAGCGCGATGATGGTCAGCAGAATGGCCGCCACGCGGGTGGATTGCAACTCATAGGTGGCGCGCTGCAGATACCAGCCCATACCGCCGCCGCCGAAGAAGCCCACAACTGTTGCCGCGCGGAATGCCACGTCCCAAGTGTAGATCGAGATTCCTACAAAGGCGATCTTGACCTGTGGCAGGACGCCATACACGAAGACCTGCAACGGCCCGGCCCCTGTGGAACGCAATGCCTCGACTGGTTTCATGTCGATGGCCTCGATCTCGTCCGAGAAGAGCTTGCCTGCGAAGCCGATGCAGAACATCGTGAGCGCCAGCACCCCTGCGAACATTCCGAAGCCGATGATGGTAACGAAAAGGATCGTCCAGATGGTTTCATGGATCGCACGACACCCCATGATCGACAGTCGGCCAAAAGGGTAGACGAGCCAGCGGTGCAGCGTCACGTTATATGACGCGAACCATGCCAGCGGGATCGCCAGCAGCACCCCCATCGCACCGCCGAGGATCGACATCTGGATGGTGTTGAGCACCGAATTCAGGAAGCGGTGATCCAGCACGAAACTCAATTCGGGCGGAAAGTAACGATCGGCCAGGATTGCACCCAGGCGCGGGAAGGCACCGAGCAAGCGTTGCAGGTCCAGATTCAGGAAATGTACGGACCAGGCCAAGAAGACCAGCACCCCCAGCAGTACGGAATAGCGGATCAGCGTTTCGGGAAAGGGGAATCTGCTCCATTGCGGCGCAGCGTTCTGACTAGCGGGCATTGATGTGTTTTGACTTGTCATAACGTTCCTCATGTCACCGCTTTGCGCGCAAAATGCGAGACGATCTCGCCAATGATGATCAGCATGAGAATCGCAAGTAGCACCATGGTCACGCCGCCATAGTTGAACATCGCCATCTGCCGGAAGAAGACCAGACCCAGCCCACCAGCGCCGACCAGACCCATCACGGCCGCGCGCCGGATGTTGATGTCCCATTCGAAGATGATCGTGCCCAGCACGACTGGCATGATCTGAGGCAGTATGCCGAAATACATCACCTGAAACTGGTTGCCGCCTACGGAACGGATCGCCTCGACCGGTTTGGGGTCGATATTCTCGATGGCCTCGGCCGTGATCTTGGAGATGAAGCCGACCGAGCGCACAGCGACCGCCAGAATCCCCGGCAATGCGCCCAGGCCCACAGCGCCCACGAACAGGATTGCCCAGATGATTTCATGCACCGATCGGCTGAGCACCATCAGGAACCGCCCGACGGGATAGAAGAAATAGAGGCTGGGCGTCACGTTGCGCGCCCCGAACCATGCGACCGGCAGCGCCAGCACACAGCCCAGAAGCGTGCCCAGAGTGGCCATCATCATGGTCTCGATAGCCGGGATGATCAGATGTGGCAGAAGCGACAGATCCAGCAACAGGAAGCGTCCGATGCTGCCCAGAACCCCGAAGCGCCCGCCAATCCGTTCCCAGTCGGTATCGGCAATTACCGTGACATGCAGGCACCAGAATAGAAGCAGTGCGGCGGCGCTCCAGATCAGGGCGCTGCGTATTCGAGCGCTCCGGCGACGTTCGAAATAAGTACTGGCTCCGGCACTCGACAGGATACCCCTGTCACTGTTTTCCGATGCCATCCGGTCGGTCATGGCCATGTCAGAGCACCTCCATGGCATAGATCAGTTCCATGTCCGATTTCTTCATGGTTTCGGTGGGGCCATCGAACTTCTTGATCCCGTCCTGCAGTCCGATGATTCTGTTGCAGAATTCGGTGGCCAGTTGCACGTCATGAATGTTGCACAGCACCGGCACGTCGAATTCGCGGGCCAGATCCCGGATCAGCGACATGACATCACGCGAAATCTTGGGGTCAAGCGCCGAGGTCGGTTCATCAAGCAGCAGCAGATCAGGTTGCTGCATCAGCGCGCGTGCAATTCCCACCCGCTGACGTTGCCCGCCTGAAAGCGCATCAGCGCGCTTGTTGACGTGGTCCGACAGCCCCACCCGTGCCAGAATTTCCAGCGCTTTTTCGATGTCATGGCGGGGGAACAGCCGAAACAAGCTACGAAATGACCCGGTATAGCCCAGCCGCCCCGAGAGCACATTGTCCATCACCGACATGCGGTTGACCAGATTGAATTCCTGAAAGATCATTCCGATCCGGCGGCGCATCCGGCGCAGGTCGCGCGCGTTCAGCGCCAGAACTTCCTCGCCGAACAATGTGATGCTGCCACCAGAGGGCTCGACCAAGCGGTTGATACAGCGGATCAGTGTCGACTTGCCTGCGCCGCTTGGCCCGATAACGGCGCAGAAATCACTGCCCTCGACACTGAAGTCGATACCGCGCAAGATCTCCGGCCCTGTATTGTTGTAGCGCACCCGCAGGTCACGCACCTCGAGAACTGCCATCTATTTTCCCTGTCATGAATTCCGACGAATTGGCAAATTGCGACCGGTATCCGTGTCGGCCTTGATGGATACCGGTCTGGGTATTTGCTTTACTGTGCAGCCTGCGCCGCCGCGATCTGACGGATAATGTCGTAATCGCTATCTTGCATCGGCACGAAACGGGCCGATTGCACATTGGCCAGGAAAGCCGCTGCGTTCGGGTCTTCATGCAGGGTCAGGAATGTGTCACGGATCGCCTCGCGCAACTCGGGGCACAGGTCACTGCGATAGACGAACGGGTCTTGCGGGATGAATTCCGAACCCCAGACCACCTGGAAATCCTCGAGCGCCACAAGATCACGCTCGACCACATTGTCAAAGCGGTGCGTGGCGACGAAAGCGGCATCAACACGGCCTTCATGCACGGCCAGCGTCGACAGGTCATGCCCGCCGCTATAGACGACCCGACCAAAGTAATCGTCGAATTCGGCGTCGATCTGGTCCTGGAACACCACCCGCGGCAGCAGGTTGCCCGAGGTGCTCGCCGGGTCGGCCAGCGCCACCACCTGCCCGCGCAGGGATTCTATGGTGTCAAAACCTGAATCCGCGCGGGTGATCAGCACCGCGCGATAGCCCGGGCCTTCTTCCTGCAGATGACCGGGCAGCTTGGCATAGGTGGCGAACACCTCCAGCGTCTCGTCGCGATCGCGCGCGATGACGTAAGAATTAGGTCCGTGCACGCCGACATGCACCCAGCCGTTCAGCATCGCCTCGACCACCGATGAATACGAGGTCGGCATGAAGAATTCGACCGATTTGCCGGTCTTTTCGCGCATCCGTGCGATCACCGGAGCATAGAGATTCACCTCCTGCGTGGTTTCCTCGGTCGGAATGATCGAGAAAACAAGCGTTGCAGGGTCCACGCAGTCTTGTGCGCTCACAGTCGTGCCGCCAAGAATGATGGCCAGCGCCGTGGCACAACTTAACTGGATCTTCATCTTCATCTGATATCCTCCCACTTGTTGAACCTTCATGCTACGGGCGTGTCCTTTGACGAGTTTGCGCGCGCCCGTTTTCGAGCCTACTCGCTTTAACGCGCGGATCGTAACGATTTTATCAAAGCCGCTTGCTGCCCGACATAGTTTTTCCCGCGCTCTCCCTCGAAGGCGCTGGAAACCAACGCCTCCATTCCTTCGTTATCGATCCCATAGTCACCCGGTGCGGTCGAGACGTTGAGCGTGGACAAGAATGCCTCTAGACGATCTGCCGCCTCGGAGCCGGGGCGTGCGCCGAGGGCCTCTTGCAATGCGGTGCCGGCCGGGCTGTTGATCCCCTCCAGACTTCGTGCGATCGCGGGCAAGGTGAACGAGCAGGCGATCCCGTGAATGACACCATGATTCAGCGTGATCGGATAAGAGATCGAATGGGCGATTGCCGTCTTGGTCATGGAGAATGCCATGCCTGCGAAAAGTGCCGCCTGCGCCATCCGGGCGCGCAATTCAAGATCGTTCAGGTTCTCGGCCAGACGCGGCAAAACTGACATGATCTCGCGCGCGGCGGCCACGGCATACATCCGCGAAACCGGTGTTGCGTGGTGGTTCCAGATGCTTTCGAGCGCATGAGAGAAGGCATCGAGCCCTGTGCTGACTGTCAGGTCGCGCGGCTTTGAAACCATCAGTGCGGGGTCGACAATCGCGGCTTCGGGGTAAAGCCCGGGCAGGGCCAGCGAATATTTCTTTCCTGCCGCGCTGTCCCAGACCGTGGCCCATGATGTCACTTCACTACCGGTTCCAGCAGTCGTGGGCACGGCAATGATCGGTAGCGGAGAGAATTGGTCGGTAGCGGGTTTCTCGCACAGATGCGACTTCACTGCGGCAAATCCGCTTCGGGCCGCTGCGGCGAACACCTTGGCTGAATCGATCACCGAGCCGCCACCGAGGGCGATGATCACCTCGGGCGCGGTAGCGAGTGCCTTCACTCGCGCGATCTGGCGTTCAAGCGCTGCCATGTCCGGGTTCGGGGCGATGTCATCAATCACGAGCACGGGCGGCCCCGCTTTGACCGCGATCTGCGCGCCCAGTTGGGCCGCAAACACATCGGGATAAGTGACCAGCATGTAGTTTCTTGCGCCCAGCCGCTCACTCAGTTGATCAAAGCTGCCAGACCCAAAACTGATCTGCACCGGGTTCCAGTAGGTCCACACGTTTCGCCGCTCCTTGATATTCTGAAAGGCAGCGTAGGTTCAGGCACAATCATTGACAAATTCAATTTTGGAATTTTTAAGATCGGAAAAAACGATGGACTGCCCTTTGTGATCATGCCATTCTTGTCCGCGTTCGATGCCCGATTGATTATCTGACGGGGTGTTTCACGACGATAATGGTGTCGACCAAACCTATTGGGCGCCTGGCCCATTTGAAGACGGGCTGTTTCGAGGTCAGTACGGTAGTTCATGGAGCAGTCCGGGTTCGGATGATCGGTCTTATGACAGATCTGGTCGTAGAATCTGCGATGGCAGATTGCTGTTCAATCCCAGCAACACGTCTTTTAGAAATCATTTCAGGCTTTTGCGATTCCATTTGAGATTCAGGAAGAAGGGCGGGGCGCTTCCCCGGTTCCGAGGGCGTACGCATTGGTCTGCGACGCGGTGCCGCTATGCTGCGCCTGTCATTGAGGCGGATCGGGCGGGACGGTTGTTTCAGTCGCTTGATGAGAGATCGCACCCAGATAGGGTTGCTCCGGGCGCGGCGTCCGGCGGCATCGACAATCGTGACGCGCAGCCATGGCGAGTCAGAAAGCCGTTCGCGTGGCATCGACACCCCGGTCATCGAGGAGCCATGCACACCCCTTTTGACGCTGTCGCATGGCCCTGCACAATCGCCGTGACCACTGCCGAATATTCGACTTCAATTAGCACGCAGTTTCGGCCCCATGGTCGAGTCGTAACCGCCGACCTTCAGCGCTTCGAGCCGCAATTCGGGCGTATTCTCGATAGCGCGCACCCTCACCCAGCCGCCAAAATGGTCCGGCTCGGCAAAATGAGCATCATCCGTTGCACCGAGCGTCAGCCTGCGGCCTTCTGACAGCAGTGGATCGGCAATCCCGGATCCGTCGGCACGGTCAGAGCCGACCGCGCAATTGTGGTGATAGACTTCGACTGCGTGCACAGCATCGATACTGCGCGCATCATCCAGCGTCAGCCCTTGAATATTTCGGGTAAGCAATGGCGACAAAAGCACCTGCGGCGCGCGGGTGCCGCAATCTGAGGCCCTGTTTCCTGCGCCTCCGGCAACGTGATGCCATCGGCATTGCCCGGCGACAAATCGGCAGGTAGCCCGACCGAAAGATTTTGCCACTTATCGCCAATCTGCATCGGTCCAGAATGCAGCTCTGCTCCGAGGTTCGTCGTGAACCCGTCCTCGCGACAGGGTGTGTTATGGACTATGGGATACCCGTAGCGGCCACGGAAATGATCGGTCAGTGCTATGAAATCATAGCCATCACCCGATATCGGCGGCAGAACTCTTCCAGGACAAGAACGCCATCCGAGCGCTTGGAATGAGTGTGCAGATTCCCTCTCCAGAAGCGTCCGGGCAAGTTGAAGGTGTCACGCACAGGATGATCCTTTACAAGTACATTGGATAGAGAAGCATCAAAAACCGCCCTCTCCGTAGTTGCGGTTTGCATCGTGTCAGTTACGACGTTTTCCCATTCAAAGGTCAAGCTGGTTGGGTGGTTCGAAATATCGGCTTCTCTTATCTTTCCATTGGACAGACCAGTGATGTGAAAACAAGCGCGCGCTTCGATAAGTGCTATCCACGATATCGACATTAAATTTCAGGCATGTCACCATCATTCTGCTGGCCTCCTGCACGGCTTTTGGTGGGGGGAATGGCCTAGCTCTGGGTATTGGTGGCTGCTTCCCGGGCCACTGTCAGGAAGGTGCGCAGCAACCGTCCCTCCTTTCGGGTCGAGAGGCAGACCAGCGCCTCGTCCATCGTCATGCCCGCTGCCGCCTCGAGCGGAATTGGCTTCAGTCGTGCATCTTGCCCGAATTCGGCAGCCGAGACGAAACCGATCCCTGCTCCCGCGGCGACCAGTTCGCGTACCGCCTCGCGCCCTTCAGCTTCTATCGCAGGAACAAGTGTGATCCCCGCCGCTGCAGTCGCCTGCTCCAGCTTGCCACGCGTGCGCGACCCCTGTTCGCGGAGCACAAGCGGAAACCGGTCAAGGTCAGACAGGCTCAAGCTGTCATGTGCAGCGGCTGGATGGTCATGGGCGGCGAATGCAATGATCGGACTGCTGCTGAGCGGAAGCACCGTCAGTTCCTGACTGGTTGGCAACTCGCCCAGCACGCCGATATCCGCATCGTAGCTGTAAAGCGACTCGATCACGGTTTCAGTGTTGCCGGATTTGACAAAGATCCGTATCGAGGGATAACGCTGCCGGAAACGTCCAAGGATATGCATGAGGTGATGTGGAGCATCAGCGATGATGCGAAGATTTCCCTCGCGCAGTGCACGATGTTCGGCAAGCAGTTCGAGCGCCTCGCGTTCGACATCAAAGAAGCGCCGTGTGACGGCTAGCAACTGCTCGCCCTCGGCGGTGAGCGTGATCTGGCGCCGGATGCGATTGAACAGTTGGACTTCGTACTCTTCCTCCAGCTTGCGAACCTGATCCGAAATGGCGGGTTGCGTCAGGTGCAAGGCCTCCGCCGCACGAGAAAAACCGCCCGTCGTGGCGACATGGTGAAAGGCGCGGAGCTGAACATAGCGCACGGGCTTCCCTCAATCTATAGGATTGATCAATGCACAAGCCGAAACTAGCGATTTGTCTTATTCGTCACAATGGTTCATTATGAGACCTTGGGCTTTTTCCCGTTAAAACAACTGAGACCCCGCCGATGCACCCCTTGCTTGTCCTTCTGAATCTGGCGGCGGCTGTCTTGCTTCTGTTGTGGGCGGTGCGCATGGTCCGCACCGGCATGGAGCGCGCTTTCGGTGCGTCGCTGCGTGAAAGCCTGCGACAAGCCGGAGGCGGCTTGGCGGGCATGACGGTTGTCGGCATGGTGATGGCCGTGTTGTTGCAAAGCTCTACGGCGGTGGGCGTGCTGGCAGCAGGCTTCGTTTCTTCCGGGATGTTGAGTGTTGCGGCCGGACTGGCCGCACTTGTCGGCGCGGACCTGGGCTCGGCGCTTGTGGTGCGGGTGCTCGCGCTGGACCTGTCGGCACTGATCCCTGTGTTTCTGCTGATCGGGGCGCTGCTGTTCCTGAAATCAGAACGTCGGCGGGTTCGGCAATACGGGCGCATCACGCTTGGTATCGGTTTCATTCTGCTCTCGCTCTCGATGATCGGACAGGCGACCGAACCACTCCGCGCAGGGGATACGCTTCCAGTCGTGATCCGATATCTGCAAGGCGACCCGCTCACTGCCTTTGTTGTTGTGGCAGTACTGACCTGGGCGATGCATTCCTCGGTGGCGATGGTGCTGTTGCTGGCAATGCTGGCGCAAGGCGGCTTGTTGCCTATGGCGGCAGCCGTGCCGATGCTTCTGGGCGCAAATTTCGGCGCAGGGCTGATCGCCGTCTGGTTGACCCGAAACCTGTCTGTAACCGCGCGACGGGTTCCGGTGGGCAATTTGATCCTGCGCGGAGCCATGGCGTTGGCGGCATTGGCTGGCCATTGGGCGCTGAGCTCGGATCTGGGCTGGCTGGGCAGCCGCCCCGAGGTGCAGCTTGTCCATGCGCATGTCCTGTTCAACGCCGCGCTGGTGGTGTTCGCCTTGCCACTGATCCGGGCGATGGAACGCCTGCTTGCGGCACTGCTGCCCGAACCCGCGACCCCGACCGAAACGCAGCGCAACCGCATTTCTGCGCTGGACCCGTCCGTGATTGACCGTCCTTCGCTTGCGTTGGCATCAGCCAAACGCGAGTTGCTGGCGATGGGCGAAGCCGTAATCGAGATGTTCACACCCTTGCCGGATGTTCTGTCGGACCCGAGCAGCGAGAGAATAGATGCCTTGCGCGCGCTAGGGGCCGAGATCAGCACCCGACACAGTGAGATCAAGCTCTACCTGGCAGAGGTCAAGCGGAACGACCTTTCCGCGGAGGATGAACGTCGCAGCGTCGAACTTACGGATCTTGCCATCAATCTGGAATTGGCCTGTGACATCATCTCGCGTTCCCTGCTGCCGATCGCCGAGGAAAAACGGCGTCGTACGCTTCGTTTTTCTGCAATGGGCTGGTCTGACATCCTGTCCCTGCACGCGCGGGTGCGCGCCAATATGCAACTCGCCATGAACGTGCTGGTTTCGGCTGACGTGTCTTCGGCGCGTGACCTTATGCGCGAGAAAGAACGCATGCGTCAACTGGAACGCGAGAGCCTTGACCGGCATCTGCAACGATTGTCGGACAGCAATCCTGACAGCGTGGCGACATCGCACATGCACGTGCAGGCGATCCGCGCCCTGAAAGAGATCAATTCGCTACTGGTAACTGTCACCCATCCGATTCTGTCAGAACAGGGAATGATCCTTGAAAGCCGTCTTGCCCCGATCAATGCCTTGAGGCAGTGAGCGCTGCCCACGCATGGGATGAAAAAACTTATAGATCAATCGCAATTATCGATTTCACATATGCTTTTGTCGATGTCACAAAGCATCACGCTCAGGCAGTCTCGACAAGCAGGAGGCATAGAGATGGATCAGCTACCGGACTTTCCTAGACCCCATGGCGGCGAGCCATGGCTGCTGACGCCCGGCCCCCTGTCCACAGCGCTCGAGACAAAGCAGGAGATGCTGCGTGACTGGGGTTCCTGGGATGGCGATTTCCGCAAAATGACCGCCGATATGTGCGCGCGCCTGCTGGAAATAGCGGGGGATCACACGGGGGAATTTGCGTGTGTGCCCATGCAGGGCTCTGGCAGCTTCGCAGTCGAGGCGATGCTTGGCTCGCTCGTGCCGCGTGATGGCAAGGTGCTTGTGCTGGCCAATGGTGCCTATGGTCAGCGCGCGGTGGAAACGCTGCGCTACCTGGGACGCGCGCATGTCGTCATCGACAAGGGTGACTACCTGCCACCCCGCGGCCCCGAGGTCGCCGAAGTTCTGGACGCGGATACAGCCATCACCCATGTTGTGGCAATCCATTGCGAAACCTCCTCCGGTATCCTCAACCCTATCGAAGAAATTGCCCAGACAGTTGCCGCTCATGGCCGCAAACTGCTGATCGACAGCATGTCGGCTTTTGGCGCGCTGTCGCTGGAAGTGGGCCAGGTGCCCTTCGAGGCGCTGGTATCCTCGGCCAACAAATGCATCGAAGGTGTCCCGGGTTTCGGCTTCGTGATCGCGCGTCGATCCGCGCTGGAGGCGGCGGCAGGCAACAGCCATTCACTGGCGCTCGATCTGCATGCGCAGTGGAGCTACATGGAAAAGACTGGCCAATGGCGCTATACGCCGCCGACGCATGTTGTGGCGGCCTTTCTGCGCGCGCTTGACATACATGCACGCGAAGGTGGTGTTGCAGGCCGCGGCGCACGCTACCGGGAAAACCGTGATGTGATGGTCGCAGGCATGCGTGCGCTGGGTTTCGAGACCCTGCTTGCGGATCGCTGGCTCTCGCCGATCATCGTGACTTTCTTCAATCCCGCCGATCCGGCTTTTGACTTCAACCGCTTCTATGATCTGATGAAGACACAGGGGTTCGTCATCTATCCGGGGAAACTGACGGTTGTGGACAGCTTCCGCATCGGGTGCATTGGCCGGATGGATGGATCGGTCATGCAAGGTGTCGTCGATGCCGCTGCCCATGCCTTGCGCGAAATGGGCGTTGCGAGCGCGGCCCCCCCGGCGCAGGCGCTGGCCGAGCGCGCGCGGCTTGCTCCCTGATTTCCCCTATCCCACCAAGAGAGGCCTGGAATGAGCAACCCTGTGACGATCAACGAGCGAAGCTA
>JAFIEL010000089.1 GCA_020832585.1 Natronohydrobacter sp. | reverse complement strand
CATTTCCGCCCCCGCCAAAACGCCCTATCTTGCCCCTCATGCACACGCCGATCCTGATCCCGCGCCCAGAGGGCCTGTATTGCCCAGAGGGGGATTTCTTCATCGACCCTGTGCGCCCGGTCCCGCGCGCATTGATCACCCACGGCCATGCCGATCATGCCCGCGCGGGTCATGGTGCCGTCATGGCCACGGCCCAGACGCTCGATATCATGGCGCTGCGCTATGGCGCGGGCTTCACCCATAGCCGCCAGCCCGCGGGTGACCCCATCCGCATCAATGGCGTCACTGTCAGCTTCCACCCCGCAGGCCATGTGCTCGGATCAGCCCAGATCAGCATTGCCAATGCCACGACGCGGATCACCGTGACCGGCGACTACACCCGCACCCCCAACCCTGCCTGCGCGCCCTGGGAACCTGTCCCCTGCGACATTCTCGTGACCGAAGCCACTTTCGCCCTGCCTGTCTTCCGCCACCCCGACCCCGCGCAGGAAATCGGCAAGCTGCTGGCCTCGGTCCGCGCTTTCCCCGAGCGCGCGCATCTGGTGGGCGTCTATGCGCTTGGCAAGGCGCAGCGCGTGATCATGCTGTTGCGGCAAGCGGGCTATGACGCGCCGATCTACATTCACGGCGCGCTCAGCACGCTGTGCGACTATCACATCGCGCAAGGCATCCCGCTTGGCGACCTGCGCCCTGCCACTGTCGCGCGCGGGCGCAAAGGCGATTTCGCAGGCGCGATCATCCTTGGCCCCCCCTCGGCCTTCGCCGCGACATGGGCGCAGCGTTTCCCCGATCCGGTGATCTGCTTTGCGTCGGGCTGGATGATGGTCCGCGCCCGCGCCCGGCAACGCGGCGTGGAACTGCCGCTGATCATCTCGGATCATGTCGATTGGGGGCAACTGACCCAGACCATCGAGGAATTGAACCCAGCAGAGACATGGATCACCCATGGCCGCGAGGACGCGCTGATGCGCTGGTGTACGCTGCATCAGCGCAGCGCACGCCCCCTGCGGCTGGTGGGCTACGAGGATGAACCCGAATGATCGCGGGCTTTGCCGACCTGCTGGAGCGCCTTGCCTTCACGCCCCGGCGCAATCTGAAGCTGGCCCATCTGGTGCAGTATTTCGCCACAACCCCTGACCCCGATCGCGGCTATGCGCTGGCCGCCCTGACCGGCGATCTGGACTTGCGCACTGTCACCCCATCCCTGCTGCGCGGACTGGTCGCGGAACGCGTGGATGCGGAACTTTTCGCGCTATCCTACGATTTCGTCGGCGATCTCGCGGAAACCATCGCGCTGATCTGGCCCGATGCTCCAGATGGCACCCCCCCTGCCCTCTCGACCCTCGTCCATGAATTGCGCGACACACCGAAAACCCAACTGCCCGCCCGGATCATCGCGCGGCTCGACAGCCTGCCGCCCGCGCACCGCTACGCCTATCTGAAACTCGCCACAGGGGGCCTGCGCGTCGGCGTCTCTGCCCGCCTGGCACGACAGGCGGTCGCGGATTATGGCAGGCTGGACCTGACAGAGGTCGAGGAACTCTGGCACGGTCTGACGCCGCCCTATGAAAGCCTTTTTCACTGGGCGGAAAATGGCCCCAAACCCGTCAACGCCGCGCGCGCGCCCTTCCGCCCCGTCATGCTGTCCACGGCGACAGACCCCGAGGCGCTCGCGGCCCTCACCCCCGCCGAGTACATCGCCGAATGGAAATGGGACGGCATCCGCGTGCAGGCCGTCAGCGATCAGGGCACAAGGCGGCTCTATTCCCGCACCGGCGACGACATCTCGCGCGCCTTCCCCGACCTGCTTGATGCACTCGATTTCGACGGTGTGATTGACGGCGAACTTCTTGTCCGGCGCGGCGATCAGATCGGCAGTTTCAACGACCTGCAAACCCGCCTTGGCCGCAAGACCGTCAGCGCCAAACTGCGCGCCAGCCACCCCGCAGCCCTGCGCGCCTATGACCTGCTGATCTGGCAGGGCACGGATCTGCGTGACCTGCCGCTGACCATGCGCCGCGCAATGCTGGAAACCGCACTCACCACACTCGACCCCGCCCGCATCGACGCCTCACCGCTTCTGCCCTTCACGACATGGGGCGATCTGGCCCGCCTGCGCGCGGCACCCCCCGATCCGGTAATCGAAGGGCTGATGATCAAGCACCGCGCCAGCCCCTATCTGGCAGGCCGGATCAAGGGGCACTGGTTCAAATGGAAACGCGACCCGATGCGCGTCGATGCCGTGCTGATCTATGCCCAACGCGGGCATGGCAAACGCTCGGGCTACTATTCGGACTTCACCTTCGGCGTCTGGGACAAGGGCCAGCTTGTCCCCGTGGGCAAGGCCTATTTCGGCTTTACCGATGCCGAGTTGAAAGAGCTTGACCGCTTCGTGCGCAACAACACGACCGACCGTTTCGGCCCGGTCCGCGCGGTCAAACCCGAAATGGTGGTCGAAGTCGCGTTCGAAGGGCTGAACCGCTCGCCCCGGCACAAATCGGGTCTCGCCATGCGCTTTCCCCGGATCGCGCGTATCCGGACGGACAAACCCGCTCAGGAAGCCGATACCCTCGCCAGCCTGATGGCGCTTCTGGAGGGGCAGCACAGGCCCTGAGCCTTGTTGAATTGTCCCCGACGCTCTCGTATGATCGCTCGGAATTTCGCCGACAGGATGCCATGCACGACAATAACCCCTCGGACAGTGCCAGCCCCCGCCCGGTCGAAACCGTGGTGGCCCTTGGCGCATCCGCAGGCGGGCTTGAAGCGCTGGATCGCTTCTTTTCCGCGATCACGCCGGATCTCGATGCCGCCTTTGTGGTGATCCAGCACCTTGCGCCAAGCCACAAGACGATGATGGACAGCCTGCTTGCGCGCAATACCACCATGTCGGTCAAGGTCGCTGCCGAAGGTGACAGGCTCGAAGCCGGGCATGTCTATGTCATACCCTCGGGCATGACGATGACACTTTTTGACTGCAAACTGCATCTCGACCCGCGCCCGATCACTGGCCTGACCTTTCCGATCAATGCGTTTTTCCATTCCCTTGGCGGGGCGGGCTGCGACCGGATCGTGGGCGTGGTCCTGTCCGGCACCGGGTCCGACGGGTCCGAGGGTCTGCATTCCATCGTCGATGCCGGCGGCTGGGCACTGGTGCAAACACCAGCCAGTGCAGGCTTTGACGGCATGCCGCTGAACGCATTGGCAACCGGGCTCGCACATGAAAGCGGCACCCCCGAAGAGCTTGCGAAATTCGTCGAGACCGTGATCGAGGAAAAGCGCGCGCCCAATCTGATCAAGCTCGACAATGTCGACGACACGCCCATTGTCGAAACGCTGGCGCAGATCGGCACGCTGATCAACATCGATCTGACCAATTACAAACCGCATACGATGGTGCGACGGCTGGAACGTCGGATGATGGCGACCGGCAAAAGTGACATTCGCGGCTATCTGGCGCTGCTGCAAGAAGCCCAGGACGAGACCGAGCGCCTGCGCCGCGAAATGATGATCCCGGTGACATCGTTTTTCCGCGACAAGGACGCTTTCGACGATCTCGACCTGCAAGTGATCAAACCCGATCTGCTGGCATTGCAAGGCGCGTCCAAGGCCAGTTACCGGATGTGGTCCATCGGCTGCTCGACCGGACAGGAAGCCTATTCTCTGGCGATCGTCGCGCTGGAAGCGATCCGCGAACTGGGACTTGATGTCGAACTCAAGCTCTTCGCGACCGATATCGAATCCAGCTATGTCGCGCAGGCCTCGAGCGGCATCTATCCGGCGCGCATGTTGCAGTCGATGCCGCCCGAATTGCGCGACCGGTATTTCACCCAGATCGAGGAAGACAATTATCAGGTCACATCGCGCCTGCGCCGCTGCATTGTCTTTTCCCGCCATGACATCCTCAGCGATCCTCCATTTCTGAACATCAACCTGATTTCCTGCAGGAACATGATCATCTACCTGAAGCCCGAACCGCAGGAACGCGCCTTGCGGCGGATGCTGTTCGGGCTGAAAGGATCAGGCACCTTGTTCATGGGCGGGTCCGAGGCACCGGGCAAGCTGGCCCCGCTGCTCGATACAGTCTCTGCCCGCAGCAAGATCTTCCGCCTGCGCGGCGAGCTGCGCCATCTCTCGGCCGAAGATTTCCTGCTGACCGCCGCACAGCGCCGACCTGTCCCGAATTACCACAAGCACGCCACGGCTGTCAGCCCGCTCAGCGATGCAACGCAAGCGCTGGCCCCGGCCACCACTTGCCTGATCAAGGCTTTCGTGCCGCCCGCTGTGGTGATCGATAGCAACCGCGAGATCCGCCATGTCTATGGCGATGTGATGCCCTTCCTGCGCCTGCGACCCGGTGATGCTTCGCTCGATCTGGTCAGCCTGCTGCCCTTCAAGGTCGCGGCGATCGTCTCGACGCTGATCTACTCGGCCATCCGCGACCGTACGCTGACGAAATCCGTGATCCTGTATCCCGACGGGGACGAGGAATTCGGCTTCGATATGCCCGTGCGCATCGAAATCCGCCCGGTGCAGGTGCCCGGTCAGGATATGCTGGGCCAGTTGATCGTGAGTTTCGAGAAACTCCACCTCCCTTTTGCGCAATCGGGCGACGGCCAGACGCAGGATCTGGCAAGCCTGACGGCCAGCCGCGCGGCGGAACTGGAATCCGAACTCGATCAGGTGCGCGCGACGCTGAAAACCACAGTCGAGGAACTGGGCAGCGCGAACGAGGAATTGCAGGCCAGCAATGAAGAGCTGATGGCATCAAACGAGGAATTGCAGAGCACCAATGAAGAGCTGCAATCCGTCAATGAAGAGCTGCACACGGTCAACGCCGAATTGCAGGAAAAGATCCTGCAACTGAATGAGGCCTATGCCGATCTCGAAGGGCTGTCGCGCGCCGCGCGAATCCCGCTGATCTTCCTTGATGGCTATGGGCGGATCACGCGCTTCTCGGCGCAGGCGACCGATATTTTCCGCCTGCGCGAGAATGATATTGGCCGCCCGCTGCTGGACATCAATCACTCGCTCGACGGTTTCGACCTCGAAAAGGCCATCACCGAGGCGCAGGAACGCGGCTCGACGGCGCAGCAGGAAGTGATCGACCGCGAGAACCGCAGTTGGCTTGTCTCGATCCAGCCTTTCGCCGGGCGCTCTTCTGTGGAATCGCGCATGGTGCTGTCCTTCATCGACGTGTCCAGCGTGCAGGCCATGCGCTATCTGCAATCCGTGATCGACGCGGCCCCGCAAAACATGGCGGTTCTGGATGCGACAGGACGGATCAAACTGGTGAACGCCGCATGGCGGGCCTTCGCAGAAGAAAATGGCGGGCCCAGCACTTTGGCACGCGGCCAGAGGGTCAATTACCTGCGGATCCTGGAAGATTCGTCCCTCAAAGACCCGACAGCCCGGAGCGCGCTGGACGGGTTGCGTCAGCTGCTTGGAGGCGAGGTTTTACATTTTTCCTTGATATATCCCTGCCATTCCCCCACACAGAAGCGTTGGTTCCTGATGCATGCGTCGCCTTTGCGTGATGGGGGGTGCGTGGTAACACATCTGGATATTTCTAATCTGAACATTCCTGCAGGTGAAGAAAGCACGCTATGACAAGGCCCAACCAGCAGATCCACGGTCATGAAGACCATGCGCGCAGGCGCATCGAGGAATTGCTGCTGAATGGCAGATTGCCGTCCCTCAAAGCCATGCTTCAGCGCGATGATGTCAGTATCGACGAACTGGCGCTGGATCTGCTGACCCATCAGGTGGAAATCGAGGTGCAGGTCGAACAGTTGCGACAGGCCAATGACGCGCTCGAAGCCGAGCGCCGCAAGTTCGAGATCATCTTTCACGACATGCCCGTTGCCGCCCTGCTGGTCGATCTGGAATCCGGCGCGGTTTCCGCCGAAAACCACAAGCTGCGCAAACTTTTTCCCAAGCGCTTCGGCGATACCAGCGGCGTGCATTACCTGCGCCATCTGGGCGAGAACCGCTTTGATCAGGACCGTATCTCGCTGGGGCTGGCCGATTGCAAACAGGGCAGCGCGGCAGATGTGAAAGCCGTCAGCCTGATCGACAAGACCCCCGAAAGCTATCTGATGTGCGACATCCGCATGGCCCGGCTGGAAATCGGCGAGGGCTGCGCGCCCGCTGTTCTGGCCATTGTCCAACCCTATGACCGCAGGTTCTGAGACCGCAGGTTCTGATCCGCGACCAGCGCCAGCCGCGACAGCGCCAGATCGACCTGCATGACCTGCCCGATCGCCACCAGCCCCAGCCGCGTCAGTCGTGCCGGATTGACCGGCAAATCCGTGCGATGCGGTGTGAATTGCGCGAAGGGCAAGGTCAGGTCGCGCCATTCGCTGCAAGTCTCGAAGCTGATGCGCCAGGATTGCCAGACCGCCGTCATGTCGGCGCTGCGCAGATGCAGATTGTAGCGCGCACCGTTCCCCCGGACCCGCAATTCCAGCCCATGATAGCCTGACGCATCCAGCACCTCGCCGGGCGCTGACAGGGCAAGTGCCATCTGCAGGAAACCACCGTTGTTTTCCAGACTGACCGTGCCGGTCAGATGAAGGGCGCTCTCGCCGTCGATCCTCGCGCGCTGAACCTGCCCGCGACTGACGCCGCCCATGACCTGATCAGACACACAGCGCCACTGCTGGCCGGTCTCGGCCAGCAGACCGGGGCCGCGCCCCTGCTCCAGAATCACGCGGGCGGTTTCGCAGGGCTGGTTTGCGCCAGCACACCCGCCTGCCGGATCCATTCGTCGCGCTCGATCCGGCCCTTGAAATTCAGATACCCGTCAACCCAAGCAACCTCTGCCGGGGTCCAGCGGGCGACCTGCCAGAAATGATACACTCCCAGTTCATTGAGTTTACCCTCCAGCACAGGGCCGACACCGCTGATCTGCTTCAGATCATCAGCCGCGCCGACCGGACCCGTCAGCATCTCGGGCTTCGTGCCGGTGTCTTCCGCGGTCGCGACGCTGTCAGTGCTCTGGGCTGCAGCGGCGACAGGGGCCGCAGCAGCGACAGGAGCGGGTGCAGCGGCCGCTGGTTCTGCAGCCTTGGGCGTGGGGGCCGGTGCCGCAACACGCGGGGCGGCAGGTTTCGGGGGTGTTTCGGCAATGGTAAAGATGATCCCGACGACCAGCGCGATCACAGCGCCGATGGCCACCGAACCATTGCCCTCGATCCCGACCAGCAACAGCGAAACGCCTGTTGCAACAGCCCCAGCCGCCACGGCAATTATCCAGCCATACAACGGGGGCGCATTCTTCATCTCGGATTGTGCCATTGAAAATCTCCCTGTGATGTTCTGTATCTTAAATGATAGCACGCTTGTCATATCTGGAAAGTGTCTCGATCCCCAGCGCGCTCAATGCCGCGCGAGCGATATGGTCTGCGCTCAATTCTGCATCGGCATACATCTGCGCCGGGCTGGCCTGATCTATGAACCGGTCCGGCAGGGTCATGGTGCGCACGGCCAGTCGCCGTTCCAGAAGCCCCTCATTGGCCAGATAATGCAGCACATGCGCGCCGAAACCACCCTGCGCGCCCTGTTCCACCGTGATCAGCGCCTCGTGATGGCTGGCGAGTTGGCGGATCAGATCCGTATCCAGCGGCTTGGCAAACCGCGCATCGGCAATCGTGCAGGTCACACCGCGCGCCTCCAGCGCCTCGGCGGCCAGCATCACCTCGGGCAGATGCGCGCCGAAGGACAGGAGTGCCACCATAGACCCCTCGCGCAACACCCGGCCCTTGCCGATCTCCAGCGGCTTGCCACGTTCCGGCAACTCCACCCCCATCCCTTCGCCGCGCGGATAGCGAAACGCAATCGGGCCTGCATCATGCGCGGCGGCTGTGGCCACCATATGCACGAGTTCCGCCTCATCCCCTGCGGCCATCACCACCATATTCGGCAGGTTCGCCAGATAGGCCACATCGAAACTGCCCGCATGGGTCGCCCCATCCGCACCGACCAGCCCGGCGCGGTCGATGGCGAAGCGCACGGGCAGGTTTTGCAGCGCCACATCATGCACGATCTGGTCATACCCGCGCTGCAGGAAAGTCGAGTAGATCGCGCAAAACGGCTTCAGCCCGCTGGCCGCCATCCCGGCGGCGAAGGTCACGGCATGCTGTTCGGCAATGCCCACATCAAACACCCGGCGCGGAAAGCGCTTGCCCATGATATCGACGCCGGTGCCATTGGGCATCGCGGCACTGACCGCAACAATTGTCGGATCGCGCGCGGCCTCGTCGGTCAGGGCGCGCCCGAATACCAATGTATAGCTTGGCGCATTGGGTTTCGATTTGACCTGCGCCCCCGAGGCCAGATCGAATTTCGCAACACCATGATAGCAGCAATCCGACGCTTCGGCGGGCGCATAGCCCTTGCCCTTGATCGTGCGCACATGGATCAGCACCGGCCCTTCGGCGCGCGTATGGGCCATGCGCAATGTCGCCAGCAGGTCGGGCATCGAATGGCCGTCAATCGGGCCGATATAGGTAAAGCCCAGATGCTCGAACATCGTCGCATCGGGCGGGCCGCCACAGGCGCGGGTCCGGGCGGCCAGCGCCTGTTCACGCAAGCTTTGCGGCAGGGCGGCAATGAACCCCTGCGCGACTTCGGACAGCGACGCATGCGGCGCATTCAGGCGGTTCAGATAGGTGTTCATCGCGCCGACCGGCGGGGCAATCGACATGTCATTGTCATTCAGGATCACGAACATCCGCCGCCCTTCGGCACCGGCATTGTTCAACGCCTCATAGGCCATGCCTGCAGTGATCGAGCCATCGCCGATCACGGCAATCGCATCCCCTGTGGGCTGGCCCATGTCGCGGCCGATGGTGAAACCCAGCGCGGCAGAGATACTGGTCGAGCTATGCGCCGCGCCAAAGGGATCGAATACGGATTCCGTGCGCTTGGTGAAACCCGAGAGGCCGTCTTTCTGGCGCAGAGTGCTCATCCGGTCGCGACGGCCCGTCAGGATCTTGTGGGGGTAGCATTGATGCGACACGTCCCAGATCAGCTTGTCAAACGGCGTGCGAAACACCGCATGCAAGGCGACAGTCAATTCGACCACGCCAAGCGAGGAACCCAGATGCCCGCCGGTGCGACTGACAGTCTCGATGGTCTCTTGCCGCAACTCATGGGCAAGGGCTTCCAGCTCGCTGTCGGAGAGATCGCGCAGATCGGCAGGGCCTGCCACGCGGTCAAGATGAGGGGTGTGTGACTGTTCCATTGCGTTCCCTTTTTTGAAAGCCTTTTTCGTCAGGCGAAAAAAGCAATGCTGTTATGGCCGCGTCTTTTTTCACGATCTGAAAAACCATTTCAGAAAGAAAAAGGGTGCCGTGGGGTTGCCCCGCACGGCACCAGTTTCCTGTCGCCAACAGGAAAGGGAACCGGGCGTCACAAGCCCGCGTCCGAACCGGCTATGTGGTCCGAACCTTGGTGGGGGCAGGCGGGTTGGTCCCGCCTGTCCCAAGTCTTATGCCTTTGCCACCACCATCGGCGCACTCAGCGACGAGTAGGGCATGGGGGGGGGCGCGCTCTTGCTCTCATCCGGCAGTAGCTGCCCGACACCCCAGATCACGCCATAGATCACGCCAATCGCCAGAAGAAAGGCCAGGGCATAACCCGCACCGCGCATCATTTCCGACAGAACCCAGTTGCGCAGCCTTTGGGTTGGGCTCTCCTGGATATAGTCATGTTCAGCCATGTCTATCGCTCCTTAATCGTAGGTCGGACGGAAGCCGCGCTCTTCAGCCCAGACAGCCCAGTTATCGACCACCGTGCCCGTAAGCAGGATACCGATACCGCCCGTCAGGGTCGTCAGAACCGCAAACCACCAGGCCCAACGGTGAATCCCTTCCATCGTGGCATTGAAGCCCATCGTCCAGCGCCAGAACAGGGCGGCGCGTTCCGATGCCGTGCCACGGTCCACGATCTGCTCCAGCTCGCGGTCGCCACCGAAGCGGGACACGGCCAGAATGGTTGCCCCATGCATGGCGAACAGCAGGGCCGAGCCATAAAGGAACACGATCGAAAGCGCGTGGAACGGGTTGTAGAAGAGGTTGCCGTAACGCAGGCTGAACAGGTTGGTCCAGTCCAGATGCGTGAAGATGCCGTAAGGGACAGCTTCAGACCACGATCCCATCAAGAGTGGACGGAACAGGCCCAGCACAAGGAACAGCCAGATCGCCGACAGGAACGCCCAGGAGACATGTTTACCCATGCCAAGTGCCTCTGCCCGCAGCCATGTACGCACCCACCATGCCATCACGGAGATGAGCAGGAAGAAGGATGCGATCAGGAAATAGCCCCCTTCGCGCATCGGCGGGATGCCGAGGCCATATTCGGGCGCAGGCGGATCGAGCGAGAGCCAGAACAGATCGCGCAGGAACACGGCAGGGTTATAACCCGCCTGATCCCAGAACCACAGGCCCACCATGACGAACCAGACGGTCCCTGCCGCAAGGCTGAGCACACCCATCGCGCCAAGATAGATCGGCCCGAGCTGAGCATTGCCGAACCAGCCTGCAAGATTGGAGAAGCTGGCCGATTTTGTGCGGTTTTCCAGCTCGACGCCTTCGACCATCCCCATCTCAGGTGCAGCGCGCACCTGAACCTGGGTAAAGATATTCTGATACTCAGCCATTGACGCCTCCTGCGATATCGCGCCACCAGGGCAGATCGAGCCACCAATCCCACCAGAACACCCACTGGTCGAACCAGATCGTGCCTGAAATCACGATACAGACCGCCGACCAGAACCCGGCATTGAGCGCCAGCAGCAGGCCAAGACGGTGAATCCCCAGCGTGCCGACCGAATAGCCGATCAGATCGCGGAAGAACGTGTCTTCATGGTCGGGCGTTTTCATGACTTCGCCCTTCTTGGGGTTGGCGGCGGACAGAACCAGCGCGCCATGCAACGCCAGCGCCAGGGTCGTGGTGAAGAAGAAACTCACCGCGATCATATGTGCCGGGTTGTAGTGGAAATTGCCGTAAGTATAGCCGACATTGGACACCCAATCGAGATGCGTCCAGATGCCATAGGGGAAAGCATGTCCCCATGCGCCCATCAGAATGGGGCGGAAAACCACCAGCGTCAGATAGGCAAAAATCGCGACGCCAAAAGCGAAGGGCACATGCATACCCATACCCAGCTTGCGCGCGATTTCAACTTCGCGCAGCGCCCAGGACACGAAAGCGCCGATGGCGCAGATGGTGATGATTTGCCATAGCCCGCCCTCAAGCAGCGGTGCCGGACCCAGCCCATAGGACAGAGGCGGCGGATTGATCGAGATCAGCCAGGGATTCCATGTGCCTTGCAGCACAGCCCCCCAGAAGATCAGAAGCGTGCCGAGAACGGCAAAGAAAACCGTCGTCACGCCAAAAAAGCCGACGTAGAATGGCCCAACCCAAAAGTCGAACAGATTCCCGCCGACCAGCGTGCCGCCCGGCACGCGGTATTTTCGTTCGAAGCTGAGCAGTGCCATGCTTCCCTCTCCAC